>CAYJRE010000018.1:0-21443 GCA_964372665.1 uncultured archaeon | reverse complement strand
CCCTATACCGGAATGCACGGTCGGAAACGTGCCTGCGACGGCTACTTTTTCTTTTCTCAAAAGAAAAAGGAGTGTGTTTGAGTCTCCCCCGAGGCATTCCTTATTTGGATCGTTTTGCCTTTTCCCATTTTTGGGGTTTTCGTATTTTTCAAGCTATTTTTCCTTTTCTTTCGGACGCAACACGTGCAAAACGATGGATAGCACCGCAAAGAATCCAACGCTATACAGCAAGGCTTTCTGTTCAACAAAAAATAGCATGCCTACGCTCGAAACCAATCCCAATACGGCGGGAATGGGGATTTTATTCACAACCAATGGAACTTTGAATCCATCGAACGGCCTGTTTTTGCGATGCAAAACAATCACGATCCCATTCATGACCGCGAACACGGCAAACAACAAGGAATCCGTCATCTGCGCGATGGTCGTGATGTCTTGGATCAATAGTAAACCCGCCGAAAGGACGAGCGTTGCAGCCAGCGCGAAAAAGGGTTGATGGTTTTTCGTTTTGGAAAAGAGCAATGGCACCGTTTTTTCGATGGCCATCCCATACAACAAGCGAGAGGCTGCGAGAATAATCAATAATACCGTGTTGAATGTGGAAAGCAATCCCACCAAGCTCATGAGAAAGAATCCCGTTTCTCCCAGCTTGGGTTTTACTACAGTGGCTATTGGAGAATTGCTTTTGGCCAGTTCTTCCGCTCCCACCAATCCTATCGCGGCCGCCGAAGCCAGCACGTACAAGACCGAGGAAATAATGATTGCGGCCATCAATGCTTTGGGCATTTGGTTTTTGGCATCCTTGGTCTCCTCCGACATCCGCACGAGTTCTTCGAAACCCAAAAACGCAAAGAAAACGATTGCGGTCCCATACAATACTGTTGGCAGTTCTCCTGCGCTCGGAATGAGGAAACCCTTGGATATCGTGGAAATGCCAAGACCGATGACCACCAGCAACCCCAGCACTTCCACGAGCGAAAAACCGCCCGCCAAATCGGCCGCAAACTTGGCGCCCCGCCACAAGATGAGGCCGCTAACAACAATAACCAAAAAAGCGCCCCACCCGATGGGAATCGAGGTCAACCCGTTCAAATAGCCCCCGAAACCAAACGCCACGGTTGCCGCGGAAGTGAAACCAACAAACAGCAACGCGAAACCGCACAATCGGGCCATTCGTTCCCCAATCGACTTCTTCGCATACACGTATTCGGCTCCCGCTTTGGGATAGCGCGAGGAAAGTTCGGCGTAACTCAATCCCGTCATCAAGGCAATGAATCCGCCAATCGCAAAGCTCAACCAAACGCTTTCCCCCACTACGGCCGCGCCCTTCCCGAGCAACGCGTAAATCCCCGCTCCAATGATGACTCCAACTCCGGCCAACGTGATTTCCCATAGTTGGAGTTCGCGCTTCAAGGGCATGGTTTCACCTCCCCGAGAAAATGGAAACGCGTTGATAAAGAGCGCGGTTTCAAGGAAGATAGTGCATACTTAGGGACGAATCCAAACCTTGCTCCCACTCCAAACCACCCGGTTTTCGGAATAGGCACGGATGGCTTCCACAATCATTCTCTTTTCCACATTTTGCACTTTTTCCTTCAGGGTTTCCGGCGTATCAGTGGGTTGGATGGTGACGCTTTCCTGGGAAAGAATGGGTCCCGCGTCCACGTCTTCGGTCGCGATATGCAACGTTGCACCCGTCACCTTCACGCCGGCGTTCAATACATCCTCGTGAACATCCCGGTCAAACTTTCCCACGAACGCAGGAATCAAGCTCGGGTGAATGTTCAAAATGCGTTTTGCATATGCATCCAATAAGGGTTTTCGGACAATCCGATTGTACCCAATCAAAAAAACAAGTTCCACGTTCGCCTCTTTCATTTTCTTTGCGACTTCCGCATCAAATTCTTCTTTGGTGGAAAAGGATTTGGGGTCAATAAAGACGCAGGGAATCTGATGCGTGCGGGCACGTTCCAAAATGAATGCATCCGCTTTATTGGACACGACTAGTCCTATTCGCGCATTCAGGGTTTTGGCTTGAATGCCATCGATAATCGCTTGCATGTCGGTTCCGCGCGTGGAACCAATCACACCCACAACAATAGGTTTTCCTCCAGTTTTCATTCCACTGTTTTCATTTTTCATTTTTGTTTGGTTTTGGCATGCCTTGACTGCATTCTCCATCAAGCACGCCACAGTCATGGGGCCTACTCCCCCCGGAACCGGTGTAATGCATCCCGCCACCTCTTTCACGGAATCAAAATCCACGTCTCCCACTAGTTTGTTTTCAAGCGTGCGTGTGATTCCCACATCGATCACGATGCTCCCGGGTTTGATCATTTCTTTCGTGACTATCTTTGGTTTTCCGACCGCTGCCACCAAAATATCGGCTTGGCGGGAATGCATGGCCAAATCCGGCGTTTTAGAATGACAAACCGTGACGGTGGCCCCTTTCTCCAACAACAACATAGCAGTTGGTTTTCCCACGACCAAACTCCGACCCAAAACCACCGCATGCCTTCCCTGAATAGGGATTCCGGCCTCCTCAATGAGTTGAATCACTCCCCGCGGCGTGTTGGGGTGCAACGTATCGATTCCCGAATACAGTTTTCCTTGGTTCACCCAATGAAACCCATCCACATCCTTCTCCGGCAAAATAGTTTGCATGACCTCATTTTCATTCATGGGCTTTGGCAACGGCAACTGAACCAAAATCCCATGAACCGATGAATCATTATTTAATTGTCGGATGGTTTTCACTAACTCTTCCTGAGTAATGGTTTCCGGAAATATGAGTTTTTGGCTCTTGATTCCCACTTCCTCGCATGACGATTCTTTTCGATTCACGTACACTTTGGAAGCCGGGTTATCTCCCACCAACACTACTGCAAGGCCAGGAGTAATCCCCACGCTTTTGAGTTTTCGCACCTCTTCCTTGACTTTTTCTTTTATTTTTTCGGCAAGCTTCTTACCATCCATGATTTGGGCGGTCATACGGGTTTCTTTTTCCCAACCTATTAAAGGCTTGAGGAAATAGCGGGCTTTATAGCATTATTTGTTAGGTTTATTTAACGTGAAGACTGCCCCTATCGTCGTAGAGCCGGAAACCTCCGGCTGCACGGACTACCCTCGTGGGATTTATCAATCCCGCAGTAGGCCAATGATTGGTGCAAAATAAAGTTGCTGGACGCCCCGATCGTCTAGACCGGTCAAGGATGCCACCCTCTCACGGTGGTGACGCGGGTTCAAATCCCGCTCGGGGCATGGAAAAAATTATTCCCACCTTTTTCTTTTATTTAGGTGGTGGCAAAAAGAGGCGCCCTTTTATTTTTTCTCCGTGATGGAATTTGAAATTTTTTTGGCCTTAAGGAATTGTCGGACTTGCCGGTAATATTCTACAAGTGCGAATTCCGTGAAAGGCTTGACATTCTTGGTTTCTACTGTTTGGATGAGCGCGCGGAAATAGTCCTCTTTCTTTTCTGAAATGTTCAACAATGGGAAATCATTTTCTAGTAACGCTTTATTGAATAGCAGTCGTGACATGCGCTTATTTCCATCTAAGAAAGGATGAATGAAATAGAGTTCATAGTGGATTCGTGCGGCTTTTTCGATCGGATTCAGTGAACTACTATTATACCATTCCACCAATTTTTTCATTTTTTCTGGTATTTCCAGAAAAGAAGGTGGGCGATGTGCGATTTCAATCCCAAACGGATTTTTTTCGTCCTGACGATGGATATGGGCCTGCTTTCGTCGAAAAACTCCAGGGCTCTTCGTCTCGAAGCTGCTCATGATGGTTTTGTGCAAAGAAAGGATGGATATTTCGTCCAATCGCCAAGACCCTTTGATTTTCGCCACTCCATCCAGCATATTTTTACTGATCGTTTCACGTGCATCCAGCTTTGCTTCTTTTCGATAGGCAGCCATCACATCGTTCAGATCCACATCCACATCCTCGGTCGTAAGTGTCGTCAACGTAAAAAGAATGGTACGATTTATTTCAAATTTTTTTCGTGCAGCAGGTGAAAGTTTTTTGTATTTCTCATTGAATGCATCGCGGAAAAGTAGAGTCTTGATGACGTCGTCCTTGGAAATATTTTCGCTTGAAAAAGGGTGCTTCCCCACTTTTGCGATGATTTCATCGCGAAAGGAATCCTCTAACTTCGTGAGGTCATTTTCAAGAGGTCTTTTCACCCCGACATATTTGCTGAAGTTTTTGGACTTGTTCAGAACAAAGTAGCTGTGGTGGAGATAGTAGTAGGGCTTTCCACCAATGGCCTTGATCCGTAACGCCATACTATTTTAGGCAGATAAGTTAATATAAATCCATCTGCCTAAATTAGGCAGATAGAATAAAGCGCAGTATAATGCCTAATTACTGAAATCAACCAAATCCCGCTCGGGGCAAATTTATTGTCGCATTTTTTTTGCGAACGGCTTGGATGCGTAGGTCAAAGAATGCGTCGAGAGTTGTTCCCATTGCTTCTAATTCTTTTGGAAATATCGATGCCGAAGTTAACCCCGGAAAGGTGTTGATTTCGAGAACGTAGGGCGTTCCTTTTCTCCAGATAATATCCACACGTGCGTGGCTGTCCGCTTTCACGGCGACGTACACGTTTTGGGCGGCTTGTCGAACTGCTCGCGCCATCTTCGGGGTTACCTGCGCAGGACAAATTTCTTCCGATTCCCCCTTGACGTATTTAGCAGTGTAATCAAAAAACGCGCGTTTGGTTTTGATTTCAACAATGGGCAAGACTATTGGGTTGGTGTAATCTCCCATGACTCCAACCGAGAACTCTCGCCCATCGATGAACGCTTCAACCAGCAGTTCGTCCGAATAGATAAAAGCTTTTTCGATTGCCGAAGAAAGGTTTTGGGGCTTGTCCACGAGAGAGATACCTCTGCTCGCACCGGCCATGTTAGCTTTAATCATGCACGGATATCCAATATTTTTTACTATTTTTCGATGGATTGCTGCGATGTTTGAATTCTTTTTTTGAACAGCAAATCCGTCTGGAACGGTCACACCCGCTTGACGTAAGACGGCTTTCGTCTGGCCTTTATCAAAACACAAGGCCGATGTCAAGAGATTGGGTGCGATGTACGGAACTCCAATCGTTTCCAAGAGGCCGAGGACTCGGCCATCTTCTCCGAAGAAATTGTATATAGCTACAATGGCCACATCCATTTTCTTTTTCAACTCACTTAGCGTTAACTCGTCCAAGTGGTGAACGTTTGATACTTTTCCTGTCTGCAGGACGCGGTCAAATGAAATGTACATTGGATCTTTCTTCATTTTTGATTTGGTCAGGCGGAGGTGGGGAGGAATGAGGTGATCAAGCAAGTAGATGTCAATTCTGTACTTTTTAGCGTTCAAATGATTGACGATGTTTAGAGTGGTGCCGTTTGGGCTCGTACTGGTTTTGAGATTACGAGCCATGATAATTCCAATGCGTAGTTTCATTGTTTGGCCTTCCGAGTGATTTTGTTCTTATTGATATACTGGAACAAATGGGAGTTCTTTTTTTTTGCGTACTGTACAAATTTTGGGTCGTTGGCCAGCAGTCCTGTGATTAGATTAGCATAGGATATCCCTGCTTTTTGGGCACTTCGTGCGACAAAATCATTCTTGCCCAAGACGGGTTCGCAATTGGTCTCTAGGATATAGAGAGTGTTTCCTTTCGTCCTGAAGTCGACTCTTCCACGGTACTTTATGCCAATCACGTGGCAGGCGCGAAGACTGATGCGTTGAATCGTGTTAATCGTTGTAGATGGGAGGCGCGGGGGAATGTAAATCTTATTTTGGAATGTTTTGTTTTTCAAAATGAAATCGTAGATGGGGCCCTCATAACTCAGTTCGATAGGAGGGAGTGGTGTTTCCACACCATAAAGCGTCACGATTGGACACGTGACTTCCTTCCCTTTGATGTATTCTTCGATTAGGATTTCTCTGCAACGAGAACTCAAATGAATTAATTTATCGTTGAGATCGAGGGCGTTTTGGCAGTAGAACAGATTTTGGCTCGATGAACCAAAGTTATCCTTTACAATGAGGGGGAAGCCAATTTTGGAAACGAATCGATTTATTGTCAATCGGGTCTTGAGCGATGGAACGTCCTCCGAAGGAACAACGATGGAAGCGGCGACATTGATGCCTGCACGACGAAAGAGGCGGATGCACGCTTGCTTGTTCTGCGACCGCAAAAAAACAGAATTGGTTTGTCCAATAATTTTTTTCCTCGCATTGCGGATGAATTTGAAAATTTTTTCTCGATAATTAAAGTCCTTTGAATTGGAATCAACAACGAAGAATAGGTCGTTGTTGAGAATTTTAGGCAGGGATATCTTTCGGTTGAGATAGACGCGGAGGAATTTTATTCCAAAACGCTTCAAGACGGTTTCAATGGATTTAATTGTCGCCAAGTTGGAGAGTTCTTCTGCCCCTTGCCCCCCATAGATAAGACCTACTTGCATGAACGATTCTAAAAATTAGGGACTTAATAATCGCTCGTTTCTTAGAGAAGACTTTCTGTCTGAATGCGCGCAACAACGTGTGAGGAGAGGACCTTGTATTAACACTGGAAGAGGATGGCACTGCATGAACGCATGTATGCTCGCATTTGAACTTGGGTTGCTTGCAGAATAGGCATCTACTAAACATACCATTGGTCATCCATGTAAAAAAGGAGTATTATTGGACAAAAATAGATATTTTTCATGCGTTTGAACATATCCCTTCCTGACAGTATAGCAAGGGAAGCCCAACAATACTGCAAAAAGAGTGGCCGCTCGCTATCCGGGATTATTCATGTTTGCTTAGAACGCGAAATTCTTGACATCCTGGCGATTTGGGAAAAACGGACATTAACGGACATTATGCCACCTTTTGCCACATTCCTGGTCTCGCGAAAAGGTTATTTACTACAAGCGTCCCATTGGGAACACAGAGGAATCTGCGGGCTCCTATTCCAATGCGCCTACCCCGCTCGGGGCATTCAAGCCGCCAGACCGAATAACGCCGGGAATCCGGACTGGATACGGATGACAGACGTTAAAAAACGGATGGAAGCGGGTTTCAATATGGTTGATTTGAGTCAAATTCAATTGGCAGCAGATGCCGCAGGGTCTTTTGCTGGCGACCTTTGGACTTTTCTTCTCGTGGTTAGCCCATTATTGACACTTTTCATTGGGTATAGACAATACATGCTTGAGAAACAAAAGCGGGAACCTGACATTATTGCTGATTTGGATTATATTGGTCTTGGCGACCCATTAGCTCTCGTCACGATTCAAAATCATGGAGAGGGGACTGCCAAAAATGTTAACGCACGTGTTTGGGCTGAGCCTCATACAGATAAAAGTCTTGATCGTAGCTCGCACCACCCCGTTCTTGTTCATGGGGGTAAAAAAAAGTATATTTTTGAACATATCCGGAAGCTCGCTTCAAAACATGAACGAATTATTGTAGAAATTGAATATGAAACCGAAGTTGGGAAGAAACGAAAGAAAAATCAATCATTTAATTTGGCCGAAATAATTCGATGGCTGGACAATGCCAAGCAACTGTATGAAGATAATCCTTTGGAAACAATCGCGAGAAATATCGAATCTGTTGGAAAGGAAATTGCGAAGAAGGGAAAGAAGTAGTCACGAAGGAAATGCATTGAATATGTTCCTCGCAATTTGAGGGAGATTTTTCAGATAGTGGATGTTCAGAAATAAGACACTCTTGACGTGGTGTCTTTCGAGGGCTCCTCCTTTTGGAACAATTGGTTTTTTTTTCAAACGAGGTGCTGCTTTCTCTTCTAATCACTTGCGGAATATTGTAGTAGATTTCACTTATTTCCTTTTGACCATGTATCCCGCCAAGATTTCCCTCTGAGTCGATTTTACTTTTCTCATAATCTAACTGGAAAATCTGGGCGTTTGTCACAACTGTTGGAATATAGATTGCCTCTGCTTGACGTGTCTTAATATATGCTTCAGTTTCGGCCAAGACTTGTTTGGCCGCCTCTCTCACATCCTTGTATGCTGTTCGAACAAAACCTTTATCGATTTCAAGTTTGCTATCCGCAGCCATTACCCCAAATCCGTGGCTCGATGTTGGTTTGTTGAATCCCAAATCCTTGATGTAGTAATCTCCGTCTTTTTTACGGATAAATAAAATATAATCAGAGCTATCTTTGGCTTTCATAAACGCCCATTTGTAATTTGTTCTTTTACATTCGATGATAAAATGGCAGCCACCAATGCTAACAACTGCATCTGCTTCTATTTGTCCCCCATCAATAGTAGTATATAATGGGTTTTTTTCTATGGAATCAATTCGAACATTTTGTAAAACTTCGTGGACTTGCTCTTCAAGGATAAAACCCCTTTCATTGACCGTTTTGAGAAATATTTCTATCTGGTCTTGTGGTATTAATTCATTTGTAGGAACTTCAGTCATGACCTTTCTTCCCCTTACTTTTTTTCATTTTTCTTCCCTCGCATACTTCAGCGTTTCAAAATCCTTCATCATCGTTTCTTTCAACTGCTGATTGTAAATCATCGCGGCGGGATGGTACAAAATCACGTATTTTTGGTTGTTTTTTTGGATCGTTTTTCCATGCATTTTTGCCAAATCTATTTTTTCATCCAGCACGTGTTGAACAGCCGTTTTTCCCATGAGTCCGATTATTTTGGGTTTAAGAATTTTTATTTGGTTGAACAAATACAACTTCGTGCAGGTTTTGGTCTCATGATTGATCGGCAGCCTATTTTCGGGAGGACGGCATTTTACAACCGAGGTGATGAAAACATCTTCTCGCTTGATTCCGGCATGCTGAAGCAGTTCGCTTAGTTTTTTTCCTGCGCTCCCCACGAAGGGTTTTCCCTGCAAATCCTCGTTCTTTCCGGGGGCTTCCCCAATCAGCATGATTTTGGGGTTGGAAGGACCTTCCCCGGGAACCGCGCGGATCCGAGACTTATGCAAGGGGCATTTTTGGCACACGCGGATTTGTTCGTTTAATTTTTGCAGTGAAAGATTTTCTGTCATGAAACGAAAAACCCATAGTCCTAATTAAATCCATTTCTACATATTGCATATGGGTCTTTAAAGAAAAAAAGCATGGAGGAACACTAGTGTGAGGGGGAATAGCTTGTATGGGTGACTCGGAAAGCACGATTTACACAGGGAAATATTTGGAAAAAGAGTTGAACCTCGTTTATGAAGAAGGGGATGATGTCATTTCGGGATTGAAGCGCGCTGTTAAAGAGCACAATATCCGCGAGGCATCCGCACTAAAGGCCGAAGGATTATTGAAAGAAGCCACCATCACGTATTTCAACCACAATCGGTTTGTCACCACTGATTTGAAGAATGGGCGAATCATTTCCTGCTCCGGAAGATTCATGAATTTGAAGGATGGCGTTTACGGAGACTTGCACGTGGGGTTCATGCTGGGCATGCAATTGTGGGATGGAACACTGGTTCGCGCTTTAGCTAAGGATGGTTTTTCCCTCACGTTGCAGTTCAAGCAACCCGTTAACCAACCTTTCGCTCAACCCGGATTGGAGAGTATTCAGTACTAAAAAAATTAGTTTTTGTTTTGCGCCCAGCTCAACCATTGTTTCATCTCATCCAGCGTAATTTGGGAAATGGCTTTTCCATTGTACACGATTTCTCCCTTCACGGGCAACGCCGACCAAACCGTATCCAACCCTTTCTGCGCCACCGCATCAAAATACGCATGCATTTTTTCCTTTTGTAATTCAATCCGGCCATTTGTATATTTCGTCGGGGAAGAAATCCGGCTTAATTCGCAAAAATCGTACATTTTGGCATACTCTTCCCCTTCTTTGGTCGGGGTGAAAGGGAATAATTTGCATTGGGCAGGCTTTACGGAATGAATGTTGCACCCGAAGTTTTCCGGATTAAAGAAAACGCAATATTCTTGTTTGTGAAACGCAAGCATTGGCAACAGCATGGCATACTCGGAATCAAAACCATTTTTCTTCAATTCGTCCCACACTTTTTTGGGAATCAAGCTGCCATGCAACGCTAAGGGATGATTGGTTGAAGAAAATGGAACAATCTGCAACCACAACTCCGTGTAAATGGCAATAAAACTGGGAGCATCCAGGTTCAAAAACCGGGCTTGTTGCTCCACCTCATGCGGCAACACCGATATTTTGTATCTTCGGCAACATTCCCCGCACTTTTGGCAAACCGTAATGGCATTGGTCGGGATAGGTAAAGGCATACCGATGCCCTGAAAGAAAGCATTATAAGCACGGCATCGAAAGACTGGATTATTGTCTTTTTTTACATGAACCGGTGCAGCATGTATCGGTTTGCGGCATGCTCATGGCCATGTTCCATCAACAGTTTCCCCGTTTCGTCGCGGATACTCTCGACCGGGATGAGTTTAGAACCAAATTTTTTTTCCAAACGCGAAATCACGGTTTTTGTCAAACGTTCGCATTCTCTCTCTTTGTGGATGCCTGCCATCGAAAAGGCTTTCCGGATAGACTTGTACACTTTTTTTGGATCAAATTTTTCTTTCTTGCCCGAACGCTTAATCACCTTTGTCAACGGGGAGTCCTCGGCCTTCAGAAAAGAAAATTCGTAATGGCTGGCCACATCCTTCATTTTTCTCGCGACCAACTCATCCACGACTATTTTTCGGACCAAATCGCTCGACATGGACTTGGGCCTCATCTTGCGGACTTTTTCTGCAATCTCATCCATCCAAGCGGTTTCCTTCAATTTTTTCCTGTTCCGAGCGTGCGCAAACGCTTTCTCCAATGAAATCACTATTTTTCCGGGATGAAACTTTTTTGTCGACCCATCCCGTTTGACAATCGTTTCCACCATACTTTCACACCTTCATCACGTTTTTGAGGAACCACATCAACATGATTACTCCAACAGTAAAAATGGTGATAGGTATAAACAAATATCCCGCGACCGTGGAAACAATCCAGATTCCCACGAGCAGCAGGGCCACCCCTATTCCCAATCGCATCAAACCCCGATTCTCTTTTCTCCAGGATTCCATCATCTTCAACCCCATTCCGCTATACGCCAAGTAGATGAGCGCCAATAAGGGCACGACAAACACGAGGTTGTAGAGCAAGAGCAAGGGCAGCGCGGTCACGTACCCATATCCGGATTGGGACATGAGGGTCAATACCGCTAAATAGGGGGCTCCCGTGCAGGGCAGCTCGATTAGCGTGAGTATGGCCCCTGCCGAAAAGGCAGCGGTGAGGTTCGTACTCGCATGCTTGGCCTTTTTCTCGACCAACGAGACAAGCTGGTGGGGGATGGCCAACGAAAACCATCTCCCATACCAAAAATAATCTTTGACTTCAAGAAATCCCGCAAGCAGAACGAACGCGCCAATCACAAAATAAAACATTTGCGAAATCCAAAGGATGTCCCGCACCGAATTGAAAAGGCCGAGGAGAGTCAATCCTCCCACGACATAGGTGATGTACACGCCCGCCGTGTAGGAGAGGCCGTTAGCGATAATGGCTTTCTTGTTTCCGGTTTTCAGCAAGATGGTCAGAAGCAGAATCAACACGCCAATCACGCAGGGATTGATGGAATCGATCAGCGCCAGACCGATGATGATGGGCAGCGAGAGTTCGGGCGGAGAAAATTGGGAATAATCCTGCTGGGCAAAAGCCAGTGAGGAGAAAATCAACACCCCTATAGTGAAGAGAAAAATCTGCGCCATTTTTTTCATTTCGTTATTCACCCTTGGCCCAGCGTGGGAAATAGAATAGGATTTGCTTTCCAAGCGGATTCCAATTCGCCGGGAGAGCGCGAATCAAACACCAGCCAAACCACGTCCTTATCATGCATCTCATATTCTCTAAATGCATCGCTCGCCTTTCCATTCACAATCATCTTCCAAGTTCCAACAGTTCCGTTCGGACAGGTATCCCCATTTGTCTTTCCATCTATTTTTGTTTGAGAAAAAGGGATATTCAATTGGTCGAAGAATGAACCCGCTTTCAAATCGCTCGTATCCACAATCTTCTTGTTCACATTATCATAAGGTAATCGATCGTGCCAATGGGCAATATTTTTCTCTTCGTGCGTATGGCCTTTTTGGAGGGATCCCACTTCGTTGGGCAAGCGATATTCTTCCCCGCAAATCGAAACTGGGAAAAAAGTGTGAAAGTGGGCGGTCCAATAACAGTTATCGGGACTCACGCACGTGACTACGCCTTTCTCGGCGGCCCCCGTTTGTAATGTGGAGTACAGCGAGTATCCCAATACGGCGACGACCAAAACAATAATCACTACCACCCAAATAGGAGAACCTTTTTTTTTGGTCATATGTTCATTCAACCTTTTCGATGACAATAATCCCCTGCCCGCCCCACGCGGTAGCGGGCAATGGAATATATCCTGCCACTTCCAACGAATCGAGGTTTATAACGGTGACCCATGTCGTGAACTTGTTTGAAACATAGGCATAATCTCCCCCTCCCTGTTTGGGGCCAAATGCCACGCCGTGCGCCCCCAATCCCACATTCGGAATCTTCTTCACCATTTCCCAATCTTCAATGGAAATGACGGCCACCGCGGAATCAAATGTCAATGGAACCAAAACGTATTTTCCATCTGGACTCACTCCCACTTGAATGGGCCCCTTCCCAATATCCAATACTTTCGCCAGCTCTTTTTCTTCCACGTCAAACACGTAAAATTTTCCTTCATTGCTCGTCCCTGCAAAAGCAAACTTTCCATCCGGTGTCAATCCTGCCATTAGGGGAAGCGTGTGGGGGTGTTCCTCTACTTCTTCATCGTGCGATACCAATTCCTTTTCCGTAACCAATTCGTGCTCGAAAATGATTTCATCCTTTTCCAGATCCCACACCGTAATTTTTCCGTCTTCCGTGTGGGCAACGGCCATTCTTTTTCCGTCCGCGCTCATCATGTTCCCATGCGGGCCCTTCGGACCGCGTTTCTTATCCAGCACGTTGAACCGCGAATCCAAAATCGCCATCCCGTCGTCTCCTTGTATCGTCACGTAAATTTTCTGATTATTCATTCCCGGCATGACGTGGGCAGGGCTTTCTCCGATGTAAATATGGTCGATTATTCTTTTGCTCGCGACATCAATCACGCTCAAATACTTGTCGAACCACTGCGTCTGAAGCACATTTTTTCCGACCTGAACCAAATTATGCGGGTTATTGATGCGGTTATCGGTAAGAGTCTCTTCCACCTCCCATGTTTCTGCATCAATGATATAAATCACGCCCGGTTTTTCCTTTCCCGCGCGCTCTTCGAACTGGGCATCCAACCAAATCTTTCCTATTCCGGGAACGGAGGGCTTCCCGCCCGGTGCGGGGGCGTTGGGCAACGGCCAATCCACCCACAATGGGATTTTTTCTTTCGGAACTTTTTGTCCGACCCCAATCACGCCCCTCATGTACGGATGGATGGGGCAGATGTACACATACAATCCCGGGGAATCAAACTTGTACGACCACGTGTCCGTAAAATGGCCGGAATGGAATTCAACAGGGCCTTCCAACTGCATCACGGGATGAACAGCGGGCGAGTTGAGTTTCCACGTGACAATTGTTCCAGGCTCAATCTCCATAATCGCGGGAAAATACCAAGGGGCATTATCCCTGATTTCGACCATGTTCGTCTGTCGGCTAAAAAACAAAAAATAGGCTAAGACCAGTAGGGCAATCAGAACGATTCCCATTACGATTGGATTGGGACCGGCCGCCCCCTGTTTTTTGCGCTTCCTTTTGGCAACCATGAATGGGCGTCATCTTTTGATTTATTAAGCTTTTAGGGAGCCACATTGGTGCGATACCTCGAAAAGGAACACGGTATCCAAAAAGATATTGCGGCAAACAAAAAGATGTCTCTCCTGCTCCAAAAAGCAATGATGTTCATCCCCATTTGTCTCCATAGAATAAAAATGCCCTCGTAGCTCAGCGGCAGAGCACCAGTTTTGTAAACTGGGGGTCGTGGGTTCAAATCCCACCGAGGGCTTTTTTAGGTGACCACAAAGTGGATAGTGGTCCTCACTTTTGGCTACATTTCTTCCTTTATCCATTCTTGAATGCTGTTTAGTTCGATTTCAAAGGAAGGAAGTTTTCCGAACGCAATGTGTCCTATTTCCCTTTTCCATCCTGCTTTTTTTTCTTCAGCCTTTTGGATGAATAATTTGGGATCAAATTTCTCATTATAGTATTTCATTTTTTGGTTAATGAGTTTTTCATCAAATGACATCTTTTTCTCTCGGATCAGAAAAGCCAAATCGAATACATCTCGGGGCTTGTCGCGCGTCATAATTGCCCGCACTTTTTCCGCGGCGACTTCTTCGAGGGCCATTCCATTTATTATTTTGGTTTGAAATCCATAGTTTTCATTCTTGAGTGAAAGCGAAACCGTGTCTTTTACAATGTTTTCGCGCAAACTGATTTCGACATATACATTGGCAGTATTCTTGGGTCCTTGATACAAAGGTCCTTTGGCCGCAATCCTAAAACTGTGGCCACTGGCAACACCTTCTACTATTTTTCCAGTCGCTTCGATTTGAAAATTAGCCAGGGTTTCAATCGTGTTCTCCATCATCCTTTCCTGAATCTTCTCTGTAGCGGTAAAATCCATGTCTTCGGAGAAGCGGGGGAGATGGTGAAAGAACCACAAATAGGTTCCACCCTTGAAGACGAGGGGATATTCCGAAAGGGATACTAATATCGCATTTTGGATGTAATGTTTTTCCTGCTGCCAAGGCTTCATGTTGTTTAATTTGGCTAATTGCAAAAGCTTTTCCGTGGTAATCATTTCATTTCCCCTTCAATCCGTTTTTGTACTTTTTTAGGAAGACTTTTTAGTAGTTGCTTCAATTTCCACTGGTTTATTTTTTTGAAGAGTTCCGAAATGGTGTCTTTAGAATAGGTTCGTAGATAAAGACCGTCAATTAAGGCTTTTTCGGGGGTAGCTAAAAAATAATAGTCATTTCCTGATTTGACGCGCTCGTACCCAAAAAATAAGGAAGAGGGGATTCGATGATAATTAATTCCAATCTTTGAAATCTTCCAACTCGCTTTAGGCGTCACACACTCGATGTTGGCCGGCACCTGTTGGATGAGCTGATGCATGAGCAGTGCGCTATACAGTGAAATATACGAAGGTTCGATCAGCTGGGTAGCAATGACGAACTCATCCGAAACAAAGGCAATCTTTCCCCTCACGAGGCGATTCGCTAATCCCTTTTTCACAAGTCGGAAGGCGTAAACCTTGGCAACGGATTTGGCTTCGCCTATCAGATTGGCCAACTGTTGAACAGAAAATACTGCTCGCCCGCTTTTGAGCCCCTTATCTCGAATTTCATACAAATTCATTGTTCTACCCAGGTAACAGAACTGTTACCTCCATAGAACCATCTTTTCTTAATAAATCTGCCTTTGAGCCCTGCCCGAGTAAGAGGGTTCATCGATAATAGCAAACGACTACCCCATTTTATTAAGTCCAATCCTCTTCTCTTTGGCTATAAAGGTTTACGTTATAGGGACTTTATTCTAGTGCCGGAATCCCGCCGAGGGCTTATTTTTCCATCACGAAAAGCTTGCATTCGCTGCACGGGGTGCTAGCACACTTTTCTGGCGCCGCATGATACGTGGAATGGAATGTTTTGATGTGCTGGATTAATCCGCCAAGCTCTTTTCCTTTGTGGGTGAGCACATATCCTTCTCCGTTTTTTTGGATGAGCGCGTTCTCTTCCATTTCCTGCAAGCGCTGGGACAATTGTTTGGGGGCAATATCTAATTTCCGCGTCAATTGGTTGAAACCCGAATATTTTCCATAAAGAAACTCTTCCAATATTGGAATAAAATTCTTTTTTCCCAGCAAATGAAACGTGTGCAAGGGCTGGCACTCCCATTCATTCATACTATCTTTTTGGATACTTCTGGGTTTTTATTCCTGTGTTTCTCTCCCATGAGCTGTAGGAAGGATTGGCTTATGAACAATTGGAAGATTCGTTTGGTTTCATTTTTGATGTTCTTCGTTTTAATAGTCCAGCCCGTTTTTGCCCATGAAATGCAGAATGCGGGGCATGAAGAGGATGCAAGTATGGGACAACAATTCGAAGCAATTCTTCCGTTCCATCATTTTGGTGAAGGCCACGTATTTGCGGGGATAATGCTTGTACTACTTTGGGCATCGTTCTTCTATACGTTGTATATTCTATATCTCCAGATGTTCGATAGGAAGAAGAGGAAATAGGAAATCTGTCTATTGGTGATTGGAATACAAAATCCTGTTAAAACTTTTACTATCATCGTTCTCATCACTGGATTTTTTTTAGCCAGCGCCTTTTTCTTGACTTCGCAAGAAGGGGTGTCCCGCGCTCACTCAGGGGGGTCCATCAGCATAGAAAAATTAATGAAATTCCAGCTAAAAACTCCGAATGATAGAACGGAGAGAGTAAGTTATATAGAAAAAGATGGAGCAAAAGAGTTTCAATTATCTTTAGACGAAATTCGCTGGGAATACGCAAAAGGAAAGTTTGTACATGCATGGGCATACAACGGGCAGGTCCCAGGACCTGAAATTCGTGTTACAGAGGGGGATAAAATTCGCGTTGTCGTGAAAAATAATCTTCCTGTATCCACCAGCGTGCATTGGCACGGCATTCATGTCGAAAACAAAGCGGATGGCGTGCCGGGATTAACCCAAAATGCGATAAGGCCTGGTGAGACTTTTGTTTACGAATTCACAGCAAAAAATGCGGGTACGCATTTCTACCATGCACACGGCAATTCCCGCCACACATCCGTGGTCGTTCAAATGGATATGGGGCTTACAGGAGCTTTCATCATTGAACCAAAAGATTCCAAGGACATTAGGCATCCTGCTAATTACGATAGAGAATATGTTTACATGCTTGATGAGTGGGCCGTTACGCCCGATGGCTTGAATCAAGCACTAGAATTAGTCGGAGAACATGGCGATCATCAGCATGGAGCCGGAGAGAGTCACACGTACACTATTTTTACGATTAACGGCAGAATATTTCCAGATGCAGACCCTCTCATGATTAAAGAAGGGGAAAGAATAATAGTCCGTCTCATAAATGCCGGTACGCAAGAGGTACACCCGATGCACACGCACGGGCATTCGTTCAAAGTCATCGCGATAGACGGCTATGCTGTCCCGGAAATAGCACAGCAGACACGCGATACGCTTACAGTCAATCCGGGCGAACGCTACGACATAGAAATAGTGGGGGATAATCCCGGCGTATGGCTATTCCACTGCCACCACGTGCATCATGCTTCTGCAGGAATGATTATACCATTCTTTTATGAAGGGTACAAGCCACTTGTATAGGAATGACTCTGTTGAAAGTCTTTGTTTTTGAATGACCAATCCGTTCCTTAACTGCTCCTCGATCTCGGCAGCTATGCCCGATTTGGGCCGTGATATAAATAAAAAGTCCAATGACTATTTCGTTGCGAATGAAAAGAGGAAAAAAATTCATCTGTTCGATTTGCGGTCTCCAATACCATGAGAAGGAATGGGCCCAAAAGTGCGAAAAATGGTGTTCAACGCACGCGAGCTGCAATGTCAAAATAGCCCAACATTCCTTGAAAAATGTGGATTAAGGCCAGGGCATCCCCACCCATTTTAATGAGCCACTGATCTGTCTTTCTCCATGAAGACGATTCGACAAGCCCTGAAACAGCACGCGAATCCCCCAAAAGCCAACGTGCTGAAACGCTTTTTCCGCACAGGAAAAGGAGAATATGGAGAGGGAGACATTTTCCTCGGAGTCATGGTCCCCGATTCGAGGAAAGTAGCCCAAAAATTTTTACATGTGAATTTAGAGGAACTAATTTTCCCATTGAAATCCAAAATTCACGAAGAAAGACTCGTGGCCCTGCTCATTTTGGTGGAGAAATATAAAAAAGCCAAAAAAGAAAATGAAAAAAAGGAAATCGTGGATTTTTATTTGAAGCACAAATATGCGGTGAACAATTGGGATTTGGTGGATTTGACGGCGGACAAAATACTGGGAAACTATTTGTTAAATAAAAAAAGAAATGTAGTATATGAACTTGCGGATTCCTCTCATTTGTGGGACAAGCGCATGGCCATCGTCTCCACTTTTGCGTTCATCAGGGCAGGAGAATTTGAAGATACGTTCAAAATTTGTCAAAAATTGTTGAAAGACAAGCACGATTTGCTGCACAAGGCCTGCGGATGGATGCTCCGCGAAGTGGGAAAGAAAGATGAAAAGGCGCTCGAAACATTCCTGGAGAAAAACTATCGGCAAATGCCACGGACCATGCTCCGGTATGCCATTGAGCGCTTTTCGGAGCAAAGAAGAAAAGCCTACCTGAATGGAAAGGTATGACATGGAACAGTTCATCCCCACCCAAAAGCGCCTCATCCTCGTGTGCTGCAACACCAAAGAGGGAAACGATTCTAAATACTGCGGAAACAAAGGAAGCATGGATTTGCACGCGGAACTGAAAACGTATGTAAAAGAAAAAGGGTTGCAGAAAACGATTCGCATCATCAAGAGCGGATGCTTAGATTATTGCGGGTTAGGCCCCAATGTCTGCATCATGCCCGAAAACGTTTGGCTGAAAGCCGTGAGCCACGCGGATTTGAACGAAATCAAAAAACGATGGATCGACTCAATAATATAAACACGCCCGCCATTTTTTGGACATGGCTCGGCGGATGAAAACCAATCGAAAAAACGAAAACCGATTAACCTGGCACGAGCGGACCATCGCCAAACTCCGACGCATGCGGAAATGGTCTCCCCGCATCCGTAGCCGCGGACGATTCGTGCGCCGGTGGGTTTGGCGGGAAATGAAGCGAATGTATCCCTTCTTCGATACGGACGAGGCAATCGTTCACACGATCAACTTCCGTGGGGAAAAATGCGTGTTCCGGGCCGAAGAGGGGGGAAGCAAAGAAACCGTTTTGCAACGATACTTGGAACACGCGGCATTGCAGGCCGCTTTTCCGGATAACGGAATCATCCCCCAGGGCATATTGCGGTCCAAAATAACGTTCGAAAACGGCAGAGAATCCAGATTCAAATACTGGGGGATGGTCTCCAAATTCATCAATCCCGGGGATTACTACCACCACGCCTATCAAGAGTGGTGGTATGCAGGAGGGGGAAAATACAACACCTTTGTCCATGGGGAAGATAAACTCTCGTGGCCCCATTGGGAGAAAGCTGGCATTCCACTAGCTGCCCTGCGCCACGAGAAATTTGTCCAAGAAAAAGCAAAACCCCTCGCCCGAAAGATCCTTGAGGAAACCGGACTCGTGGTCAGCATTGAACCTCGAAACGTGGAACGAGTGAATGGAAAACCCGTTTTCCTGGAAGTCGTCGACGTGGATCCGAGGAAATTCCTCACGTATCTCGAAGGCAATCCATTGGTCCAGCGGAGCGTGGGGGCTAAACTCCAACCCTACCTGCACCGCTGGCACGGGAAAACCACCATGGATTGGGCCCAATACATTTTACGCGCAAACGGAATCAAGTACGAGTAATGCGGCACTTACCCAAGCAGAGATTTATAATGGGTTTTTTCGCATGAAAGTAGGAACACTATGAACGGAACCATTTTTTTCCAAGTAGAGGTAGGGGGCTGGAACTACTCCAACGAAAAAAAAGTAGATGAAAAAACAACCCCCCTCGAAATGGTCCAGTTTTTGGTCCCCGCCACCAAAGGGGTGGACGGACTCATCGGTCTCCAACTCAAAAAACTGGTCGATTTTACAAAAATAGAAAAAATAGTGGACGAGGCACCCCTTGCAACGAACGCGAGCGAATTAGGAAAAAGGATCGCGTTCCTGAACGCGCGAAAAACGAGCCAAGCCATCAACGAAATATCCGCATTGGAAAAGCTGCAATCCAAAGAGCGATCCGAAGTCTCCCAATTCATACGATTATATTTGACCCGGAAAATAATGGCCAACCACGGGATGTTCGTGAACTATGCCCACGCATTCCCAGAATTGCATGGAAAGAACGAAGGAAAAATACGACTCATCTCCAACAATGTCCAATGGAAAAGCATCAAAAAATTCGCTATCACCGAGAAAACCGACCCGCGGACATTCATGGAATTCTTGGGGTCATTCAGCGCGAGCCTGGACAACAAACTCGAATCGTACTTGGGAGAAATAGTCGACCTCAAAAAAATAGAAACGATGTTGAATCGAGGGCCGCAGGGAAAAACGGCCAGCGATTTGGAAAAGATATTCCCATTCTTGAACGGGAATGACTTGAAACAGGCCATTGCCTCATTGGCCCACGACCCTTCTATCCCGCAATGGTTGCACGTGTATGCGAATAGGCAAATGCTCGAAAAAAGCAAACTCTTCGTTAAATTCTCGCAAGTCGAAATCCCAGGAATGAAACGCCTGCTCAAGAAGAAAACGTGAGCATGGATTTATTTAGTCGAATCATTTTTTTCGGCCATGGACCCGACGAATTTGCCCTTGGCGGAAGAAGAGACCATTTTGGAGGAAATCCCCACATCACCCAAGACAATCGCATATTATTCCATCAAAGCCGCTCCCTTGTTTGGCGTGTGGTTCATCGGTCTCATCGCGTTCCTCGTCTTCACGTTCATGAGCAATCCCGGAAACCCGATCACGTTGCTATTTCAAGCGCTGGCGCTGAGCGGAATAGCCTATTTGGTCGGCACCATCGCCCGCTGGCTCTGGCGCGTGGACGTTTCGCAGCGCGACGCATGGTTAACCAACAAAGGGATTTGGAGCGTTTCCGGAAACGAAAAACACTTCATCCCCTACCTCGCCATCGCCCGCGTCGAGCTGAAAGACGATTGGATGGCCAAACACCTGCACTTGGGGGGAATCCAACTCATGTACCGCGAAGGGCAAGGGATGAAGAAAACAATGATTGTGGGGGTCGAAGACCCCTTTCCCCTCATTCAAAAAATACTCACCAAAACCGGGGCCGAAAATAACAATGCCGGTTAAACATAGGCCCCTCATTATATTGTTATCCGTCGAAAAATGTTTTAGAATGGCCTACTTGCGGGATTGACCAAAGGAAATCCCGCGAATGGTAGTCCCTCGTGGCGGCCGTGCGAAATCGGCCGGGCCTATCGTCGTATCGCCGCTTCCGATGGCCGGAATCCGCCGGCCGCCCGGATTTTGATGAACCTTTTTACAAAAGGTTCCGGCGGGGCCGGCAGTAAGGGTATTGTTAAAACAATACCCCCGATTAATGTTTTCGCCAACATTTGCGAAGCAAAGGTTATGGGCCTATCGTCTAGCCTGGTTAGGATGGCAGCTTTGGGAGCTGTCGACCTCGGTTCAAATCCGAGTGGGCCCATGGTCAGTTGAAAGTTGTTCAAAAAATCTGGGCATACCTATAAATACTATCTGATTCTGTTCGATTAAAGGCAATTCG
>CAYJRE010000017.1:0-22442 GCA_964372665.1 uncultured archaeon | reverse complement strand
AATCGAAAGAATATGTACGACAGAAAATTAATCAAGAACGCGCTTCGAAAGAGGAACCCACTTTCTAATTCGGCCGTGTTTAATATCCTCAAAGACACGTTCAAATTCTTTCCATAATGGGTCATTTTGGATATCGGCATGATTTTGAGTCTTTGCCACCGTTTGCGTTTTCATACATACTGCTTACCATTCGCCCTTAAAAGAATATGGCGAAAAATCAGGTGTGAAACAATTCTTTGCATTCTTTCCGCATGAACTCTTCCACTAATTTCACTTGGGGATCGCCTTTCGCCAAGACTTCTTTCGCCGGAATCTGGATCACGCGCCAGGACCAATCATTGTTCCCCTTGTTTTGCCTGTACTGAAACATATCCTCGATGGTGGCTCCGGAAACGATTCCCTTCATTTTCGCCCAAATCGCCGCGGACGCGCACATAGGACAGGGTTCATGGGTCGCGTACAAAATGCACTCATTCAAATGGCGCGAACCAAGTACCATCGTCGCTTTGCGTATCGCCATGAATTCCGCATGCGAAGTGGGGTCGGCATCCAACTTTACGCGGTTTCCCGCGCGAGCAATGATTTGATTGTCCTTCACAACAACGGCGCCAATTCCATAATCCCCTGCTTCTCTGGAATTAATGGCCTCGGCAATGGCCTCTTCCATATGGGATTTTTGGGGTTGGATAGTCATTCCAAATACAACGCGGGTCTGCCTTTTCGAGCCTTGCTCATTTTTCCTAACGGATCATGAGTATCATTGATTTTGATTTGCACATTCGCATGCTTGGCGAGCTGCGTTTGGACGTTTTGGAGTATGGCTGTTTCTTTTTCATCCATCGAATAGATGTACCCGTTTTTGACTTGTTTTCCTTTCACGAGTTTTTTCACTTTTTCAATATCTTGCAATACACTTTCAATAAACACGACTTGTTTTTCTATTTCTTCGGAAGGCTTTCCAATGGGTTTTTGGGGCACGGTAAAATGGCTCACCAGGGTTTTGTATCCGGCCTTTTCACCCATTTCTTCCGACAAAAACGGGGTGATAGGACAAATCAATGCGAGCCATTCTTTCATTACACGTTTTACCGCAAGCGATTCATCTGACGCAAACACTTTCTTGAAGCGCTTAATCTCGTTGAGCGTTTCGAAAAAGATTTTTTGGGCCGCGACCATAAATTCGAATTTCTCATACGCCTCATATCCCTCCCCTAATTTCATGCGCAACCGCTCTTCCAACCATTTCAACTCCTCATTCGAATCATTGTTTTTGCTCCCGCACGCGTGAACAAGGATTTGTTCCAATTCATTCAATTTGCTCTTCACTTGCGGGACTTGATTGTCTTTCCAATCCGCCACGCGCTCCAAGCCCGCGGAAGAAATGGTGAACAACCGCACCAAATCCGGACCAAACTCATTTGCCGCGTTTTGCAAGGGAATCACGTTGCCTTTGGATTTGGACATTTTTTGGCCATTGCGAATCAATAATTCATTGAATGTCACATTCCCCGGCCAAAATTTTTCTTCAAACAATAGCGTGTGCGCAAACAAGAAAAAAGAAATATGATTCGAAATGTGTGCGGGCGCGGTGTGGCGCAAATCATTGGGGTACCAATAATTGAGTTCATTCCAAATCTGGGTCGCGGTAGTGACCCTTTTATCATTGGAAGGCAGCTTCTTTCCGAGCAAGGCGGCATCCCAAAAGGATTCATCCAACTGTTCTACTTTCACGCCTTTTTTTTGTACGACCCCCGTAGCTATGTAGAAGAGCATGTAGGTTGTGGAATCGGACAAGGGCTCAATCATCCACCCCTCCGCAAACGGAAACGGAGTTCCCAATCCGCGCTTGCGGGTGCAGGGCCTCTTTTCCAGCCAATCCAAGGAATCCTGAATGCTTTTCTGAAAATGCTCCGGAAAAATAGGCATTTTTTGGACTAATTCCTTGGTTTGGACCTTCCATTCCCTTGAGGAGTAATCCAAAAACCATTGATCATCCAAAATAGCGACCAGCACCGGGTTCCCGGCCCGAGTAAAGGCCTTTCGAGAGGGTTCGAACAGTTTATCGTGGCGTTTTAATGACTCTAATATGCTCAAAACACGTGCTTTGGCATCCTTCACGGTCAAGCCGGAAAGCGGCCCATTATGGCGATTCATTTTTCCATCGTAAAACTCTCTCTTATACACCTCCTCGGTGGCCGCCTGAATCCCCTCTTTATGTTGAAGTGAAGTGGCTTTGTGTTTGGCCAAAATGGCTTCGATTCCCTCGAAGCCCGGCGTGTCCACGATGAAAATAGGTTGAATCTTGGACGCGAGGGGGTGATTCTGTTTCTGCAATTCGAGGAGGGCCACATAGTCCCAAGGCGCGTGTCCCGGCACCGAATACACGATTCCAGTCCCCTTTTCGCCGGAAACAAATCCGCTAGTCAAAATAGGCAATTTTTTTTCGGTCTGCACGGGATTTTCAACCATCTGTGAAAACAATTCATTCGCATTTATCTTTTCGAGGATTTCCACTTTCTTGGTTTGCAATTGCAGTTTTTCCACACACTCGGGGGCGATGATCCAACATTCGTTATTCACTCGTGCTTTCACATACGAAATTTTTTCACCGAGCCAAATATTGGTGGCACCGTACACGGTTTCCGGTCGTAGTGTGCTCGCTACTAAAAAAACATTTTCATTCGCATTTCGGTTTTTTTCGTTGTTCAACAATTTGAATTTAATCAATTCAAGTTCTTGAATGGTGACCTTATCCGTGTCGCCGTCCCTGATGTCGTCTTCTCCCACCGCATTCTTGTCTATAGGGGAATACAAAATAGGGTAATTTCCTTTTACGAGCACCCCTTTCTGGTAAAACTTTTTGAATTGCCATTGAATAAAGGATTGGTACTCCAAATCCATCGTGGTGAATTGCCTTGTCCAATCAATCGAATACCCCATTTTCTCGAAATCCTCTTGAATGTGGGAAGCGAAAAACCGTGCCACGTTTTTTGGGTCCGTAAAACTCGAAACAATTTTTTTTACATTTTCCTGGTTTTTTTCGTAAATGGAAACATAGCCCTCATACAATTTGGTTGTTTCCACATCCTCTCTCCGGATGGCATCGCACACCGCCAAAATAGGGGTGCCCGTCACGTGAAAGGCCATCGGCCACAACACATTCCTTCCTTTCACGCGCTGGAAGCGTGCAATGACATCCCCTACCGTGTACGTGCGACCATGCCCCACGTGGAGGGGGCCTGTTGGATAGGGGTATGGAACCGTAAAATAGAATTTTTTTTCGTTCGTCAGGATACTCGGTTCGAACGCATGGCCTTGCTTCCATTTCTGAATCCATTTCTCTTCCCGCGTGCCCATAACCCGTCATCCATTCGCTTGCCTAAACTGGGAGAAAAAAGGCTTATTAATGTATTAAAGCAATCCACCAGTCAAATGGAAAACACGGGTCTGGTTAGCCAATTTCCGATAATGCTCATCCACCTTTGCTCGCGTCACATACGGATGATGCCGCCGAAAGCCTCCGCCAAACGAATGCGGAATGTGCAAGAGCTCGTGAATAATCGTTTTGATTTGCTCTTCCTCATTTTGCCGGTCAAACTTTTCCGAGATCAATTCGATGGCGTAGAACGCGGACTGGCTCAGTCCTAATTGGATTATTTTGGGCATCGTGTGGATGCGTGCAATGACGCGACGCGATTTAGACCCATGGGATTTGAACACGGCAACCCGATCATTCGGAATGTGGTCAAATTGCAATGTCAAAATGATTTCACGGGTTTTCTGTGTCCATTCGGGGGAGGGGGCGTATTTCATTTATCGTTCTAAGAAGGTTCGAAATAAATGCATTGTGTTTTTGAAAAAAAATTCAAATGGTTTTCGTTGGAGAGCGCCGAGGCCCAACCGTCGTTTTATTTGACTCATCCCTGCGATTGGGATTATTTCTGCGGTTACTCTCAATGTACAGGCGTTTGGTCTCCCCATCGTACAAGATGTGTTGAATGACCTTCTTTTGCTTGTTTTCAAGTCGGATATGCAAGCGATGGGGTCCTTCCCTTCCCAGATATCCTTTTCCGGTCGCCACGATGGGTCCCCAAAAGAGCCATCCCTCAATATTCGCCGCTTCAACCGGTGCGTGGTTTTTTCAAACAAAAAGTTGACCATACTCCAAACCAGGGGTGGGAAACGCGCTACATCACTCGTATTGGGGGTGCGATACGTAACGCTCCGACGATCTCCCCATTTTTCAATATTACGCCATCTCCTTTCAGGCTTGACCGACCTTCGCTCGGGCCCTTCGTACACTATTTCCTTCTCGATTTTCGCACGAATAACACGGATATGATTTTTTGGAAGGCGCGGTTTTCGGGGTACAGGCATACGAGAAAAAAGGGATTGGAGTATAATAAATTATTCAGGAGGATTCAGGGGCACTCATGGGGAGGCCTTCAGCGTTTCCTGTTCCAGCGTGCGCTGCTCGAACAACAACTCCAACAAGGCCATGCGCACATACAACCCGTTCGTGGCCTGGCGGAAATAGGCGGCGCGGGGATCCGCGTCCACTTCCACCGCAATCTCATTCACGCGAGGGAGGGGATGCATGATGATGGCTTTCTCGGGCAATCGCTGCAAAAGGGTCCCATCGATGATGCAGCAATCTTTCACCCGCTCATACTCCTCGGTATTGGCAAATCGCTCTTTTTGCACGCGCGTCATGTATAGCACATCGATTCCATCCAAATTTTCGGGCAATTTTTCGTATTCCGCATACAAAATACCCTTCTGTTCCAGCTCCTGCTTGTATTTCTCCAGAATCCTCAATTGGGGAGGAGAAACGAACGTGATGCGGTTGTTTTTCCCCTGCGAAAGCAAATGTAAGAGCGAGTGAACCGTTCTCCCGAACAATAAATCTCCCATCAACACGACATTCAGGTCATTCGTCTTTCCCTTTTCTCGCCAAATCGTATACATGTCCAACAGCGCTTGCGTGGGATGCTCCCCCGCCCCATCCCCCGCATTGATGATGGGAGAATTGGACACCGCGGCCGCACGCAACGCGGCCCCGTCTTCGGGATGACGCAATACAATCACATCCGCGTATCCGGAAACGATGCGGATCGTATCCTCGAGCGTTTCCCCCTTCGTGACGGAAGAGAATTGAGAGGCGCTTTCCGTTGAAATCACCCTTCCCCCCAACCGGTGCATCGCGGCCTCGAACGAGAAACGCGTACGCGTAGAAGGTTCGTAGAACAACGTGGCCAAGACTTTTTTTTGGAGAGAACGAAACAATTTCTCATTCTTCACATTCTTTTCCATTTCGAGCGCGAGATCGAACAAACGCTGGAGGATGATGGGATCCGAAAATTGGGTGGTGGAGAGAACATGATCTAATTTCATTAAAAAAAAACCGAACGAGTTTGGAGTATAAAAGAGTTGGGGAAAAGGGTGGAAAATCCGCCCGTTTCTCTTACAAAAAGAACAGCGGAGCGAGCACTAAGCTCAGCGTCCCCACGAGCTTGATGACCACGTGCAAACTCGGGCCCGCCGTGTCTTTGCACGGGTCCCCGACCGTGTCTCCTACCACCGCGGCCTTGTGGGCAAAGCTGCCCTTTCCGCCGTGCGCACCCGCTTCAATATACTTTTTGGCATTATCCCAGGCTCCACCCGCATTGTTCAGCGTGAGCGCGAGCATGATCCCTGAAATGGTGGTGACCATGATGAATGCCCCCGCGGCTTCGGCTTTGAGAACCAACCCCACACCCACTGTCATGATTACGACGAGCAAACTCGGCCAAACCATTTCCTTCAACGCGGCTTGCGTCGAAATATCCACGCACTTCGCATAATCCGGCTTGTGCGTGCCTTTCATGATTCCCTTGATTTCCTTGAATTGCCGGCGCACCTCTTGCACGATCACTTGCGCAGTCTTCCCCACCGATTTCATGGTGAGCGCGGCAAACAAAAACACGAGCATCGCACCCAACAATCCCCCCACAAACACTTCGACTTTGGAAATATCAATCATAGCGAGTTTCGTATCCACCATGTACGCGCCGAAAAGCAAAAAGGCTGCCAATCCCGCGCTCCCAATCGCATATCCTTTGGTTAACGCCTTCGTGGTGTTTCCGGCGGCATCCAATTTGTCCGTGACTTTGCGAATCTTTTCATCCGCTTTCGACATTTCCACGATTCCGCCCGCATTATCCGAGATGGGCCCGAACGTGTCCATGGCTAACACGTACGCGGCGGTGGCGAGCATTCCCATCGTGGCCATCGCCGTCCCATACAATCCCCCATCCGGGAAGCCGGTTTGCGAACCCAACCAGAACGAAAGCAGCAATGCCAGCGCCAATACGATGCAAGACCCCGCAGTGGTTTCCAACCCCACCGCCAATCCCGCAATCACGTTTGTAGCCGGACCGGTCTCGCTCGCTTCCGCGATTTCCTTCACGGGTTTGTATTCGGATTCCGTGTAATACGTCGTAATATACAGCATCGCGATGCTCGCCAAAATCCCGATCAACCCCGCCCCAAAAAAGTAAACGTTCCCGTCCAGCAGCAAATAGACGGCAACGTAAAACAAAATGGCGGCAATGACGGCGGTAATCCAAAATCCGCGTGAAAGGGCTTTCATCGGTGTCTCTTGTCCCTTGACTTTCACGCTGCTGATCCCCATCATGCTCGCAATCAACCCAAATGCACGCACAACTAGTGGAAACAAGACTCCTTGCAATCCAAATACGGGAAACAGCGCCACCCCCAAAATCATCGCACCAATATTTTCCGCGGCCGTGGATTCAAACAAATCCGCTCCTCTTCCCGCGCAATCCCCCACATTATCGCCCACCAAATCAGCTATCACGGCCGGGTTTCGCGGATCGTCTTCGGGAATACCCGCTTCTACCTTTCCCACCAAATCGGCTCCCACGTCGGCGGCCTTCGTGTAGATCCCGCCCCCCAATTGGGCAAACAACGCCACTAAACTCGCTCCAAATCCGAAGCCCACGATCTTTAGTGGAATATCCTGCGGCGAGATGCTTCCTTCCAGTGCATAAAACAGGGTGGTGATTCCCAATAAACTCAGCGCGACAATCATGAACCCGGAAACCGCGCCCCCTTTCAGTGCAGTTGTGAGGGATTCATTCAATCCCCGCTCTGCATTCGCGGCCGTACGCAAATTGGCGCGCACCGAAATCCACATACCAATGTACCCCGCCAAACCCGAACAAAACGCTCCGAAAACAAATGCGAGCGAGGTGAGCCACGCATCGTTTGCTTTTCCCAAATACGAATAGCCTGCAAAAATGATGACGGCAATGGCAATGGAGATGAGGGTAATGGTTGTATATTGCCTTTTCAAAAACGCATTGGCTCCCTCTTCGATGGCCTGCGCAATCTCTTGCATCTTTTTGTTTCCCGTGGGTTGGCTCAACACTTCCTTCGCCAACCAAACCGCATACACGACGGCGGCCAAACTAATGACAATAACCAGATTCAAGAGTTCCAATGCCACGAATCATTCCTCCTCAGGGTATTATCTAACCTATAAAGGGGTGATTTCCTCTCAATCCAAAACAATTTATAAGGGTAATCGGCGAAATGCCTTGTATTTTTTAGATGTTTTATACTATTTCAGGGGGAGGCAACGAATTGGGTTGCATTAATCCATTTATCGTGAACTGCACGACTACAAACACGATGTACAATCCAATCAACGCAATCCCATCCCGACGCGTGAGCTTCCCATCATTATTCAAATAGGTGGTCATCAGGAGCGCAGCGAAAACCATGAACAGGGCGGAGATTCCGATGATTCCCAATTGGATGGGTACGGGGACGATTATGGCCATCACCCCAATGGAAAACAACGAATCCAGTGCCACGTTTCCTAATATATCCGCGAGAGCAATCGTTTTATGGCGGGAAAAGATGGCATTCATCGAAAACGTGAGCTCGGGCAACGCGGCGCCAAGGGAAATCAGGAACAATCCGGCAAAAATCTCCGGAAAACCGAAGATGTGTGCCAGCTCGACTCCCGATTCTACGACGAATTTGGAGGAGAAGAAAATGATGATCATGAAAAAAATAAATACAGCCATCTGTGGGAAAACGATTCTCCAATCCCTTTTCACTTTTTTTTGATTGCCGGTCTCCCGAGTGACCATCCAGTAAAAATAGACCACTGCCCCCACCACCAAGAGCACTCCATCAAACCGGGTGATGACTCCATCCAGCATCAGCCCCAAGGGCAATGCCACCGCCCCCAAAAAAGGGAGGGTCGTCATCTTATTCAGTCCCGAAGCCGGGATGTTCCTCCCCAAAATGACCAAAATCCCCATGACCAATGTCAAATCCACGATGTTGTTCCCGATGAGCGTGCCGATTCCCACATCCGTTACGCCTTCCAGCGCTGAATTAATTCCCACAAAAAATTCGGGCAGGATAGAAACTGCTCCCGCTATCACAAAAGAGGCGATGAAGTCCGAAAAGGAAAGGGATTTGGCCAATTCTAAAATATTCTTTACCGCCAACGAGCCCGCTTTCACGAGAATGAGGCTCGACCCCACAAAAACAAGCACGGGTAACCAAAAGTCAACCATTCGCTCCGAACAAAATTGGCTCTTTTAAGCCTACGCCAACCCATCCTGTGAATGGACCCTTTTCCCCTGCTCAACCAAATCTGCCCGCACGTGAACGAATGCAACGGCTGTCCCTCTATGAAAATAGACTACAACGACCAATTGATGGACAAAAGCCAAAAAATACAAGATTTTTTACATCCATACATCCAGCATATCGAAATAGTTCCAAGTATAAAACTCCAATTCTATCGCAACCGCGCCGATTTTTGGTTTTCACCCACTCAGCAACTGGGATACCGAAAAAAAGAAGACAAATATGAAACGTTTGCGGCCTCGCATTGTCAATTGGTTTCAGAGGCCGCCCAAAAAATATATTCTTTTTTGGAAAATAAGCTGAAACAAATGAAGTTCGAACCCTACTCCGTACTCGGACATAAAGGATTTCTCCGCTATGTCACGATTCGCGAAAGCAAAACGAATGGACAATTGATGGTTGTCTTCAATACTTTTACAACCGAAAAAGAAACCGAAATGCAAGCGCTAGCCAATGAACTATTATCCCAAAAATTAGCGGATGGGGTTGTATGGGTGCACAACGCCCAGTGGAACGACCAAATACGAGGAGAAATTCATCACGAATGGGGCCAATCCGTGCTGAATGAAACTCTTAATGGCATTTCATTCGCGTACAACACGAATTGTTTCTTCCAAACCAATCCCAAAACATTCGAAAAAGCGCACCGATATGTGATCGATTTGGTTTTGCCAAAAGAACCCGTGCTAGACCTCTATTCCGGGGTAGGAATTTTTTCGATTCCGCTCGCGATAAAAGGACACTTGGTGAAGGGAATCGAATTAAGTAAAGAGTCTATTCAATTCGCCCGCCGAAACATGCATGCGGTTGGTTTGGATGAGGATATTTTGTCCTTCGAAATGGGAGATGTTCCAAAAAAACTCAAGGAGATGGAAAAAACCAACGAAAAATTTGGAGTCATTATTTTGGACCCCCCTCGTACGGGTGTCAGCAAAAAAATTTGGAGGCGCGTTTTACGAATGCAACCCAACCAAATCATTTACGTTTCATGCAACCCCCTTACGTTGAAACGGGATTTACAATGGTTGGAAGATTACGCCGAATTCTCTATCCAAAATGCCAAAATATTCGATTTTTTTCCCCATACCGAGCACGCTGAAACGATCGCGGATATTCGCATCCAGAAAATCAGGAAAGTTCTCTAAAGGAATAGTGCTTGGTTTGAGTATCATACACCACTTCGATCCGCTTGCCTGCATTTACAAACACCTGGACAATCTGTTCTCCTACTCGTCTTCCATGAATGCCATGCACAAACAAATAATTGTAATTCCGGACCCCAATCGCTTTTTCTAATTGGTCATAGCGGGAGTGTCTTTCATTCGGTTTCCGCGGGATACGACGCCATCTTCTTGGATTTCCACGATTCGAAGGGGCCATGCACTAGGAATTCGCTGTCCCTATATAAAACTACAATTTCATGAATGCGGCGTCCAATCCATCCAAGCCTTGCAATTTGGCCTGGCCAACCTTTTCCGAACCGCCCCCATTCCCTTTGGTGAACGAAAGAATAGTTTGAATGGCTTGCTTAGCGCTATACGTGGAGGCGCTGCCCACCATCACAATTACTGATAAATCTAATTTGGATACCAGAATCACCACAAGCGCGGGATTCTTGTTCACGAGAAACTGGGCCATTTTTTGGGTGTCTTCCATCGAAACATCCAGTTTTTCGATGATTTTGCTTCCTTTGGTCTTGGCTTTCAAATCCTGCGCGAGACCCGATAAATAATACTCTTTGAGCATTTCCACTTGTTTGCGTGCCATCTTGTGTTCGTGCACCAAATTTTGGGTTGCTTTCACCACATCTTGTTCCGTCGAATTCAAGGTTTGAATAATTTTTTGCACTTTTTCTTCTTTTTCCTGCACCCATTGTAATGCGGGAACTCCCGTCGCAAAGATGATGCGTTCAATTCCATCCTGCACGGATTCCACTTTCATGATTTTGAAGAAACCTATTTCACCTGTGTTGTCAATGTGCGTTCCCCCGCAGGCCTGCACATCAATATCGCCGATTTGCACGAGGCGCAAGGTTTTTCCGGGAACAAAACCCCCTTGATAGATACGAAAACCAAAGATCTGTTCCGCTCTCGTGCGCTCCATCTCCACTTTTTTGACTGGAATCATTTCCTGCACTCTTTGGGTTACTAATGCTTCAATCTGTTTAATCTCCTCCCCCGTGATTTTTTTGTAATGCGTGACATCCAAATGGCCTTTGTTCCATTCCTTATGCGCACCCGCTTGCCAAATATGATTCCCTAACACTTTTCGGCACATTGCATTGAGTAAATGCGTCGCCGTGTGGTTGTGCATCGTGTTAGCCCTTCGTTCACGGGAAATAAACCCGTGCACGGACTGCCCGACCCTGAACTTGGAAACATCTTCGACCTCGTGCAAAATCCTATTCTGGATTTTTTGAACATTTTTCACTCCAACGTCATTCAATTTCCCGGTATCGAAGGATTGACCGCCGCCCTCGGGGTAAAATAAGGTTTGTTCTAGTATGACAAAATTCCCTTCAATTCCCACTACTTTTGCATCAAACTCATCTTCATACAACTTTTCATAGTACAATGTCAATGTCACAGGGTATTTTTCGACATTGGTTTCCAATGCTGTTTTTTTTTCTTTCTTTTTCTCGTTCTTCACTCCGATTTGCTCATAGAAATCGAACACTTCTTCAAATAAAACATTGTTTTTCTGGGCGAAATCAATAGCCATTTCATATGGAACTCCATGCGATTGATACAAGGTAATCGATTCTTTTTTGTCGAGTGTTTTATTTTCTTTTTTCAGTCGTTCTACTAATACTTGCATCTTCTTTTTACCGGTTTCCTGCAATTGCATGAACTTTTTCTGCTCTTCGTGCACGACATCAACGCTCGTTTCCAATCCTTCGATTAGGGAATCGTCGAATCCCTTCAATTCCTTCACATGGTCTCCTAAAATGCGGGGAAAGTCCAAATTGAGAGTATATTCGGCGTTCAAACCAAACACGCGTCGCAAAAGCAAACGCAAATTGAATCCTCCTCCCGCATTGGAAGGGAGCATGCCATCCGTGGTCGTGTAGAGAATCGTCTTCAAATGGTCGCAAATGGCATACAACGCCTGTTGAGCTGCAATTGTTTGAAACAATTTTTTTTCATCCATTCCTAACTCGTTCGCAATCGCTTGCCTCTTTTCTTTCACATTTCCTGTTTCCATGTCAAGAATTCCCGATAACTTAGCATAGGCCAGGAACAAATCCTCATCCAGGTGCACGCCCGTGTTTTTTTTCATATTCCGAATGACATCCCCAAATGCCGTATCATAACTCGTAGGGGCACCGGTCGTATACCATGCTAATCGTTCCAAACCCGCGCCCATGTCAATGACTTTGGTCTTCAATTCGCGCGAATTCCCATCCTCCAATTCCTCATACTGCATGAAGACACAATTTCCCAATTCCGCTCCATTCGCCGCATACTCAATCGAGGGACCAAACGTTCCGCCTCCCACCCACACCTCTTCTTGGAACGTCAAATCCTCTTTTTTCACGCCAATGACTTGCGTCAAATAATGGTAATCGTGTTCCAACGCCTCATTCTTCCAATAGAACAAGCCCGTTTTCTCCGTATTGAACGCATGTTGACCAAACATGACAAAGCTCGTATGATGCCTTCCCGTTACCCCCACGTTCGCCACATCCACAAACCGCAAGCATGCTTGCGGAACGATCAACGGGTTGGCGGGGGGCTCCATTTCTCCGGTTACCACATAGGGTTGAAAATCAATGATGCTCGCATTCGTGAAATACAAATCGTCCCTCCAACGTGAAACGACGGGAAAGCGTTTGATCTCGGTATGCTTGTTTTGTGTAAAATGTTCCGATATTTTTTTCCATGTTTCAATGTATGAATAATTTTTTGTTTTTTGTCCGATGAATGTGTATCCCATGCAATCCGAGTCCGCGCACACATTTCGGTTGGCATCCAGCGTCCAAAAAAAGCGCCGACATTTCTCGCATGGCTTGCGCTGAAACCCCTTGCTCGTTAACGCCTCTACTTTGTAATGCTTTTCCCATTCCGCCGAAAAACGAGCCCGCAACGCGGTTTTATCCATCATATAGTGGGTTTGAGAGGGGAAAACCCTATAAAATAGAAATGCCTCCTTTTTGGAATTGAGGAGGGTTTATGGTATGGTCGTACAGGTTGCCGTCAACTATTTGAGCGTTCTCGTCGGGGCCATCGGAGCCATGGTCGTTGGATACGTTTGGTATTCCAAACAATTGTTCGGCGAAGAATGGACGCACTTGGTGGGAATCAAGATGAAAGACATGAAAGGCGCGGATATGAGCAAGACGATGGGTCTCGCATTCGTTGGGGCACTCCTCACGGCGTATGTCTTGTATCATTTCATCGCATACGGAAATGAGGGTGTTGTAAACATATCCGCCGGACTCATCACCGCATTCTGGGGATGGTTAGGATTTGTGGCGACCACGAGCTACATGATGAACATGTTCCAAGGAAAACCCATGAAACTATGGCTCATTGACGCGGGGCAACACTTGGTGGCCTTTTTGGTCATGGGGGCGTTAATGGGATTGCTGGGATAAATTTTTTCCGGCATTTTCAATTCTTTTTTTTTACTTTTTTTGGTTTTTTATGAATGAAAAATTATTTGTATATGGAACATTACGCTTTCCAAAATACCAAAAAGAGGCATTTGGGCAAACAAAAAAAGGAGAACCCGGTGTTTTGCAGGGATATAAGCGAGGCAAACGAAAAGTATACGGAGACAATTATCCCGTTATCTTACCAACAAAAAATTTTTCCGTACGGGGACTCATTTTGACTGTAACCCCCACCGAATTGAAGAAATGCGATGCGTACGAAGACAAAATGTATAAGCGAAAAAAAGTCAAACTGAAGAATGGAATAATGGCGTGGGTGTATGCCCTTCCTACGGGGTGAACTCCAAACCCACCGCCTTGTTTAAAAGAAATCCATTCGATTTTTAGTTTACGCAGGGGTGCCGCAGCGGTCAACCGGGCTAGGTTGAGGTCCTAGTGGCTTAGTGCCTTCGGCGGTTCGAATCCGCCCTCCTGCATGAACTCCTTTTTCTCTTTTGAGAAAAGAGAAAAAGTGCCCTCCGAGTCAAAAAGAGAAAAAAGAGGGGTATTGCGATGCAATACCCCGATTTCGGTGCGGCCGGACGAAAACGGCCGTTCGAATACGCGCCCTTGCATAGCCAGTTTCGGCTGGCCGCTACGATAATCGGGTTATTGCTAACGCAACAACCCCAACTTTTTTTCGAAAATAACATTTCAATGAAATAAGAAAAAGGAGTGTGTGCGCCGGCCGTAAGCGGCCTTCTGTTCTAAGTTCCCATTCGCCTAAGCGCCAATAATGGCTTGCACTCGCCCGGCGGAAACCCGTTTCAATGCACGCCACGCAACGTCCTCTCAACGAGTCATCCTGCGCGGGGATGCAGACCGTTTCTGTGCTTCCGCGGCCATTCCCACAGCCTTTCGGGCTTTGACCGAGTGGGCCGACTTTCCTCAGCAGAAGAAGGTGTGACCCTCCACTCCACCGTCAGGGAATCACCGGCGACACACAAATACGAATAGCGCAAAATCCCCTAATAAACCCCACGCACGCCCAACCCACGAATCACGCTTTTTTCTGGAAATAGCCCATGGATGAGTCATATGCGTATCCGCGCATCGGCGTGACGCGAAAACGAAAACCCAATGCGTGCAGGTCGCGAAGGTGTTGGATGTGGCGATATACCAGATCCGTCAAGGACTGGCGATATTCCCCTCTCATCCGCTCCAATTTCTCGAAATCGACTCCCTTGTTTCCTTCCACAGCCTTCTCGAATACCGCATCCAATCTCTTCTTTTCCGCCACCCATTCGCGTACATCCCGGACTTTTCGCCAGAACGCGAGCAGGTGTTCCGGCTCCGCCTCCTTCGTATTCCGAATGCTCGCCAACGCCTTTCTCCCAACTTGAAGCGTGACATATCCCATGAGTTTCCCATCATAATCCAAAATCGCGGCATGATCGAAACGCAAACGATGGTATCCCGGTTTCAGCATGTCCGCAATCAACGACGTCACGTCCGTGGTGGAGGGATTGCTCAACAACAAGAAACGCAAGGGGGGAAGCGTATCCCATGGATACGTGTGCGTGTGAATCTTGGCTCGTGCATTCGGACGAATCCCTACAAACTCGATCTCCTTGAAATCCCGTTTGATCCCCGCCGGAATGATTTCACCCGGCTTCTCTTTGTAGAAACCCATCTCCAATATCTTCGAATGAGGGTACGTCTCAATCGCCATCTTGACGGATTTTCCCTCCCGCAACGCGGTACGGATGGGAGACGCGCGAACCATCCTTGCAATCTCACGACCCAATTCCTCCTCGGGGGAGGTCGGTCTACGCAACGATACACAGGATTGCAACGCATTCACTAACGCCAACCCGCCGAACGCAAGGGTTCCGCGGAGGAACCGCCGACGTTCCAGCGATATCGGTCCAGCACGCCGCGAAAACGGGCGTCTTATTCCCCTCCACACGTGTCCGGTCCACCGAACAATCCTTTTGCGCATATCCTTTCCTTTCCAAAACACCAGCCTTAAAAACAAAGCCCGGTAGGATAAACCCCATGAACACCCAAAAAATCCTCCCCATCATCGCATTCCTCGTCGTGACCACGCTGGTCATGCTCCTATTCCCCAGTACACTCGCATACCCCATCGAACTGCAAGAGGACGCGGGTTCCCCGGAATACGTGGGAGACGACCCCACTATAACGAAAACACCGCCTCCGACCGAGACCGAGGCCGAGAAACGCGAACGCATGCTCCGCGCATTCGAGAACCCCAGCACGATCCCCAGAGAATTGTTCGTGAGCTTCGCGGAAGGAACCACAAAGGAACAAGCCAATACGGTTTTGGAAAAATTCGGATTGACAATCGAGGAGCGCGAAATCTGCTTGAATGCGGTCACGGTAGACCCGGATGGAACCAGCACGACGCAGGGACAACAATGCTATACCGAAGGATGGTTCGAGAATCTCACGGCCGGAAAAGTGCTAGTGGCCGCGGGGCAAGAAAAAACGATTGCAGAACAATTGTACGACGACCCCGCCATCATTTGGGTGGAACCCAATTATACCGCGCAAATCGCCGGGCCCGGAGGAAGCACCGGTTCAACCAATCCCAACGATACGGCTAATCCCCCCACCGATAACGGCCCGATTGCCCCCTCTCCGAACGCTGGACCCCAAACCAATGACACCGCTCTCTGGTGGGTCGTCGGCGGTCTCATCGCGCTCGGAATCATCGGGTACGCGTTGGCGAAGAAGAAATAGGAATAAATACATCAACACGTTCTCGAGTGGGTGATGGCCTCGCCCACCCCTTCCCGCCACTCACCCAGCAAATACGTGATCGCGGGAATCGCTATTCTCATCGTGCTCGTGTTGGTCTACATTAATTTCACCCAACAAATCAGCATACAAGCAATGGAACACCAAGTCATTGAACTCACCAAAAGCAACCAAGTTTTAGAAAAACAAAACCAAAAGCTCCAAACCGATTTGGATAATGCGTTGGCCCAACTCCGAAAAAAAGCGGAGGAAAAATTGAACGCCAATTATTATCCCGTCCAATTCAACACGTTCTCGAATCAATACCAAAAAATCGCACAAACCTTTCAAATCGACGGAACCAAAACCAGTAACACGATTGAATTGACGGCCAGTTACGCAGTCGGAAACGACATCAACCTGTCCATTTACCGCTGGGTTGAAAACACGCCCTTCGAATCCGGAACCCTGCTCTTGAAAACCCACTTTCCTTCGTCCTCCATTCCAGCAAACGAAACCTTTTGGGTCACGTTTCCCCAACCCATCACCCTTACCCCCAATACATATGTCATGATTTTCAGCGCGGGAGACGAGGTTTCCCAAACATCTCTCCAATTCTCCAAACAGAATCCCGACCCGAACGGACAAATGTACATTTTCACGCGCATCATCGGAGCAAACGGAGAAATATTGGATGCCGTCCACTCCTGGCAAATCCAAGCGAATGCGGATTTAGTGTATGAGTTCCGCTGAATAGAAAAAGAAAAAATTCAAATATGACAACTGCTCCTGCCGTGCTTCTGCAAATATTTTTGATGATACTCTTCGGCTTTGTAAAAAGAAGTCGCCGGAACGATTTGGGTCACTATCTTTTTGTTTCCCCACTTTTTGCTTTTCTCCAATTCGCTTTTTGATTTTTCGGCGGCTTTTTTTTGTTCATCCGAATGATAAAAAATTACGCTTCGATATTGCGTGCCCGCATCCGGACCCTGCCGGTTCAATGTAGTGGGGTTATGGTTCTCCCAAAAAATTTTGAGCAATTCCTCATACGAAACAATTTTGGAATCATACTCCACCTGCACGACTTCCGCATGCCCCGTGTCATCGGAACACACATCCTCATACGTGGGATTTTTCATTTTTCCCCCCATGTATCCCGCCGCCGTGCTCTTCACGCCCTTTACGGCCATGAACAAATCTTCCACGCCCCAAAAACAACCCGCGCCGAACGTGGCGAGCCGGGTTTTTTCTTTTTTAGCAGTATTTCTTTCCGGCATATTTCACACTCACCCATTTCTAAAATATAAAGTATTTCCCCAGTTATCATCCAACGGAACTACATTTTTCTATAGTTTCCCCACCTGCCGAAACAACACCGTGATCCGTTCCTCATCCACCTTTCCCACGTAATGAAACGGCCTTCGCGAAATCTCGTCTTTGTTTCGAGGCGCGCGCAGTAATGCCAAATCCCCGGGATGCGTTTGAATTTCTGTTTTTTCATTTCCTGCACGATTCTGGCACACGCCGAAAGGAGCCGCTCCTTTCAACGTAAAAATGGAAACAATGTTCACGTAGCGTGTGGGATCCAAATGGGGGGTAATTCCCACGGCTTCCTTGTCATAGCGATGGATTCCCACAGAGTTCAATTCTCCCGGAAAAAAGTTTCCATGATTGGATAGTTCCCTAAACAATCCATCATACGCCGATTTGAATTCCCGCAAAACAGCAAATCCATTTTCGGGCGGCCATGCGTGTTTTTCTTTATCCCCAAAATAGATCGTCTCCATATCCTCATACACTTGCCCGACTTGGTGCGGCTCGCCCACAAACAAATCGGTGTGTTGGTCAATCTCATCTAGCAATTCCATTCGTTTTTCATCCTTCAAAAAACCCGGAAAATGAAGCAAACCGACCGCATTGGGACCGTAAATTTTTTCTACTATTAATGAAACATCCCATTGCGAATCATTGAACCAGCGCGAATCCATCATAGATCCTATGGTTACGTGCATTGCCTAAAAAAAGAGGAGAGGAGGAGTGGCGTCACGCCACCGCCTCCTTTCCTGGAGAGGAAGCCCTCATTTCCTTTCCCTTTTCCGGGATGGGAAGCGATGGTATTGCACGCTTTTGCACAACCCTTTCCGCTTCCAGGGTCAGGGAAACCGGTTTTCCGTCTCCAAAGGTGAGCCATTGTTTTCGTTTCAAGGACCGCAAATTATACCAACAGGTTGATTCCGGGATTTGGAACTCTTCGCTCAAAAATCGTATCAAGGTCGAAGCGCTAACGCTTTCGCGGGACACGATTTGGAGTAACGCCTGCTGGAACGGCCTCAATTCGATAAAAATGGGTTATCGGGGACCCACCCCATTTTTTGGTTTTAGAATGAGATGAGTCCCCAATGCATCCAATCGTCAATCACAAACAAACGATTAGGCATCGGGACATACGTCTGGGGCAATTTCTGAAACAGCTTACGATTAGCCTCCGGACGCAAGGACATGTGCCATTCAGGAACACCGAACTTTTTAAAAGGGAAGGAGTGCAACCCCCAAAAATCTTTCCAATTATTTATTTGAATGGATTAATCATACGGATGGTCGTCTTTCCGATCGATGTCATATGCTTCGATCTCTTTGATTTCCCATTTTATCTCATATAGTATTCGGTGACGCCTTATTCGGATGCGATAGCATGAGTCTGTTCCTTTGATCTTACTGGCATCAAATTTATCCACAGGAACAGGATTGCCTTCAAGCTCGGTTAATGCTTCCATTACTCGCTCATACATTTTAGCATCCAATTTTTGCAGCGTTTTATCCGCCTTACGGCTAACTAAAACACGAAATTCTCCCATCGCCGGTCACCGTTTTCGCGCCCTAATCTCGTCCAAAGAAACATACTCTCCGTGGGCGAATTCCTTTCTCCCACGCCGGATAGCGGCCAACTCGGACTTAGTGGCAGGCTCTTCTTTGACGAATAAAGCATTAAATCGCATCTCTAGCAAATCCAAGCGCTCCTGAATCGTTTTCAATACCGTGGAAGACATATACAACCATAACCCTCTTGCCTTTAAAAAATTAAGGAAAATCAAATCAAGTAGCAGCCACGGTTGGTTTGTGGACAGCATGCGCTTCGAATACTATTCCCCACCCTGCGAGTGGTTTCCAACGAACATGGCTTCTTGTAATCATTTTTGATGAGTTGGGGAAAGATGCCAAGAAGCCATTCAGTGCTTCTTATTTTTCTTATCCTTATATCTCGTCTTGTATTTTTTTGCCTTTCCGCGATGCTGCGCTTTGGTCGGAACTTTTTTAGCCATTCTTCGTTTCACTCCTTGTTGTTTTTGACTTTCGAATATACGAATGATAATCGAATGCCCTAATAAAGAGCTAACCTCGCCCCAGTATAATTCATACTTTTTTTCTCGGTGGAGCGCCATCACTAATAGAAATGCTCATCGTTTGGAATACCATTCTTCGTATTGCTTATGGTTTCCCACAAAAACAATCCATCGCACATTCTCTTTTTCTTCAAAGCAAATTGATATTGCCCGGCCTCTGAGACAAAGTAAGGCAAGCCAAGACCCATGTGACGCAATTTAGGCAAATATTCCAATTGTTTAATCTTCTTCCAAATCTGATTTTGAATGGAAGGGTCAAAGTCGTGAAAATGGATATCCCAATCGGTTTTATATTCGAGGCGATAAATCATACATTCCGAAGATGAGGGTATTTTTTCAATACCTCTTCCTCGGAAAGCAGTTTGACCCTTCCACTTTTAATGTCATCTGAAATTTTTTGAAACTTGGCGATCGCTTTAGGATTAGTCGCTTGCTTGATTACCATCGGACCATCAATCCCATACCCTTCCCCCAGCTTCATGATACCAGCACGGATGATTTCCGATTTCGTTTTGAAAACCCCCGCTTTAGTCAACTCTTCAATCACAAAATCCTGGGCCTTCTCCAAGCGCACTAACACATCACTCATACCTATCAAATAGATATCAAATACCTATAAAAACGTGCCTTTTTGGTCTAATTCACTCAAGAAAAGACAAAAAGCGCCTATTTAGCATCAAATCGCCTAAACCGTTCTACCAACGCACAATCTCCGTGATGCGGAGCTTGACCATGCGCTGGTGCATGGTCTCCGTGATTTCCAAGTCTTTGCGCAAGTATTCCTCGATCTTCCCCATCTGTCCTGAAAAATAGTGCTCCGCGACGCGCGAACCATCGATGTCTTCCAGGATGGGCATCCCTAACAGGGCGGCGTACTCTTTCAATTTCCCCCGCGTATGCCCGTACTTGAACGCGGAAAGCAGTTCGCGCACGTCCACGACATCCTTGAGCACGAAGGGCTGGATAGGCACCTCGTTCAAGAACGAACGCGTGACCAGGAAAGGCAAATCAAAATCCTTGATATTGAACCCCACCAGGCGAAACGGAACATTCTCCTTCTTCCGATCGGAAAGAATAGACCAAAACTGCCCCAAGATACCCTTCTCATCCTCCCCCGAAAGGATGACCGCTTCCGACCCATTCTTCTTGATTCCGATCGCGATGATATGCGAATCGATGGGGTTCAAGAGCTTTTTTCTCGCCTCCTCGGACAAGGACAAATAGGCCGCCTTGTCATTGGGAACCGTCTCCACATCCACGTAAAAAAAATCCATACTCTTTATGTATAGACAAAGGGGGATTTAAGCGTGTGTGGAGCATGCCGCCGAGAAAAAAGAGAAAAAGTAGCCCACGATTGTTCGCGCAAGCGTGGGAATGCAATAAACATTACATGGACGGGGCTTTTTTCGGGTACAATCCCAGCCCTGTCCTTCCGTGTTCTACCATTAATTAGTGGACGCTTTTCTATTTAAACATTCCCGTTCCGCATCGCCAACTCCTCAAAAAAGTCATCTAAGAAAATAGCTTTGTCGGCTGTCTGACGCAATTCCTTCGCCAACGAATCCCGGAAACACGCCACCCACACCCGCTTCCCTTTCCGCTTGATGTATTCAATCGCCGTGCAATAATCCGCGTCCCCGCTCACAATAATACAGATGTCGTATGCATCCTCGAACGCTAAATGCATGACATGGGTCGCGAGGGAGACGTCCACCCCTTTTTGAAATTCCACCGTGGGAGAAGATTTGCAATTCGGACAATAGCGCCTACCACTCCTCAGCAGCTTCGTGTCCACATTGACCCCGATATCCCTCAATTTCTCCAAGAATAGGACTTTGGATGGCTCAGGGGTGCTTTTTACCGCATCGAAATAATAAGGACGAACAAGGTCTGTTGGCTGGATGTGATTTTTCAAAAAACCAATCAAATTAGGATAACTCAAAAACTTCGTAATCTTCGTGTTCGGATCGATGAACCCATGATTTTTACAATACATCCGCCAACTCGAAAAGAGGTTGCTCCCATCGATGAAAATCATGCTACGATTTTGCATGAAAAGAGAACCCAAAAATTGCTTTTATACCCTTGGAAGCCAAAGCGCCATAGGTTCCGGCAATCATTTATAGAAGGGGTTGAATTAGTCATAATGATGCCCTACAAACTCTCCCCCTCAGCCTTTTTGTCTGCGGACAAAAACCCCGGGGAAAAACGAATCGGAGTGAAAATATGAATTACAAACTTTCCCCGTCCTCCATCAATCTCTTCCTCGAGTGCTCGCGCTGCTTTTGGCTCCAATTAGTCAAAGGCATTAAGCGCCCGGAAGGAATCTTTCCTTCCCTGCCTTCCGGAATGGACAAGATACTCAAAAAACACTTCGATTCCTACATGGAGAAAGGAGAACTGCCCCCCGAAATCAAAGCCCACGGACTCCAAAACGGATACAAACTATTCACCGACAAAAAAACACTCGACATCTGGAGAAGCAACTTCAAAGGAATACAATACACGGACAAAACATCCGGAGTATTACTGCGCGGAGCGCTGGACAACGTTTTGACTAAAGGAAAAAAATTGATTGTACTCGACTACAAAACACGCGGGTATCCCCTCAAAGAAGACACGCACACGCACTACCAAACCCAACTGGACATATACAACTTCCTCCTACGAAAAAACGGATACGAAACCGAAAACTACGCGTACCTACTATTCTACCACCCCAAAAACGTGAACGAGAAAGGAGACGTGGTGTTCCATACGGACTTGATACGAATGGAAACTAATCCCAAGAACGGGGAAAAAATATTCAAGGAAGCGATACGAATACTGGAAGGCCCTATTCCTGAACTGGGTGAAAACTGTGACTATTGTAAATGGGGAAAAAACCAAAAAGGTAAATAACGTATTCGATGCTCCTTTTTTTATGGTAAACTACATCGTATATTTTTCCGTCGGTTTCGAGCACCACATGGAACCCAACATCCAGGATATGAAGGAAAATACCGCTAAAA
>CAYJRE010000016.1:0-22602 GCA_964372665.1 uncultured archaeon | reverse complement strand
GTCCGGGAGGCGGGACTTTCCATTCTTCGTTTATCGCAAGTAAATCTCGTTTATTTCAACGAGTCTTTTTATAGGCGTGCCGAGTCTCTCTCGCATGAAAAAAACAATTTGCTTTCTTTTATTCGCCCTTTTTATTTTTAGCGGGTGCACGCAGCGGGCGGTAGTGCCGAATGAAACACCCATTAATGAAAATGTTTCCAATCCGGTTATCGCGCCGACGCCTGTACTCGAACCCCAATCCCTGCCTGAACCCCCATCACCGCCCCCATCGCAAGCAGAAAATATACTTTCCAAATCCGTGGTTGAGAATGAAACCATTTCAGGCGTTTTGGAGACCAGTCAAACATGGAAAGGGGAAATTCTGATTGAAAATTTTGCAGAGGTGCCGGAAGGAATTACCCTAACGATTAAACCCGGAACTAAAGTCAAATTCAAGCATAATCGTGATTACAAGAACCCGGCCAAAGGAGCACTCCAGGTTTCTGGGACATTGAAAGCGATTGGAAAGCCCGGGCAATTGATTTATTTTACTTCCGATGCTCCCAGCCCCCAAAATGGGGATTGGGGCATGATTCGGTTGTTTGGGAAAAACGGCAGCCAAATTTCGTATGCTGTCGTGGAATTTGCCCAACAGGGTATTAATCTATGGCAATCCGATGCAATCATTTCCCATTCGATTGTGCGCTGGAACAACTGGGAAGGATTGTACGCGGAATCGTATTCCACCCCCACCATTGAATACAATCGCGTGTATCAGAATGGATACAACGGGATGGCCATGGAGCAGTTCAACAATGCCATTGTGCGCTTTAATCGCTTCGAAAAATCCGGCACGCACGGGTTGCACGTGGACGCGTCCAAAGCGCTGGTTGAAAACAATATCCTTAGCGAAAATAACGCAGCAGGATTGTCGCTGGATAATGCCTCGGAAGTAACCGCAAAAAACAACACCATTCAATCCAATCATTTAACCGATATCATGTGTGGAGAAGGGGAGAACAGGCTTCATTCGATTGGCAACGTATTTGAAAAAGAAAACTGCCCCGCTGGTCTTGTAGAAAATACCCCCGGTGTTGGTGCAGCGGAAATAAATTTCGATTATCCTATTCCAACGAGTTATGATTTGGGGTATACTCCCGGGGATAGGGAAAAAGACAAATACTTATATGTGTATCCCACTGATGAGACACGAAAAATAGTGAAAAAAATAGGCGACGGATTAGGGCTCACGTGGTCATTAGCCTGGGATAATAAAACGAAAACCCTTTGGACGAGCAATTTGAGCGGGGATATTTATCACCTCGATCCAATCACGGGGAAAATTTTGAAACAATTCAAAGCCCCTTCTTCCCAACCATGGGGGATGGCCTTTGACGGGACAACTATTTGGATCACGGATTTCGCCGAAAAGAGGACCTATTCATTGGATCCTCAAACAGGGAAAGAATTGTTTTCGTTTCAAAACCCTGATCAGGAACACGGAGCCAAAGGATTAGAATGGGACGGTACGCATCTGAATGTTATGGGTTGGACGACCAATACTGTTTACCAGGTTGACCGAACCGGAAAATTAGTAAAGGAAATTCCGTTAGATTATGGGGCGGGGGGAGGATTAACGTGGGACGGGCAACACTTTTGGGCTCCCTGCGATGGAATATGCAAATTTTCAAAAGAAGGAAAACTGACTGGAAAAATATATCCTGCGAGCGAAGGAACGTGGGATTTGGCTTGGGAACCAGCAAACAATTCGTTTGGAGGATATTTATGGGCCTCTCAACGAACGAATGAAAACTGGTACGATGATGCCAAACTATTCAAACTTGAAATCCTGGATGACAAAATTGCTCTTGGACCAAAATAATGCAAGTCCGGGGGGCGGGATTTAAGTATATTACAATCTGACACCATTAGCTTAAATTCAGAAAAGTGGACAGATAATAGTAATATGTCGTCTTAAGTTCTCTTGATGGTTTGAATTATGACCAACGGCCCTTTAGATGTCTGCATTCTTGTCCACCCATTTTTTGATGCCGTTCAGAATTTAAACCAAGAAATAACTTTCAGCCCTCAAGAAAAGAGATTCCAGAAACTTCTGCTTTCATTATGGGGAAAAATTGCATCACAAAGTGCAAAGAATTTGTCCCCATTTTTAGTGATTGTGCATCCTGCTACTGCTTCAAAAGTTGAAATAATAAAACAAAACATTCAAGCATTCAGAACTGTCGGCGCCACAAATAATGCAATAAGATTAGAGCAGCTAACAACGGAGTATAATCGGTTTATGAACTATCTCAAAACCCATCATGCTGTCTTTATTACCCGGGCCAATCCAAATCAAGCCATCTCCGAGTGGTTCCGACGACTAAAACCTAGTCGAGACATAAATGTAAAAGTCTTCGGTGAATATGAAAAAATTTGTGCAAAGGCTGTTGGAGAAATGGGTTCTGCAACTCTGCGGGATTTGGGGCTTTCAGGAAATGTTCAAGTTGTTAAAGAATGGTGCAGGCCGCATGAACCCAACAAAATGGTATTCTATAAAGGGGCAACTTATTTCAAAAAATATAGAAGCAAACATGACCGGAGGATGGTACAACAAAGAAGGAAAAGGGCTAAATTAAAATGAAAAACATGAAATTTTCAAAATTCACTTTTCTTGTTTCAGGCGTTTGAATAATACATTCAATACATCAAAAGCGCGCGTGGTATCCTTTTTTTTAACCAGCACGGTGAATTCGGTCATGGTGGAAATGACCTCAAACAAGTTAATATGATGCCATGCCAACTCATGCGTGACGCGCGCAATGGCACCAGGAGAATAAAAAAAATCCTTTCCAAACGTCATGGATATGGCAACCAAATCCATTTCCACATTCAGTATGCGCTCTTCCGCAAAAACTTTTTTTGCTTCCCCCAAGTGCTTCTCATCCGTAATCACTCCCACTTCACGGGTTCCCCAGATAATGTTGAAAAAATCCCCGTGCTCCAGGTTTTCACGCGAAAACAGTTGGCGAATCCTGTTGATCAGCATACCGGAACGCGCCAGCGTAATATCCACCAGCCCCGTACGCAATGTGATTTCAGAATGCAATGAAAACCCAGGCACTTTTCTAACCAAACGCTGCTTTTCGGCAAAGCGATGCAATGCCATGGCAATTGCGGAAACTTTTATTTCACTTCCCAATTCGCGCTCTATTTTGGGGCGCAATTCCATTGCCAACGCCCCATAATTCACTATTTTGCGGGAAAGCGCTTCCTGCAGGAAGGGCTCATCGGCCAGCAGCTTACTTACCCAATGCGAAACCGAGACCATAACACTATTACTAAAATATTGTTATATTTATAACACTACTGTTATAACGCTCAAAGGCTGGTGTTGTATTTGTTTTCCAAGTATGGAGGAGGGAACAAATATGGTTGAAACAAATAGGGTTTCATGCCCCGTATGCGATGCCGCAGTCGCTCCGCCCGCGAATGCCGAGGTGGGAGAGATCATTGCCTGCAATGATTGTGGCAGCGAGCTTGAAATCGAATCAATCTCTCCGCTCGCCTTGCAGGAAGCACCGGTTGTGGCGGAAGACTGGGGCGAATAAGCCCCCCATATTTTTTTGGACTGGTTTTATGCGCCTGGGAATACTGCATTCCGTCGTTCGATTAGACGAAAAAATGATTTACGAAGAGCTGCAGAAACGCTCCATTCCATTTGACAAAATAGATGAACGGAATCTTTGCCTGGATGTAAGAAATGCAACCCTGCCCTATGATGTCCTGCTGGACCGCGGCCTGAATTACTTTGCCTCATTAATGACTTTAAGCGCGCTGAATGAACAGGGAATCCGCACCATCAATTCATACGAAACCGCTAACATTTGCGGAAACAAATTGGTTATGAGTGCCCGTCTTGCCCGAAAAAAAATCCCGCAACCGCAAGTAATGTTGGCCAACAGCCGGGAAGCCGCATTAAACGCCATCCACGAAATGGGCTATCCCTGCGTACTAAAACCATTTATCGGTTCGTGGGGGCGAATGGTTTCCAAAGTGAATGACGTGGATGCCGCCGAAGCATTGCTCGAACACAAAGAAGTGCTGGGGAACTTCCTGCATTCCATTTTCTACATCCAAAAATACATCGAAAAAAATGGACAGGACATCCGAAGCTTTGTAGTGGGAAACGAAACCATTTGCGCCATCTACCGCAATTCCAACCATTGGATTACCAATACCGCACGCGGAGGCAAAGCCAGCCATTGCCCCATAACCCAAGAAATAAACGAAATTTCGCTGGCTGCCGCGCAAGCCGTGAAAGGAGATATTGTGGCTATCGATTTATTTGAAACCAGCGAAGGGCTGCTGGTCAATGAAGTCAATCACACCATGGAATTCAAAAACAGCGTTTCCACTACCGGAGTCAACATTCCGGGAAAAATAGTCGATTACATTATTTCGGAGGCCAAACGATGAAAGTAATCGTGGCAGGCGCCAGCGGATACGTGGGAGGAGAACTTTTGCGACTATTATTGCAGCATCCGCACGTGGAAGTAGTAGGGGCCAGCTCGGACACGCACGCGACTAAACGCATTCTATCTATCCACCCCCACTTGAGGGGGTTAACGGATTTGAGGTTTTGCAAAACTGTCGAATTGCCCGAAGCGGATTTCGCATTCGTGGCATTGCCCCATGGAAAATCGTTTGCATTAACCCAACAATGGGCCCAAAGCGGCACCAAAATAGTCAATAAATCCGGGGACTTTCGCTTGGCGAACGTACAGGAGTATGCGCACTGGTATCGCGCACTCCATCCTAATCCCGATCTTCAGAAAGAATTCGTTTATGGGTTGCCGGAACTATTCGGGGAAAAAATTGCGCATGCGCAACTCGTTGCAGCGCCCGGATGCTTAGCTACCGCGACTATTTTGGCGGCTTATCCCTTAGTTGAAGCCCAATTGATCGATAAAAAAAAAATCATTGCTGAAGGAAAAATAGGTTCCAGCGCGGCCGGAGCAAACCCCGCGCTCTCCACGCACCACGCGCTACGCAGCGGGGTCATGCGCAGCTACCAAGCCGTTGGGCATCGGCACACTCCTGAGATAGAACAAGCGCTTTCCATTTCAAAACCATGTCAGGTCATGCTTTCTGCTACTGCTGTTGAAGCCGTAAGAGGAATTCTAGTTACCCTCCATGGTCTGCTCACCCAACCCGTTACTGAAAAGGAAATTTGGAAAGCCTATCGCCACGCGTATGCCGGCAAACCATTCATCCGCCTCATCAAGGACGAGCAATCGCTTTTTGGGTTGCCCGAACCCAAACTCGTGATGGGAACCAATTACTGCGACATCGGATTTGCCCTTGATGAAAACCGCTCACGCGTAGTGGGAATAAGTGCCTTAGACAATCTCATGAAAGGGGGCGCCGGACAAGGAGTCCAATGCATGAACCTGATGTGCGGCTTTCCCGAGGAAACAGGTTTGACCTTTACAGGAATCCATCCGAGCTGATATTATGATAGTGGTAAAAATAGGCGGTCCGAGTGGAATCGATTACACTCGCTTTGCTAAATCCGTTGCACAATATACAAAAGAAAAACCATTAGTCGTAGTGCACGGCGCCCATGCCGAACTGGATACGCTTTCAATGGCATTAAATCATTCTCCCCAAACTGTTATTTCAGAAAGCGGAATCGAAAGCCGGTATTCCGATGCTAAAACCATGGAATATTTTCTCATGGCCTACTGCGGAAAAGCCAATAAGCAGTTAGTGGGATTGTTGCACTCCCAAGGGGTCAATGCCATAGGCCTTTCGGGAATGGATGGAGGCATTGCATTCGCCCAACGCAAAGATGTCCTGCGCATCCGCGACCAAGGAAAAATAAAAGTGTTGCGAGGAGATTACTCTGGAAAAATCATTCGCGTGCAAACCACCCTACTATCCCAATTAATGGAACAAGGGTATGTGCCGGTCTTGTGCCCGCCCGCGCTGGGCGAAAAAGGCATTCCTATAAATGTGGATGGAGACCGTTTAGCCGGAGAAATTGCCGGTTCCCTGAATGCCAAAGAGCTTATCATCCTTTCCAACACCCCGGGGCTGCTTGAAAAATTTTCAGACGAAAACACGCTTATACGCCACATTTCCCACTCAAAAATGGAACCATTTTTGGGAATGGCCCGGGGACGCATGAAACGAAAACTCATTGCCGCACGCGAAGCCATTGAGAAAGGAGTCAGTAAAGTCATCATCGGGGATGGGCGCGTGGAAAACTCCATCCAGCGTGCATTGGAAGGAAATGGGACGGTAATCGAATGACCATTTCAGCGCAAGCCGGACCATTTCTTTTACCCGTTTATCCCATGACTGATATTGAATTGGTACGCGGAAAAGGATGCCAAGTATGGGATTCCAATGGAAAAGAATACTTGGATCTCACTAGCGCCCAAGGCGTGACCAATGCCGGACACTGCAATGAATATGTGAATGAGGCCATCCAACGGCAATTGAACCAGCTTACCAATCACTATAATTCATTCCATCATTCCCTACGCGCACAATTAGCCGAAAGCCTTTCCCAAATCGCTCCCCACGGATTGGCTCGTTCCTTTTTCTGCAATTCCGGAACTGAAGCGGTTGAGGCTGCACTCAAATTTGCCCGCGCCTCCACTGGAAAAAAAAATGTCATCGCCTTCTCCAACGGGTTCCATGGGAGAACCATGGGAGCATTATCCGCGACATGGAAAAAAGAATTCCGTGCCCCATTCGAACCGCTATTGGAAGGGTTTTCCCACGTTCCCTACAATAACATCGATGCATTCGAATCGGCCATCACTTCCCAAACTGGAACCGTTATTCTGGAATTGGTGCAAGGGGAAGGAGGGGTTATCCCCGCGCAACACGACTTTGTACAAACCCTTTATGAAATATGCCGAAGCAAAGACATTTTGCTGATCGTGGACGAGGTGCAAACCGGTTTCGGCCGCACCGGAAAAATGTTCGCATGCGAACACTATGGAATCAGCCCGGATCTACTTTGCTTGGCCAAAGCCATGGCCAATGGATTTCCCATGGGGGGCGTTCTGGCTAATGAAAAAATCCGCGCCGAAAAAAAATCCCACGGATCCACGTTTGGAGGAAACCCCGTTGCGTGTGCGGCCAGCATTGCTACTATTGCATACATCCAAAAAAACCATTTGGTCGAAAATGCGCGAGAGCGGGGAAACTATTTTCTTCACGAACTGCAGAAAATGACTTCTCCTCTAATTCGGGACACGCGGGGTTTGGGGCTAATGTTGGGCATCGAGTTGCGACAGCATTCCGCACCGTATTTGAAACAATTATCCCAACGCCATGTCCTGGCACTGCCGGCGGGAGCTACCATGATACGGGCACTGCCCCCCCTCATTATCACACGAAACGAAATAAATCAGGCATTAGAAGCGCTGCGGGAGATACTGGCATGAATTCAATCCAATTCCTCCACCAATTCGTGGAAATCGATTCTCCAACCGGAAACACTTCACACGCGGCAAAATTTCTCCACGAGCAAATGCAGGAGCTTGGATTCCATGCCGAAATAGATGAAACCGGCAATGTATTCGCCTCATTCGAAAACCCCATTCCACGGAATCCAAAATTATTGTTCTGCGGGCACTACGACACGGTTCCGGGAAAAATTCCAGTGCAAATAAAAAAAAACCAATTATATGGAAGGGGCAGCGTGGACGCCAAAGGAGCAATAGCCTCATTTGCTTGGGCCGCTGCCCATTTCCTGGCAAAAGGAAAAAAACCATCCTTGGTAATTGCTGCCTGCCCTGATGAGGAAGGGATAAGCAATGGAGCCAAAGCATTATTGCAACGTTTCAATCCCAAAATGATCGTAATAGGAGAACCTAGCGGCGCCAACGCCATTACCATTGGATACCGTGGACAACTCAAAATGGAAATCATTTTCCAGGAAAACAGCCATCACAAATCCACCACTATTCTGGGAGCTAACGAGCGAGCCATTGAATTCTGGCAACGCGTGCGCGACTATTGCAACTCGCAATCGAACGAAAAAAGCCATTTTGAAAAAATGAACGCATATTTATTATCCATGCATTCCGTTTCCGATGGATTAATTGAGACCGCCACGCTCACCATCGGCCTGCGTTTCCCGCCAGAGATTGAATTGAACGAGATTGAAAACCAATTGCGCGCATTTTTAGGAAAAGGAAAGCTCACTATTACGGATTCCGTTCCAGGGCATAAAGCAGGCAGGGCCAATGCCCTAGTTAATGCCTTTGCAACGGCCATCCGGAAAAAAAAAGGAAATACTATATTCAAGCAAAAAACCGGTACGGCGGATTTCAATATCCTGGGAAAACATTATCACAAACCCATCCTAGCATATGGGCCGGGAGACTCTTCCCTGGACCATACGCCCCATGAGCATCTGGACTTGGATGAATTCACTGCATCCATCGAAATCATCGAATCCGCATTGCAAAAAATATTCCACTAAACTACGTGCTGCGCCCCTCGGTTTTGCTCCCGAGGATATCGTTCCACCCGCGTACTTTTTCAAAGAACTCCACGACCGCAAAATGATTATCTATGAAAACGGGAAAAAAATGACTACCACGATTGAACCAAAACCCCATTAAAATGAGTGCAACGATTTACTAGCATGCAATGCGTTATTTTAGCGGCAGGAGAAGGGGTTCGAATGCGCCCGCTCACGTTGGACGCGCCCAAACCCTTGCTGAAGGTGAATGGAAAAACATTGTTGGACCATTTGATTGATGCGCTGCCCGTTCAAATAGACGAACTGGTCATGGTGGAAGGGTATCTGGGGGAAAAAATCAAACAGCATTGTGGAAATTTTTATGAGGGGAAAAAAGTGGTGTACGTGCATCAGCCCGTCAAGAATGGAAACTATTCAGCATTGGAATTATGCCAACCTGTTCTGAAGGAAGGATTGTTCCTTGTTTTGTTTGCGGACGATTTGCACCATCCCGACGGTTTTCGAAAAATGGTTGAGCAAAAAAAGTACTGCATTATGGTCACGCGCCACCCAAGCCCCGAGCGTTTTGGGGTAATCGAAGTGAATCAAAAAAATGAGCTCGTTAGCCTAATCGAAAAACCCGAAAAACCAGCGTCAAACCTGGTGTTCATCGGCCCTTGTCTACTAGACAAAAAAATATTCGATTTCAAACCAACGCCTCATACGAATGGGGAATGGTATCTCTCCACGGCCGTCGGGGACATGGCGCGGAAGTATCCCATTTCAGTCGTCGAATCCACGGGATGGACTCCAATCGGTTATCCGGAAGACCTCGAAAAAGCCGAAAAAATGCTCAACGAAAAACCGTTTGCTTGAGCTAATAGCCCACGAACTCTTCCATCTTAATCGCATCATCGTCTATTCCGGCGGCACGGAGCAACGAGAGCATGTTCTCCACCATGGCAGGGGGCCCCGCCAAAAAATAAACCGGGGCTTTCAAATCCTCCACATATTTTTTGATCATCTCTTGAGTGATATAGCCTTTTTCTCCGTTCCACGATTGGGTGGATTTTTCGGGTTGTGTCATCGTGGGAATGAATTTGAAATTAGGATTTTGTTTTTCGAGCATTTGTAGCTCAGAAAAGAAAGCCGCGTCCTCGGGCCTGCGATTCGAATAAAACAAAAAAATCTTTTGGGGAGATTTTGTCTCCGTGGCAAAAGTGATCATCCCCAAGAACGGGGTTATTCCAATTCCCCCCGTCAAAAAAACAAGGGGTCTGTTCGTATCTGGGGGCAACGTGAACATGCCCAACGGTCCATTTATTTTCAACACGCTTCCTATACGCATTGTTTTGAGCACGCGCTTGAATGCCGTATCTCTCATGCGGGTGGCAACGATTAATCCTTTCCCATTCGGAGAACATGCCAGCGAGAACGAGCGCGAATTTCCTTCATCATCATTTTCGGGGGGATTTTCGATCGTCATGCGAATGAACTGTCCGGCCTTAAAGGAAAAGCTGGGTGGTTTTTCAAACGCGAACGCCATCGTTCCCTCTGCAATCTCGGCCTTCGCGAGCAATTTAACTAAATAAGAGGGCATTCGATATACTGTCGTAATCCTGAAAATAAAAATACGGTTACAAACGCAGGGGTTTTGTAGGGGTTAGAACAAGTTTGGGGTCATTTTTCCAGTCATCCGAGGTATCGATGTACAATTCCAATTCATTTCCATCCGGGTCCAAAATGTATAAACTTTTGGTTACGGTATGGTCACCCGTCCCAACCAATGGAACATTTTCTTTCTCCAGGACTTTCAACGCATCCTTCAATTCCTTCTCTGTATTTCCTATTTTGAATCCGATGTGGTACAACCCGGGTTTAATTTGTTTCGTGGATAAGGGTTTTCCCCCAATTTCGATGAGTAGCAGTTCATGATGCGTTCTCCCGCTCGAAAAGGCCGCCATCCCAAGAGCCTCACCTATTTTTTGGAATCCCAACACTCGTTCGTAAAAATTTTTCATTCGTTGGAGGTTAGTGACGTATAATACAACATGTCCGAGCTCATGGATTTTCATTTGAGTCATATAGGGTTTAGCAGACTATTAATTCCTCTCGGAAAAGGGCAGATATTCTCGTGCCGGCTGAGTCACGCGTGGAGATGGAATGGGGAGAGGCATAAAAAAGTAAAAAAGGGTGCCCGCATTACTGGGCCTTCAACCCTTTCTCCAATTCCTTAATTCGTTCCCCTACTCCCTTCGATTCCAAATCCAATTCCTCTTTGTACTCTTTTAGCATTTCCACTTTTTCCTCAGCGGTAAGAAATCCTCTTCCGGAGTATGTTCCGCAGCAATATCCATCCATTTTTTCACCTCCCGAAAACCAGTCATCACGAACTGGTATCGGACACACGATATATTCTTTGGGGAAATATTTAAATCCATCGGGTGTCCGATATATGTATGAAAGGAAAGAAGGGCGAGGCATACTGCTGCGACATGCGAGGCTTTCTCTCATTCCTCATTTTATTTCTCTTGTCCAAGAAACCCATGCATGGACAGGAAATCGCAGACGAGATGGAAAAACGCAAGGGAGAGCGTCCCTCCCCGGGAACGATTTATCCGGCGTTGAAAGCGATGAAGGAAGTGGGCTTGATTCGAGAAGAGAAATCCGGGAAAACGATTGTGTATTCCCTCACGGAAGATGGGAAGAAAACATTCAAAATAGCCAAACAGCGGTTCGTTCGCACATTCATGGACATATTCTAAAATAGGCATCACGTTTGTAGCATGACATGGGATCCAACCGTTTTTTGGAATGGGATATCCTTCGCGGGTTAGCCGTCGTATTCATGGTCCTTTACCATTTTATTTTCGACATTCATTTTTTTGTTCAACCTATATTGGATTTCAATACAGGAATTTGGTTTTGGGTCGGACGAATCACAGCATTCTCCTTTGTTTTTGGTGCCGGGGCCGTCACGTTTCTATACGCGCAAAAGAGAAAAGAGGCCAAAACCCTTTTTCCCGTGTTGTTAGGGCGGGGGTCTTTTCTTTTTAGTTTGGGCTTGCTGATTACATTTGTCACATTCGTTCTTTTCCCCCATTACGCGATTTGGTTTGGCATCCTGCATTTTTTGGGGCTTTCAACCATTTTAAGCTATTTTTTCTTAGAACGAAAAATAGTGTCTTTGTTGGCAGGGATTATTGTTTTCATCACCGGGATTTACGGTTCCATCGTTATGAACTTTTTTCCAAAATGGATGGTTTTGTTTCCGTTTTCCTTCCCCACTTTCGATTATTTTCCCTTGTTTCCCTGGTTTGGGATCTTTTTGTTGGGGGTTTGGGTGGGGCAAACATTTTATGTGAGTCAAAAATCAAACCCTACCAAAAAAATCAACCCCTTTTTCATTTTACTGGCGAAACTCGGACAAAAATCTCTACTGATCTATCTGATTCACCAACCCATTTTGGTTGGAATCATTTTTTTAGCCAAATATTTAACTATTGCCGGGTAAATCCCAAAAGACGAAATGAGAGTTCTCGTTCGCGAGAAATGATAATTCCTTTTCATTCGCGAGTTTGGCCACATCTCCCCCAAACACGATTTTTTTTTTATTCGGCAGCCCGTTAGGGCTGCACTCTTGGGTTTAATTCCTCGGCCTTCAGACCGGGGAGGAAGTCATTCGAACTTTTTAGAAAAAAGTTCGATCAAAAAGGTCTGATACCTCGCCCTTTAGGGCGACATTCGTCGCCCATTGTTTGGCGAGCGAGCACGCGAGCAAGTGTCGTTCATGCCCAATTGGATACCGTGGCCTTTAGGCCACGGAGGAGGTCATTTTTTGCGGTTTTTTATAAAGGCACGCACCAAACCCTGTCGAATGACGCAGAATATATAAACAAGCCTCGCATCGATAAGTGATGATTCATCCTGCGCGGGTTGTTCTTTTAGTGGGGATGCTTATCCTTCTCTCGGTAAGCGTACACGCGCAAAGCGCGTTGGGAATCAATCAGGTTTTCATCAAGAATAATACCACGAGCACCACTCTCGCGGACCAGCCGGTACCCATTCCTATTGCGTATGCGCAAGGGTCAATGACCGCGGCAAACCTATCCAATGTGAGGGTGGGTAATCTCGTCACGGGAGCCGTTCCTACATCCTATTACTCCGATGGAACCAGCGTACGTACCGCTGTTGCATGGGTGTTGTCCCCGCTTCTCAATCCCAACACAGAAGCGATTTACACGCTAGGGCAATATTCGGGAAGCCCCCCCGCATTTGTTTGGAATAGTAAAGTGCAAAATCTATTGCGCAACACGGGTTCCTCATTCAAAGTCATCGTGCGGGACATCAAAGGGGGAGAATACGCGGTCACATTAGATATTGATGGAATTGTCAAGCCGAATGGGGTTGCAGCGAACTGTAATGTGAAGGGAACCAATTACTTTCCAACCAATTGTGTAAAACTAATCGAAGATAGTCCCGTGAGAAAAGTGTGGGAAATCCACGCGCGCAATTACCCTGTTCCGGGAGCGGTAAATGAAGATTTGACATACTTATTCTCCTCCGTGTTTATCGTAACCGCCTATTCGGGGAAAGATTATGTGACCATTGACTTGATTGAATCCAACACCAATAATTTTGATGAGGATCCTAATCCAACCCCTTCAGGAGGGCCGGTGCAAAATGGTCCACTGTATGCCAATCCACAGCACGGGGTCATTTTCTACACGGGTGCGCGCGTGGAAGTGAACACTCCCGCATCAGCGAATCATGTAATGTACGTGATGGATGAATCCTATTTGGACCCATCGTACATTGACCCGGCTTCCACCGCCACGCAAAGCACATTCTGGATTATGCCCGATACCGGGCAAGCCACGCTGGGAGCGTCTCCCTACAATGATGGTCCGTCGGTTTCGAATCCAAGTAATTTCATTGCCGGAGGACAAGCCCTCTTGTCTCGAATCGTGGTTTCCTTTTCTTCCATTTCCTCGCATCCCATTGAAGAAAGCGGGATAACGGCGGGTGGACCCTTGAAGATGTTTAATCAAATCGACGATACTTTTTTCAGAGAACTATTCAATCCCGCCGAATTGGATAGTGCGATCGATTACTCGAGCGATGCGACGGGGCAGTACAATGCGAAGAAGGGGACCATGAGCAACCCCTCTAGCGGCCACCGATTCGGGGAATATGACTACACGGCAGGAAAAGACCTCTCTAGCGGGGGATATTATGACTATTATCACCAAGACTCGGATCTGGCGACACGATTTCTATTATCCTGTCAAAAACGATGCGCGACAGACTATTTGCGCGCCATGCGATTCATCGAATATGGGCATGTGCAGCTCCCCAATAATTACGTGGGCTTTCACAACGTAGAACATCCGAATGCAAACGAAAGCTTTTATCGAGGAACCCCGTATGAAGAAAATGGGGGCACGGGGGCCACGTGCAATCCCCCTCCATGGAATGCGAAAGACGTATTGGGGTATTGTCAATATTCCCAAATTCCTTCTGGACACCGCACAGATGCTCAAGGGAGGGCGTTGAGCACCTATGCTACGGGAACTTTCAAGCTTTGGCACGATTGGAAATTCCGGGACACCGAGCATCTTTCCCTCGCGTATTCGTATTATCGCTACTTGTTCACGGGAGACCATCTTTCGCGCTATCTTGTGGCGGCTCTCCCTGAAATCGCGGTGACCGCGTATGAATACAATTATGCCAATGGTCAGGGAACCCTCTCGGACCGTGGAATTGGACGAGTGACTATTTGGCTTTCGCACGCCTATTCCATTACCCTGGATTCCCTTCTCAAGCAGATTGCCACTACCTTAGTCAATTTTGTGGATCAGACACGGAATAAAACAGCGGACGGCGCCGCCAATCCGCCCACGAATTTGGCGACAGGAGACTATTACCCCGTCAAATATTATCAGACCCATCTCGCGTCGCCCGGCACCGCCAATGCGTGCAACAAAGGAAATGGGGGGGACAATGATTGCGCCCTTAAATATTTTCAAGATACCCAAATTTCTCACGCCCTTGCCGTGTTCTACCGGGATATTCTGAATCCCTCGGATTCGAGCACGATTGCCACACTCAAAAACATGCTGTCGGACCACTTGCACTTTGTGTATACGTATGTCTACAAATCCCCTTTGGAAGTGCGCAGGGGATCCAATTTGGAAAACGCTTCGCTCACGATTAATGAAGGAAAAGGAGGATTTGCTTCGTATGACGAATTGTATGTTTGGCACCGAACTGGAACTCCGTCCACCGCGTACACACAATACAAAGCCGATTATCAGACGCAAGTATTTCCAGGATACTGCAACGAGCTCATTTTAGCAGGAGAACTGCGAAAAAATGATCCTAATTTTTTGATGAGTGGGGGAACCGACCTATTGGCAAAATACGTTTCAAAGTTTAAGGATATCGCCAAGCGTGCGCTCATCAATCCCAGCGACTACCACAAGGGAATTTCACTCCTGTATGGGTCGGGTCAGAAAAAATACGGAAATGATATTTCCTACATCAATGACGAATGGCTGTGTGCCGTAACACTGGCGACTGAGGTACCCAATGATTTAGGTGGAGGATATGTGAACGGGTTGTACCAGAGCAACACGTCCACGACTTGCACGGACAATGATAACGATCGCTGGACCACGTGCAATGGAGACTGCAATGATAATAATCCCAATATTCGCCCAGGACAAGCGGAAACATGTTCGGACGGGGTGGAAAACAACTGTAATGCGTTAAAAGATTGTGCCGACGAATCCTGCAAAACGGATGCAGCATGCACGGGAGGAGCTGTTTTTTGTGGGAATGGAGTCATCAATGCGGGAGAAACCTGTGACGGGGCCATCAATCCGTGTGGTCCCATTGGAGGAAATAGTCCACCGATTAATCCTACTTATTTGAACGCCCCCGGGTATTGTATCCAGTCCTATGTTTCACTCTTGCCAAGCGGAACGGCATGCACGTGTGCCGCGGCTTCATTCTATTTCGGCAGTCTTACCACTAATCCCAGTCCAGTTATCATAAATACCGGTCCCACAACCCTCACTCTTGGCGGGTCCGGCTTCCAGAGCGGGGATTTGGTTGAAATCACCAAACAAGGAACCACCACAACTACTCTCCTCACCCCCACCAACATTACCAGCACTCAAATCACCGCAACTTTGACTCAAACCCAAAACAACTCGTTGGGGGTGGGTAGCCATCAAACGCGCGTGAAACAAGGAACCACGTTCTCCAACACACAAACGCTTTCCATCCAAAATACTCCCACGTTTGGGCTCACTAGTATTAGTCCCAATTCAATCATCTACAACCAGAACTCTCCCACGCTCACTTTAACTGGAACCGCATTCCAAAGCGGGGACCAAGCCGAGTTCACGGGAAGCGTTGGAACAGTAGCGGTGAATACGACGTTCGTCAACAGCACCTCATTGACCACCACTTTAACGGCTGCTCAAACCGTTTCCATTGGACAAGGAAGTGGCACGGTTCGCATCAAACGAGGAACGAGCACGTTTACCAATACCGTTCCCTTCACTATTACTGGGGCCCTTCCCATCGTAACCGTTTCGGTTCCTGACCCCAATGCTTCTGAAACATTGGCCACGCAAACGGCTGACCCTGGGACGTTCCGCATTACGCGTTCCATTGTTACCAGTTCCCCGCTAGCAGTCACGGTTGCTATTTCGGGGGGAAGCACCGCTACGGCAGGGTCGGATTATCAGGCCATTTCTCTACCCCTTCAAACCATTCCAGCGAATGCTGCTTTCCTTGATATCCCCGTCAATGTCATTGACGATTCCATTGTTGAATCCTCCGAAACGGTTACATTTAGTGTATCCTCGCCCGGAGCAGGGGCTGGGGCCTACGCGGTAGGAAGCCCCGCGTTTGGAACCGTTACAATTACCGACAATGATGGAACGCCTATAGTGACACTTTCCGCTACCGACCCCAATGCTTCCGAAGCAGGCCTTGACAAAGGAACATTCACCATTACTCGGGGCGGGAGCACGACTTCACCTTTGACGGTTAATCTTTTGGTTTCGGGTACTGCCACACCCAATACGGATTACCAGACTATTGCTTCCACCAAACAGATTCCTGCGGGTTCCGCTACCACTACTATTGATGTAATCCCTTTCGATGATTCGGCGCAGGAAGGAAACGAAACGGTTATTTTAACTCTTCAAGCGGGAACCTACACGATTGGTTCGCCCAGTTCAGACACGGTGACCATTGCAGATGATGATGGAACGGGAGGGGTGTCCGGGCCCTATTTTCCCCCCTGGTCGGTGCTCGAACCCGGTTCTGGAACAGCATTTAATTATAATTCATCCCAAACTTCGGCTCAAAATGGCACTGCGTTATTGTCGGCGATTAATGCGTTGACCGCTGGACAAAAACTTATCGTGGGAGCAGGCACATATACGCTGCCTGCCAATGCTCAAATCAATCGCGCGGGGACCGTGACTAACCCCATTTGGGTAGTAGCCGCATCCGGACCAGCCCCTATTCTTACGATTTCAGGAACAACGACCGACGTCATTGGTATCGGCCAAACAGGGACCGGAACAACCGCCCAATATTTGGCGTTGCGCGGGTTCGAAATTTCAGGCGGGCGAAAAGGGGTGAGTGTGAATAAGGCCAATAATATTTGGTTGGATCAACTCAATGTTCACGATGGATCCAATGGTGGGATTCATGCCGGGCAAAGCGGAATTGCCAACAACTCGTTTATTTACATCACGCGCAGCCAGATTCGTAACACGGGAGAGCCTGTAGGAGTGCAAAAAGGACATGCCATCTCATTTGGAGTCAGTGGCGGTTCTCAATTCGTCACCAACTCTGTCATCGCGCTCAACACGATTCACGACACAGGCGCCCAAGCAGCGGGTATCCAACTGGAAAGAGGATCGCATTCGAATTGGATTGCGGAAAACCACGTGTATAATGTGGCGGACGCGTATTATGGAAACTCTGCAGGGTATTGGCCCTGCATGTATTTCGACCAATCGCATACCGGAGTGCACGACCCGCTGAAAGACACGATTATTGAGAGGAACACTGTGCACGATTGTAGTGATAACGGGGTCCAGTTTGAGAACGGGAGACATCTTTTCAGAAACAACATTGTGACCGGGCGTATTGGAAATAAGGCCATTGACAGCAGTCACAACGCGGCCACGCTCGACTATGTGCAAATTGTTCACAACACGGTGTACAACACGAACAACGGGTACGGTGTCGGACTTTCCGGATGGGATGGGACAGCTAATCCGAATCAACAAGGATTGGTATTCGCGAATAATGTGGTTTATGATCGACAAGGAAGCCCGGGGGCATATACGCTTCGGTTAAATCCAGGAAGTACAAATCAGGGGACGATCGCTGGAAATGTCTTGGCGATGTACCAACCCTCTTCCGGTTCCATCACGAGTGGGGTATTAAACTACACGGGAAGCGGATACGTCATCGGACAAAGTCTGAATGATTTCGCGGGAGCAGGAGCGTTAGGAAACTGGGCGACTTCGTATGTTTTTACGAACCCAAATCAAGCAAACGATTTCAGGCCTTCGGCTACCGGCTTCTTGATCGGAAAAGCCAATTCCGCGTATGTCACCACTGCCGACTTTGCGGGAGATATCCGAACGTGTCCACATGAACCTGGAGCATTTGATTTCGCATCCACGTGTACGGGAACGCCCACTGTTACACTCACGGCTAGCGACCCCGATGCGGGAGAGCCGTCGAATCCTGGAACGTTTACTATTTCTCGTACAGGAGTCACGACTTCTTCTCTTACCGTGAATATTGCCGTTTCCGTTTCATCCACGGCTACGAGCGGAGTGGATTATACTGCGATTGCCACCACCAAACAAATTCCTGCGGGTTCTTCTTCCACTACTGTCGGTGTGACTCCTATCGACGATTCGCTGGTGGAAGGAAATGAGACCGTTATTTTGGCTCTGCAGACCGGAATGGGGTATGCAGTCGGGACACCCAATTCGGGTACCGTGACCATTGCAGATGATGACAGTATTACCCTTGCGAATGTTTCACCTAACAGTGTGGTATTCAACCAGGCAAGCGGCACCATTACTTTCACCGGAACCAACTTTGCGAGTGGTGACCAAGTCGAATTCGTTGGAGTCAGCGGCACTGTCACCGTGAACACGACATTTGTGAACAGTACTTCGTTGACTACTTCTTTAACAGCCGCGCAAACACTTACCCTGGGCCAAGGAAGTGGCACGGTTCGCATTAAGCGTGGAACCACCTTTTCAAACAATATTCCATTTACGATTACAGCCCCCAGTGGTCCCACGCTTAGCAGCATCACCCCGAATTCTACTGCGTATAATCAAAATTCTTCCACTCTTACTCTGATTGGAGCTAACTTTTTGAGTGGGGATCAGGTTGAATTCACGGGAGTCAGCGGTACGGTAACTGTAAATGCGACTTTTGTTTCCAGTTCGAGCTTGACCACTTCTCTCACTGCTGCTCAAACCGTGACATTGGGTCAAGGAAGTGGCACGGTTCGCATCAAACGCGGCACTACTACCTTTTCGAACACGGTACCGTTTACTATTACTGCACCGCCGTTGGTTACCTTGTCAAGCGTTTCTCCAGCCACTATCGTATACAACCAAGATTCTCCCACCATCACGTTAAGCGGAACGAATTTCGCATCCGGTGCAACTGTAACAGTGGGGCCGATCGCTCTCCCTACCACATTCGTCAACGCGACCACGCTCCGATTCACGCTCAACGCAACCCAAACCCAGACATTGGGAGTGAACTTCCACACTGTTTTCGTCACGGTTGCCGGCCAAAACTCAAACACGCAAACGTTGACCATCGCCGCGCCCCAATTCACCAATCTCGCCCCCACCTCGGTCGAGTACAATACGACCAACACCTTAACACTCACGTGCACGTATTGCGGGAACAATCCCCTTGTCCACGTGGGAAGCGTGACGATCTCCCCAACCATTGTATCCGCGAGCCAGCTGAACGCGACCCTCACCAGCACCCAAACCCAGACATTGGGAGTCGGAACGCATTTGGTCAGTGTGGAAAACAGCGGACAATTCTCGCAGAACCAGACCCTCACCATCACGGAACCCATTCCCACCATTTCCAGCATCACCAGCGTTCCTTCGCCTCCGCTCATGCTCACCACGAACACGCTCACCATCACCGGGACCAAATTCCAATCCTATTCACAGCTTCACGTGGGAAATCCCCCCAACCAACTCACGATTATCCCGCTCTCGGTGACCGGTAACACGCTCCTCACCGCTGAAATTTCCCGCGCGGGCACCAAGACACTGCTAGGAACTGGAATAGCCCCCTTCAACATTCCGGTAAGGGTGGTCAACAACACCCAAATCTCGGCCCCCGTTTCCCTGACGATTGGAGAAGTGACTCCGATCCTATCGAACGTGAACAACGGGTCCGGATCCAATCAAGTCATGGAGAACACTGCGTACACCATCACGCTGCAAGGGAGCCTGATCGAATCGTACGCGAAAGTCCGATTAGGCAACCTGCCGGACATCACTCCATCCTTTATCAACCTCAACAACACGATTCTCCGATTCAACTTGACCGGTGCCATGACGGCCCAATTAGGGGGTGCGGGACCTACTGGAAGCAACCCGGTCTCCGTATCCATCGCGAATGGTAACCAAGTATCCAATGCTGGAACCCTCATCATCATCTCCCAATCCGGTGGCGGAATCCCACCCGGACCCTTCACGACGAACGCGACACCCGGGTCCCAGGCCGGGCAGATCCTTATCAACCACACGTCCGCCGGAGGGACCGAGCCGCTCACCTACCATCTCCGGGGATTATTGCGGAGCGACCCCGCATTACAGGATGGTGTCATTGATTCAACCGAATTCGAATCGGCTACCCAAAACTGGGAATTGGACGTCACGAACCCCGCCTTACCCCATTCGTTCATCGGTTCACCTGGCGCACGCTACTGCTTTGCGGCCCGCGCCCAGAACAGCGCGGGTACCTCGTATTCCACCACGGATTGTGCGACCGCCTCTAACGTGACGATTCCTCCTGGCGGTTTCTTCTTGGACGCGGACACGGGGACCGGTCCCGGCGAGGTTTCGGTTTCATGGAGCGATGCCGGAGGAACCCCCATTTCCACATACACATTGAAAGGAATATTGGCAAGCGATGCGGTCGCACAAGACGATACCATTACGTTGACCGAATTCAACTCGAATGCGGCCTGGGTCGTGAACACGCAGACCAATAGTCCCTTCACGTATGTGGGGGTTCCCAGCACGCAATATTGTTTTGTTGTTTTGGCTGATAATGGGGTGGGTCAGCAGCTCAGCAATACTTCGTGCGACACGAGTAAGGACAACCCGCAACCGCCCGGTCCCGGAGGCAGTGGGACCGGCGGAGGCTCGGGTAGCGGCGGAGGAGCAGGCGGCGGTGGCGGTGGTCCTGCGGTGTGTGGAGATGGATTCAAGGGCGGTGGAGAGTTCTGCGACGCGCTCGGAAACATCGGTTGCCCACCCGGACTCGCGTGCGTGGATTGCCGCACATGCCGCGCAACCAGTCCAGTCTGCACTCCAGCCTTGGAGTTTTGCGACGGTCTCGATAACGATTGTGACTCCCAAGTGGATGAGGGATGCGGCTTGAACCCGAGCGAGCTCTGCTCGAACGGCGTGAAAGATGTTGGAGAGCTGCAGACGGATTGCGGGGGAATCTGCTCCAATTTGTGCGTAATCAGCGTGCCGGATTCCTTCTATCGCTTCGCGTTAGCGCTGGCGAGCCCGATCCTGTTCCTATTAGGATTGCTCGCCCGCTTCTTCGGGTTCAACGTATAATGGTTCATTCACAAAATCATCCAAAGGTGAATGTGTAAATCCGGAAGCCCTTTCCGCTTACGTGGATTGCGAGCGTTTTTTCGAAATAATCCGTGTCTTCGATCACGTTGTACAGACGTTGCCCTCCAACTAGGGTCTTTTTTCCCGGGGATTGAACATCCGCTCCAATGGCATCATCGGGGACAGGCTGATTGTCCAACAACACAGATAGCACGGCATCGCCTCCCGCGACGATATTCACGTTCTTGGCCTCGTATTTCAGGACGATTTTCCCTTCCCCGGACACGAGTTCCATGTTATCGGGGTTATTTTTCCAATTCCCTTCGAGATAAACCGTGTTTTTTTGAACGTCATTCGGAAGGGCATACATCACTGTTTTTTCGGGCTGGAATCCTTCCCCATTTCCCAATGGTTGCCGTGCGAAATCATACCCCAAGTAAATTTCAGGTGTGGCGATCTTGGAAAAATCGGTCGGAGTCGTTTGCTTATTGACCTCTCCCGAAATAATGCCCGTTCCTTTTGCATTTTCCCCCAACAATTCAATGATTTTTTGTTCGGTTTCCTCGTATGCGCCTTCCCCGATATGGTCATAGCGAATGTGCCCCTGCCTGTCGACCAAATACTTGTGCGGCCAATAATGATTCTGGTATGCGCTCCATGTTTGATAGTCGTTATCTTGCACGACCGGGTAGTTTATCCCGTATTTTTTGACGGCGACCAAGACGTTATCGTATTCCTTCTCGAACTCGAATTCCGGAGTGTGCACGCCCACAATCACAAAGTCTTTGTCCTTGTATTTTTCGTACCAGCTCGTCAAATAGGGCAATGTTCGGATACAGTTAATGCACGTGTACGTCCAAAAATCGACTAAGACGACTTTTCCCCTCAAACTCTCCAGCGTCAAATTTTTTGGCGCATTCAAGTAACCTGAAATTCCAGCCAGCTCCGGAGCCTTGGGGTAAAGAGAAAGCGAATCGTTTTCCGATTCCGAAAGCGCGGGATTCGCAGTGGGTTGGATAGGTTTTGTTTTCCCGCTGAACGCGTTGAGGGCGAATAATCCCATTCCGATGAGGAGCAGTATCCCAACCAATACGAACGGGCTTTTCACTGACACTCCCACGCCCGAAGCCCCTGCCTTGAAGGCAGGGGTAAAGGCGTCGCAATGATTATTGCGTTTTTTCAAAGCAATCCCAGAAGAAGCCCACGCCTTTAGGCGTGGGAGTTTCACTTCCATCC
>CAYJRE010000015.1:0-23496 GCA_964372665.1 uncultured archaeon | reverse complement strand
CGTGGACGCCTTTTTGGCATTCGGATACTCGCGGGCACAGCACTATGGGTGGTAAAAAAATGATTATCACCTATTTTGTACACGGCACGACCACGGATAATGAAAAACACATCGCAACCGGGTGGCTTGGGCAGTGGATTCGGCTAAACTCATCTTTGGAAATGCTGCTTCAATCATCCAGGATAAACGATTGCGAGAATGCAACTACGGGGACTTGAATGGAGCCGATTCGAAAAGGGTCCATTCAATGGCCAAAGAAAGAATAATCACTCCTTTTCCTAATGGGGAAAGCTATGTCCAAGTCGAGGAAAGAATGCGTCAATTCATTCAGGAACTCCAAACAAAATATGCTCAAAAGCGAATTGCTATCGTCGCCCATCAAGCCCCCCCAACTTGAACTTGAAGTCATCTCCAACAACAAAACATGGGAAGAAGCCATCGGCGAGGATTGGCGGAACAAAAGCCCCAAAGAATGGAAACCCGGATGGGAATATAGGGTTTGAATCCATCCCCTCGGAACAGGCTTTGTCCACAAAGTAAGGAATTCAAACTACCTACCATATTGGTCCAATACCACCATCCTTTTTTTCAGAGCATCGTAAATGGGCAAAGCCCTCCAGACCGCAATATATTTATACCATCAAAATAATCCTGCATCATGCCTCGTCGAAGACACAGAGGGCCTCGCCGACCGATACTCTCAAGAGAAGAAAGAGAAGAACAAGAATCCTTAGTGAGAAGAAATCCGATGCCTAAGCCAGAAACCATGGCTCAGAAACATAAGAAGGCCGGTTTATCCCGCGAGCAGGCGCTGGAAACCGAAGTGGCGAGGTTGCGTTTAATATTTAATAAAATAAAAAAACGTCGTCCGCCACTTTCAGAAAAGACTATCTTCAGAATCGCTAAAGACAATGTGGAAAGCGCATACGATACATGAACTAAGTTTGTATTTTGATCGCCTTATTTCAGTCGCTTTTATTAAATCCCGTTTATCCTATTGACTATGCCCGCCCCAAATGGTCAACACCTCTGCGAAACCCACGCGAGCAGCTTTTTGCTCGCGGCACAATTTTTGCCCGAAGAGAAAAGGAATGCGGCGTATTCGATTTACGGTTTCTGCCGCGCCACGGACCAAATTTTGGACGAGAAAAGAAGCAAAACGGAAAAACAAAAAAAATTGGACGAATGGAAAGCAGTATTGGGTGATGAGTGGAATAGGATTCCAACTGAAAATAGTATTGTTCATGATTTTATCGAAACGTGTCACAGCTATTCCATCCCCCGAGAATGGGGTTTCCGATTGATTGATGGATTGAAGCGTGATTTGCATCCCGTTCGCTTCGAAACATTCGATTATTTGTACGCGTACTGTTTTTCCGCCGCGTCTATCCCCGGCGTAATGATGGCGCACGTTTTCGGTGCCAAAAAAGAAGGGTTCGAGTATGCAGTATCATTGGGAATTGCGATGCAAATGACCAACATACTCCGAGATATCAAAGAAGATTTGGAAATGAATCGAGTGTACTTGCCATTGAACGAATTGCGAATGTTTCACTACACCGAAATCGACCTGCGCCATCATGTTTTAAACGAAGATTTCAAAAAATTCATGCACTTCCAAATCGAGCGTGCCAATGAATACTATTCACACGCCCAGAAAGGGATTTCTTTCCTCGATGAAGACTCCCAATTGTGCGCGCAGCTCTGCCTATCCTTGTATCGCGAAATACTCGCTGAAATCGAAAAATGCAATTACGATGTTTTTTCAGGCCGCGTCCGCGTTCCCGAGTGGAGAAAACAGGAACTAATCCAAGAAACACAAAACCAAGCCCTTTCCTCATTGCCCCTTAAAACCTGAATAGGGACAAGAAACTATTTTCATGGTTAGAACAAAGCGAGATACTTCACCGCCTGAAATCATCATTATTGGGGCCGGATTGGGAGGGTTGGCACTCGCGTGCCGACTTGCAAAGCAAGGAAAGAAAGTTGACATCTACGAAAAAAATGCGTTTGCTGGAGGGAGAATCGCCCAACATAAAGTAAAGGGGTATACGATCGATTTGGGCCCAACCCTGTTACTCATGCCCCACGAATTCGAAGAACTTTTTTCATACTGTGGAAAAAAAATGTCGGACTACGTTCCCATCGAACAATTGCATCCGCATTATCGCTTGCATTTTTGGAATGAAACCACGCTCGATGTTTCCTCCAACCTTCCTTTTCTTCTCTCCCAAATCGAAAAAATCTCTCCCCACGATAAACAGGGATTGTTAGATTTTTTGTCCCACGAAAACAAAATATATGAAAAAGTGTACCCAACCTTCATTGCGAATTCCCCTCCCAGCATGTGGAAAATGGTTTTTTCGGGGAAATTCTTGAAAATGTTGAACGCGGATGGAGATTTCTCGTTGTGGGAGCTCACGAATGATTATTTTTGGGATGAACGAATCGCGCTGGCATTCAGCTTCCAAAGCATGTATTTGGGGCAAAGCCCCGCCCAAACACCTGCTACCTATGGAATCATTCCCTATGTGGAATTGACTCAAGGGGTTTGGTTTCCCCCAAAAGGAATGCAATCCCTTGTTTTAGGCATCGAAAAACTCGCCACCGAATTAGGCGTCAAAATCCGTTATGGAAAAAAGGTAAAGGAAATACTGATTGAAAATAAGAAAGCAGTTGGAGTAAAATTGGAAATTGGAAGTGAAATTCGAGCTGAAAGAGTCGTTTGCAATCTGGATTTGCCGGCCGCGTACGCCAATCTCATTCCCGAAAGTCAACGAAAAAAGTACACCAACCAAAAACTGCAAAAGATGGAATACGGCTGTTCCGCCTTCATGCTGTATTTGGGAGTGGACAAAGACTATCCGCAATTGTTGCATCATAATGTGTTCTTTTCGAATGATTTTTTGCACCATTTTCACCAATTGTTCGTGGAAAAGAGGATTCCGGACGAATTGAATTTGTATCTGAATGTTCCAACCCGAACTAACTCCCCATTTGCTCCCAAGGGAAAGCACTTATTGTATGTGTTGGTTCCGGTTCCCAACCAAAAAGAAAACCGAATCGATTGGGTAAGGGAGAAGGAAAGTTTTTCCAGCCGAATCATTGAACAATTGGAAAAATACGGATTAAAGGATTTGTCCAAGCATGTCAAAATGAAAAAAATGTTTACTCCCGATGATTGGGAATCGCTAGCCGGCGTGCGTTTTTCTTCTACCTTCGGATTGAGTCCTACTTTTTTCCAGAGCAGTATTTTTCGGCCTAACCAAAAGAGCGAAGAGTTCAAAGACTTGTTTTTCGTGGGCGCGAGCACGCACCCGGGAAGCGGAATGCCCATGGTTCTCATTTCTGCCCGGACATGCGAGAAACTTATTTCCCAAGACTAATTCTTTATCCCCTTCCTTCTTCGTTCAACGTTTTTTATTACCCTTCTCAATAATGCTTTTTCACGAGTTAAATCTATCAACTCCCCCCATTCCCGCTCACTCAAAAATTTTTTCTGCCTCAACAGTTCCAATAAATCGAGGCGGTGCAGCTTATCTTTCGCACTTCTATACTCTTCAGCGGTTGGGATTTTTGAATTTTGCATGCGAGCGAGTCTGCGATAGGCGAGAGGAGAAAAAAGAATGCGAAGTTTGGATCGCCACCCACTTTTTCTTTTTTCTCTCGCTACTTTCAATAAAATTTTGTCTCGACTCATTTCCTCGAGAAGCAACGTGCGATATTTTTTCATCGGCACTTCCCTGAAGCGAATGCGTTTCAATTCCGTTTGGTTCTTCGAAATCCTATCGACCAATTCCGAAATACGTTCACGGAACAAGGGCTTTCCGATGCGGAACCGTTTGGGCATATCACTTTTCTCCGCCAAAATGGGTATATGTTACCAATGTAAACCACAGCAATACTTGTCCAAAAACCAGGTTTTCGAGGGGAATGAAAGGAACAAAAATTCCAAGCACGTGCTGTGGGTTGAATTCCCATATCCCAAAATAGGTGAACAGATTGTCGAACACGAGTTGAGCAATCAAAAAAACCAAGCCTGTTTGGATAAAACGCCATGTTGGGCGAATGACATTTGTTTTCAGTTTTTTATCCAAAAAGAAAAGGAAAGAAGCGGCCAAAATAACCGCAATCGTGTATTCGGTCATACCTTTCCCCCTTTTTTTCCGAATATTTCCCAGCAAACCAACCCAAAAAAGGGGATGATAAGAAAAAACAAGATTTCTTCCAATGGCTGGTTTCCCACCCAAATCCCAATCATATGGTTTTGCCCGAACGACCAATGATTTCTTCCTACTGCAAGCGAATCCCACAGCGTGAAAATGAGCATGGTGGCCAGCAATGACACTCGTATTGTTTTTTTTTGTTTTTCCGAAAATGGGACCTTGAACACATGGGCTAACAAAACGGTTCCCACGAATGCGAATGCTAAGTATTGAATGTACAAGTAATCCATATATCCCACTAACTTAAGCCGAGTATTTTATTTTGTGGGTAAATTAGGCTGCAGCAGCGGCACGAGAGGCGTTTGTTCTTCCAGGAATAGAAATCACACGCGAATGCTCGCGTGGCCGAGGCAGGACTCGATATCCAATCCATGCCGCGGCTTTGAATACCGCGTGCAAGGGAACCGCCAACACATTTCCAAGCTTATACACATCCGGCAATCGCAAAAAATGGTCCTGCAATTCTTGTTCACCCAAGAGCGCACTCACGTGCTCATGAGTTCCCGTCACAAAATTCTCTCGCACGTCGTGGGCATCAAAGAATTCTTCCAATTGATACAAACCCATGATGTGACGGATCTGGTTAGATGCAAAAGAAAAAAATCCGTTGGATCGTTGCACGGTAACAAAAGCATTTGGATGCGTTTGCACAGTATCAACTCCTAAATACATGGCTAACCACAAATCATCCGCGATCACATGCTCGGGAAATCGTACCCCTCGAATGGCTTTTCCTCTGACAGCGGTACAAGAAGATTTTCGGTCCCGCAACGCGAGGGAAGACAAGGATAATTCCGATACCCCAAACAACAAATGGTCGAGCACCGATTCAGTCAATGGGCCGGGTGTTATCTCGTTAGCCGATACTGCATTGAGTTTCCTATTTTTCTTGAGCATTACAACTAAATCCGAAATCGTGGAATCCTGGAGTTGGGCATTCGCATCCAAAAACAAGACCACGTCCTCGTTTCCCAAACGATTCGTTTTTTCGGCTTTGTCAATCAACGCGTTCAACGCCCTCGGTTTTCCAGGCACGGGTTCGATCACATAATCCACTCTTCGATTGCGTTGCTTGATGGCCTCCAAGACTTCTAATGTATTATCGGTACACGCGTTCGCGCCGACGTAGACGCGCCAGTCGTATCCATTCATGTTTTTGGAGGTTTGAACCCCTAAAATGGCCGCAGGAAGGTTCCGGGCTTCGTTGCGGGCGGGCATCAGCACAACGAGCTCGTTTTTGGACGTTTTGGGAGCATTAGTCATATGCTCCTCACCCACCAAATTGGGCTATAAATACCTTTCAGTCCGGGCTCGGTCTTTTATTCGAAGAAAAAACCTTTTTTACATGCAGAATTGGAGAATCAGCGTACTGGCGCTCGCCGTTTTAGGTGTCTTTTTCTTCTTCGTTCAAACCCAGCGTCATTGGGGGATCATTCTGCTCTTGCTCGCGCTCATCTTTTACGGTTTGTTCGCGAATCCAATGAAAGCCCTGCATGAAAGGGGAAATATGAAAAAAGGGATCTCCCGAAGAAAAAAGTCACGGTGACCTTTTTGGTTCCTTCTTGTAATCACGTTTGATAAAGGGGGGGGTCAATTGGTCATCCCCTTGCTCAATCGTCAACTCGATAACAGGATTTGCAAGCCCCCTTTTCCCACCAACCGAGGCCATGTGTTTTGCCTATCGCCAGCCCCCATTTAACAATAACTCCCAACCCCCGCTCCTTTTTTTTGAGGGGGGCATGAGCAGGCTTTTAAGCGTTTTCCTGAACGATTAGGTTATCCATTCAAGGATTGTGGTTCTGTTCGGTTACGTTTGACGTGGGGGAAACGATTTTTTCGTTTGTAAATCTGTCTCAGACAGACCCTTTTCTTCCGAAAGAACCACGCGAGGAGAGCTGAGTCAGATGCTGAAATCCATTGCTGAACACAGTTTGGTTCCAAAGCACGAACTCCTTTCTAAAACCGAAACCGAAAAACTCCTCACCCAATTTGGTCTTGACTTCGACAAGCTTCCCCAAATCTCCCAAGAAGACCCCATGAGCCAAGAATTGAAAGCTAATGTGGGGAATGTCATCCGTATCACGCGTAATTCGCCGGTGGCGGGGGAAAGTTTGTATTATCGGAGGGTGGTGTAACGATGCTACAGCAATGGGACCAATACACGCTTGTTGAAAGCTGGTTCAAATCCAAGAACTTTGCACAGATGGGCATCGATTCCTACAACCAGTTCATAGACGAAAAATTGCCCGAGATCATTCGCGAAAACAAAGTCATCACGCCCAAAATTGAGGAAGTGCGGATCGAGCTCGAAGATGTCGAGGTGTTGAAGCCCCGCATCGTGGAAGCCGATGGAAGCCCACGAAACGATTTTTTCCCAATGGAAGCACGCATACGGAATCGAACATACTCTGCCCCCCTATATTTGACGATGCGTTTATTGCGAAGAGATGTCGAACAAGATGTCAAAAAAACCTACATTGGCGAAATGCCAGTCATGCTCAAATCCAAACTCTGCCACTTGACAGGCAAAACACCGGAAGAATTAATCCAAATGGGCGAGGACCCCATGGATTTTGGGGGATACTTCATCGTGAACGGAAGCGAAAAAGCGCTCACCTCCCAAGAAGTATTGGCCTCTGACCGCATTCTCATCACGGAAAGTGCGGGAGACAAGTTTTCCGCCGAGGTCATCTCCACGAAAGGGGCATTCAAAGGGCGCGTGCGCGTAACCCGGAGCAAAGATGGTTTGTTGAGCGTCAGCTTTCCCGCCTCTCCTCGAAAACTGCGATTGTTCGCCCTGTTACGCGCGTTAGGATTGAAAGATGATCGGGAAATGATGGACGCCTTCCCCAGCAATACGGCTATTCTGAATGATGTGCTCATCAACCTCGAAGCCAATGATGTGAAAGACGAAGAAGAAGCGTTAGATCGAATTGGAAAATACGTGGCACCCGGCCAAGTGATTGATTACCGCTTGCGCAGAGCCCAAGAAGTAATTGACGGATTTTTGCTTCCCCACATCGGGGCCGCGAAAGAAGACCGGAGAGCCAAGGCCTATTACTTGGCGACCATGGCCACACGCGCGATCGAGCGCGCGCACGGGTTGCGCGGACGAGACGACAAAGACCATTACGCGAACAAGCGATTGGAATTGCCCGGAAAGCTCATGGAACACCTATTCCGACATTCCTTCAAATACTTCATGAAGGACCTAACTTTTCAAATCGATCGAACCGTTACACGGAGGAGAAAGCTCAACATTTCCACTGTTGTGAGACCGGGTGCAGTGACGGAGCGATTGTTGTTCGGGATGAGCACCGGAAACTGGATTGGTCGCTCAACAGGGGTTTCGCGCTTCATGGACCGCGTGAATTATTTGGGACCTTTAACCGAGTTCCGAAAAGTAAAATCCCCTCTCAACAAAAACAGGGAATTGTACGAAGCGCGCGATGTTCACGGAACCCACTGGGGAAGATTATGCTGCATCGAAACCCCGGACGGTCCACAATGCGGATTAGTAAAAAATTTAGGGTTGTTCGCGGAGGTCACGCAAGACGTGAATCCGGAGCCCGTCGAAAAACTGTTGAAAGGCATGGACGTTTATTTGAAGTAAAAAAAATGAGGACGAAACAAAAAAGGTGAAAAAATAATGGCGGCACAACAAGAAGGAAAGGTTTTCGTCAACGGGAAACTGGTCGGTTTCCATAAAGATATCCAAAAGTTAACCAAGGACTTGATTGCCAAGCGAAGAAGCGGAAAAATCGATCCCCACGTGAACATCGCATTGCACGAGGACACGTGGGAATTGTATGTAAACACGGACTCCGGAAGAGTGCAACGTCCACTCATCGTGGTAGAAAATAGCAAATCCAAGATTACCAAAGACGTCCTCAAACATGTCAAAGACGGAAAGCTCGCGTGGAAGGACTTGGTGCATCAAGGACTCGTGGAGTACTTGGATGCGGAAGAAGAAGAAAATACACACATCGCATTGCGGGAAGAGGATATCACCAATCAAACCACGCACATGGAAATCAACCCAATGGGAATCTTTTCCGTTATCTCGAGCATGGTTCCCTTTTTGGAACACAACTTGTCTGGAAGAACCCTGCACGGGGCCAAGATGTTCAAGCAGGCACTGGGATTATCGGCCGCCAACTATAATCTACGCACGGACACGGAATCGTATTTGTTGTATTACCCCCAACGCGAACTCGTCCGAACCAAAACACTCGATTTCTTGAACACGGATTCGAGACCCATGGTCCAAAACTTTGTAGTGGCCATCATGCCATTCTTGGGCTTTAACACGATGGATTCGGTGGTACTCAACAAAGGAGCCGTCGAACGAGGGTTGGGAAGAGCAGCGTATTTTCGAAACTACGAAAGCGAGGAAACGCGCTACCCCGGCGGCCAAATCGACAAATTCGAAATTCCAAATGAAGAGGTCGTGGGTCATTTGGGAGAAGACCCCTACAAAAAATTGGGGGCCGATGGCTTGGCCGAATTGGAAACCACGGTCAACGATAAAGACGTCATCATCGGAAAAACCTCTCCCCCCCGATTTTTGGAAGAAATCACCGAGTTTGGAGTGATTCAAGAAAAGCGGCGAGAGGCCTCCGTGTTTCCCCGGAAAGGAAAACCCGGCATGGTGGATCGCGTCGTAATAACGGAAGGTGGCAGTGGTGCGCGCATCGCCAAAGTCAAGATTCGCAGTAACATGATTCCCGAACCCGGAGACAAATATGCTTCCAAACACGGGCAAAAAGGAGTGATCGGTGCCATCATTCCCGAAGAAGACATGCCTTTTACTCAAGATGGAATCAAACCCGATTTGATTCTCAACCCGCATGCCATTCCCTCGCGAATGACGATTGGACACATGCTCGAAATGCTCGCCGGAAAAAGTGCCGCGCTCGCCGGAAAAACCGTGGACGGAACGCCTTTCAACGAGGATCCCATTGAGGAAGCCAAGGCCATTCTGCAACAGTACGGTTTCCGCCCCGATGGAAAAGAAGCCTTTTTTGACGGGAGAACCGGAAAAAAGATAGAGGGAGAAATATTCACCGGCGTCATTGCCTACCGGAGATTGTTCCACATGGTCTCGCACAAACTCCAAGCGCGCTCAAGAGGACCGGTCCAAATCCTCACCCGACAACCCACGGAAGGAAAGGAAAAAGAAGGCGGTCTTCGTTTTGGGGAAATGGAAGGAGAAACGCTTGTGGGGCACGGGGCCGCCATGCTCTTGCAAGAAAAATTCATCGATGATTCCGATAAAGTCACCGAACTCGTGTGCGAAAATTGCGGCGTGATCGCAGTGAACGACCAAATCCGGAAGAAACGATATTGTCCAATGTGTGAAAGCACGGCCGTGTATCCTGTCCAAATGAGCTACGGCTTCAAACTCTTGCTGGATGAATTGAAAGCCTTAGGGATTTATCCCAAAATAAAATTGGCGGACCGAGCGTGAAAAAAAAGGGAGTGTAAACCATGTTGTTGAAAAAAATTCATAGCATCGAATTCGGCCTCCTTTCCCCCGAACAAATCCGAAAAATGTCGGCCATCGAAATCAAATCCCCGGAAACATACGACAAGGACGGATACCCCATGGAAGGAGGACTTATGGACCCCCACCTGGGAGTCATTAATCCTTCGTTGCGTTGCAAAACCTGCGGACAACGCATGAAACAATGCCCCGGCCACTTTGGTAGTTTGGAACTCGTTCGACCGGTAATCCACCCCAAGTTTTCCCCCAAACTCGAAGAACTATTGCACGCCACATGCAAGGAGTGCGGTCGAATCGCACTCAAGGATGAGACATTGGCCGAATACAAGGGTGCCATCGAACGATTGGGAAAAGAGGAAGCCGTCAAACTCCTCGTGAAAAAAACCAAAACCAAGAGAAAATGCCCCCATTGCGGAGCGAGTCGACTCGAAATCCTGCTTGACAAACCCACCAACTTCTACCTGGACAAAGACCGATTGTACCCCTCGCAAATCAGGGAATGGATAGAAAAAATTCCCGAAGAAGACCTCAAACTCCTTAGTTATGATTTACAGCGCCTCCGACCCGAATGGTTCATTTTGACCACATTACAAGTTCCCCCTATCACGATCCGACCGTCCATCACGCTGGAAAGCGGAATCAAATCCGAAGACGATTTGACCCACAAGCTCGTGGACGTGATTCGAATCAACTTACGTTTGAAAGACAACATTGATGCCGGGGCCCCGCAGCTCATCATTGAAGATTTGTGGGACTTGCTTCAATACCACATCACCACATACTTTGACAACGACACCGCCGGGGTTCCCCCGGCCAAGCATCGGAGTGGGAGAAGCCTGCGCACGCTCGTTCAACGATTGAAAGGAAAGAAAGGGCGATTTCGCTACAACCTCACTGGGAAGCGCGTGAACTACGCGGCGCGAAGCACGATTATTCCCGATCCCTATTTGAGCATCAACCAAGTGGGGGTTCCAGAATTGATTGCCAACGCCCTCACAATACCCGAGTTCGTGACCCAATGGAACGTAGAAGAAATGAAAAAACTCATCAAGAAAGGAGATTCCGTTGTCTACGTGACCAAACCCAACGGGTTACGAAAAAAAGTCACGGAACTCAACAAGAAGGAAATCGTTGACGAACTCGAAATCGGAAGCAAAATAGAGCGGACCCTCCAGAACGGGGACATCGTGTTATTCAACCGCCAACCCTCGCTGCATCGATTGTCCATGCTCGCCCACGAAGTCAAAATCATGCCTGGCAAGGCCATCCGCATGAATCCCCTCGTGTGCAAACCCTACAACGCGGACTTTGACGGGGACGAAATGAATTTGCACGTGCCCCAAACCCAAGAAGGAATTTCGGAAGCCAGAGAACTCATGTACGTGGAAAACCAAATCATTTCTCCACGGAACGGACAACCCGTCATATCTGGGCAAGAGGACGACTTGACCGGGTTATTCGTTCTCACTATGGAACAAACCGAATTCACCGCTGAAGAAACCATGAGCGTTCTGTACCGAATGGGAATAACCGAATTACCCGAACCCGACCGGGGAAAAAAATACTCGGGAAAACTCCTATTCTCACTAGCCCTCCCTAAAGGACTAACCGTAAGTTACTCCAACAACATGGCAAAGCTCCTCAAGAACAACAAGATTCCTCACGAAGGAAACGAAGGCCTTTTCAAAGACGCGGAGGTCAATATCGTGGACGGAAAACTCGTCCAAGGAACGATTGACTCCGCTACCCCATTCGTAGAAGCCATCGTGCGAAACTATCCTCCCCACATGTTGGAAGAATTCTATTCCCGTATGTCTCGCGTCACGCACGATTTACTCACCATGAAAGGACTCACGATTGGCGTGTTCGAATTCGAAAACACAGAAGAAATAGAAGAAATCAGAGTCCAAGCCATCCAAGAAGAATTAAAAGAAGGAGAAGAGCTCGCCCAACGCTTTGCGGATGGAACATTGGAACCCATCCCCGGAAGGACGATGGAAGAATCCTTCGAACTCCTAATGGTGCGCTTGGGGATGAAAACGAAAACAAAAGTGCAAGCGCGACTCGCTGAAAAGAGAATCAAAGCTACTCTGGGAAATCAGCGACCCACACTCGACGCAATGACCGTTATTCTCGCAGGAGCCAAAGGAAGCATGCTCAACATCTCCAACTTGTCCGGGATATACGGACAAGTGTTTGTCCGTACAGGCAGACCCAAAAAAGGATTCAACAATCGGCTCATTACCCTCCATGAAAAGGGAGACATTGGCCCGGTCGCGGGAGGATTCATCCAAAGCAACTTCATGCGCGGAATGAGCCCGCGCGAATACTTCATCCACTCCATGGGGGGAAGACAAGGAGAAGTGGACACGGGAGTCGCCACGAAAGTTTCCGGATACCTGTACCGGAGACTCGCAAACTCGCTGAAAGACCTTCACGTATCCAACGACGAGACTGTGCGCACCGCCAACAAGGACATCGTCCAATTTCGGTATGGAGAAGACGGCGTCTTTTCCGCACGAACAAGCGGAGGGCACTTTGCCGACATGACTGAAATCATCCAAAACATGCAGCGGAAAGAGAAAAAGAAAGCGAAGGAGTGAAAAAAATGGCCAACGAAAACGAAACCCTTACAATCGAAGAAGGCTTCGATGCCACGCAACATGCCGAACAAGTAGAGTTCGTGGATCACATAGCAGAACAAGGAATTCCGCGCCGCGCATACGAAGACGCGCAACGGCTGTCCCTCGAAATGAACCTCACGGACGAGCAATTCGACCAACTCGTTAACGAATTGAGAAAACGATACCAGCACGCGAAAGCCGAACCCGGAGAAAGCGTTGGGATTGTCGCCGCGCAAAGCCTGGGGGAACCGGGTACTCAACTCACGCTGCGAACCAAGCACTACGCCGGAGCCGCGGAAGTATCCGTGGGAAGCGGAATCCAACGCGTGGAGGAAATCGTGGATGGTCGAAGCAAAGCCAAATACCCCACCATGACGATTTATTTTGCGGAAAGCGAGCTTCGCTCCAACAAGGAAGAAGCCCGAAAGTTCGCTGCATCATTAGTCGACTTGCGATTGAGCGATGTGGTCACCGTCAAGGAAAATTATGCCGAAAAATCCTTCGACATTTTGCCCAACGAGACCCGAATCCAAGAACTAGGATTAAACAGCGAAGAATTCATGCAAAAAGCAGTTGAAAAACTCAAATTTGAGCACATCAAAACCAAGGAAGGACATTACCGTTTTTTCATCAAAGAGCCGCAAATCCTCAAGCTCCGAAAATCCTTGCTGAAGCTCATGCAAACGCGCTTACAAGGCATTCGTGGCATCGACCGCGCCATCATTTTCGAGGAAAACGGAGAATACGTCATTAAAACCAGCGGAAGCAACCTCAAAAGCATCCTCAAAATGAAAGAGGTAGACGGCGTACGAACCATCACGAATGATGTAAAAGAAATATCGAAAGTATTGGGCGTGGAAGCCGGTCGCGCCGCCATCGTGCACGAATTGGACAAAGTTTTGAAAGAAAACGGGATTGCGGTGGACTTGCGCCACATTTTGCTTTTAGCGGACACGATGACCTTCGACGGCGAAATCCGTGGAATCGTGAGAACTGGAATCACACGAAAGAAATCCAGCCCATTCGCGCGCGCTTCCTTCGAAGAAACATCCAAACACCTACTCGATGCTGCTTTCTACGGCGAAAAAGAAAGCCTGCAGGGCGTTGTCGAAAACATCATCGTGGGGCAACCAATCAAGGTTGGAACGGGCGTCGTGGATTTGGTGATGAAGAACCAATGAGCCCAAGGTCTTTCTTTTATATTTCTTGCCATGGGAAGATGAGTATCTCACTCATTGACCCATGAGAAGCAACCTCTGGAGGGGGGGTGTGGAGTATGGATGTTTCAGAAGCCGGAAAAGAAATCCGTCGTGCAATAGACACGGGGAATGTTGTTTTTGGAATACGGGAAAGTTTGCATCACTTGCGTGAGGGAGAAGGGCAATTATTAGTGGTGGCTCAAAACACCCCAGTCTTAACAAGCGAAGATGCGCGCCACCTCGCCCAACTCGCGGAAGTCGCCGTTTACACGTTTCACGGAACCGGATTAGATTTGGGTTCCATCTGCGGAAAACCCCACGTTGTATCAACCTTGTTAGTGTTGGATGCAGGAAAAAGCAGGGTCCAAGAATTGGGGAAACAAGCAATGCCCCCCGAAAGCACGGAAGAAGAGATTTCCGCCCCCAAAAAACGGGGAAGAAAAAGGAAAACCACTTGACGCATTTAAAAAACGTGAGGAGAACGAATTAGGTTAGGTGAATGAATGGCGAAAGGAGAATTTGCCGCACGACAATTGGAAAACAAGCGAAAAAAGTGGCGAATGAAAGACCCGTACCACAAACGAAGAGTCCTCCGACTCCAAGAAAAATACGATCCATTAGAAGGGGCTCCTCAAGCAAAAGCCATTGTTTTAGAAAAACGGGGCGTCACCCAAAAGCAGCCGCACTCGGGGATCATGAAATGCGTTAGGGTGCAGCTGATAAAAAACGGAAAACAGGTCACCGCATTCTGTCCACGTGACGGAGCAATCAAGTTTGTGGATGAGCATGATGAAGTCATCATCGAAGGAATCGGGGGAAGCCAAGGGGGGCCATACGGTTCCCAATGGGGAGTCAAATACCGCGTCACGCACGTGAACGGGCAAAGCTTGGAGATGCTTCGAACCGGAAGAAAGGAGAAAGTAAAACGCTGACACTGCGTTTGGATATTTACTTTTTCGAGGATGAAATTTTTTATGGAATACAAAGTATTTGGAAAATGGGAAATAGGAAACGTGGTCATCCGCGATTCCACGTTGCAAAAACAGATCAGTCTCCAACCCAAAATAATTCCCCACTCATTCGGAAAAGCGGCTCGAAAGGCATTCCAGAAAGAAAAACTCAATGTGGTAGAACGATTGATCAACAAAGTCATGCGCTCCGGGCAAGGAAAAAGAAAACTCTCCGGGAAATACATCCGCGGAAGAGGAAGCTGCGGGAAAAAAATCCAAGCGATGCGAATTGTTTCGGAAGCCTTTGATATTGTTCACGGCCAAACCAATGAAAACCCCGTGCAGGTTTTGGTACGCGCAGTCGAGAACTCCGCGCCCCGCGAAGACGTGACGCGATTAAAGAAAGGCGGGGTTGCTTATTCGCAAGCCGTGGACGTGGCGCCGCTCAAGCGCGTGGATGAGAGCCTCAAAAACATCGCATTAGCCGGATTCTATGGCAGCTTCAACCAGAATGTTTCCGCGGCCGAAGCCCTCGCCAAAGAACTCGTGCAAGCCGGGAAAGACGATAATACTGCGATGAGCATCAAGCGAAGAAACGAAGTGGAAAGAGTCGCGCTGGCCTCCCGATAACTTTATTTTGTTCCTCGCGTTTCGTGCATCGTGAAACCCGCATCCACCTATAGGACGCGCAAGCGCGAGAGGGGCAACACATTACACCGGCGATTTTACAGCGAAGACTATTTGCCCGGCATGCTTACAGTCCATGCCGAAAAGTATCGTAGGGGTGATCGTAAACTCGCCGAATTTCTGCGTCAAAAACGTGTAAAAAAAAAGAGGGGAAGCTACCCAATGACTCACAAGGGTCTTCTTCATTGGGTATTATCGCGCGGAGCCCAAAAGGACTGGGACAGCATGAGTCCAGCCGAACAAAAACGCTGGACCAACAGAATAATCGAACATGTCATCGCTGCACATCGGGAGAAACTGTCAAGCATTCCAATCGGATTGACCGATACCACTCTGCGCAGAAGACGAAACCGATATATCGCCTCCGTCGAGCAGGATATCGAAGACCTGTCGGAATTGGCACATTACCGCATGGAGGGGTTGTCCCATTGGGCTCAGACACTAAAACTGTTCCCCCCAACAATGGAGAGAATTTGAAACGAAATACCGGCGAATCGCCAATTTGTACACCACATTGGTCAACATCCATGCAAAGATAATGGGTGGGGAAATCACGTTCGAATAAATATTCCACTTTTCCTGTTGATGGGGTGCCCTTTTATTCACCCCTTGTTTTCTCCTCTTCATGCAAGGAATCCCTCCGCGCTGGAGCCCGCGTCGGATCACGCGGCGGCGCGCCCAGTTTTACTACCGCATCCTAATCGATCCATTCTCGGGAATTCAATCACCCCTTGCCGCCACGTGGAAGCAAAAACTCGAACGGATGGCCGAAAAGAAATACATCGAACGGAAGGCGAACGTATGGAGGCTGACACCCGCAGGCGAAGCCACCTCGTATCTCGAAATCGGTTCCCCCAAAAGTTGGTCCGCGTTGGACGAGCGGCAACGAGAGCGATGGCGAAGGCGATTCACGCGTCTGGCCATCGTCCTCTCCGGTGACGGGGGGCGCATTCATTTCCCAAACCACCGGAAAACATGGCGGAGCCACAACCGAGATGCCATCAGCGAGTTGCATCAATTCCGCGTGCAGCTGCACGACGACCTGGTAAACCTAAATCGGGCACGCGAAAAAGTGAGAGACCCTCCGGCCAGAGGGAGAATCATGCAACAGATTATCCGAAAACAAAACGTGGGAAGCATCATTGTTCAAATAATGGCTGAACTCAAAACTGGAGAAATCGATTTGACAGAATACGAATGAAGCCCATTTTCCATGCATTGGGACAAATCGTTTTTTATTGGAGGATAACCTCTTTGCCAAATGCCCATCCGGAAAACGCCCCGTCCCCAACAAGACACAACCCTTTTCATCGGGAAAGCGTATGAACGGTTAAACCCATCTTTTTTTGGTGGAATAAAATCATTTCCGGTTGCGACACAGAAAAAAATTCTCCGACGAAAAAGACTAATCGTATACGAAAGGGGGCGATACCGTTTCACTCCCAAAGCACTGTTCCGCTATTTGAATAATCGGGGATCCAAAAAAGGATGGGGGGATTTAACACGCGCGCAACAAGAACGTGTTGCGCAACGACTCATTAAAGCCGTAAACCCGAAAGGAAAAGCCGGACGAATGGAAGAAGTATTGCTGAAGCTCGAACTGGTCAAAGTGCTATTGGTGCAAGAAAACAGAAAGGTGGATGAAAGTCAACGAACCGTTTCCATGAAATCCACCCAATTCGAAAACCGAATGGATTCGTATTACCATCGGAGACTCCTCATTAGTATTTACGAAGGAATCATGTTCGGCATTCGGCGCGGACGATTCGACTGGAGAGGAAACATTCCCCCATTCGAATAAACGAATCGCTTTTTTCATCTTCAAACACGCGTTTAAAAACATTCTCTCTCGACCTTTGCTTAGATTGAGGGTTTTGCCGGTATATGTTGTCATTCGAAATGAGGGGATAAAATATGGGGCGTAAGGAAGACATGGCAGCCGCCGCGCAAAAACTGATGCGAATCCAGCAAGATGTACGGAATATTGGAATCGTGGCCCATATCGATCATGGAAAATGCGTAAGCCCGGAGACCCGGCTTTTGTTTGCTGATGGATCCATTCAAACTGCCGAAACCATTTGCAATGCACTTTCTCCAAAAGGGGAAATCGTTCGCGAGAATGAAAACGAAATAGTCTACGAACTCCCAAGCGACACAATGCCTGTTTTTTCACTCAATAAAAAAACGGGTCGATTGGAACGAAAAAATATCTCCCACATTTGGAAGATGAAAGGGGGAAAAACACTCAAAGTAAAACTAAGAAACGGGATAGAAGTTGAAACAACCCCCGAACACCCCTATTTGGTTTTTGATGGAAAGGATTTTGTCGAAAAGGAGGCTTATCAGCTAAAAATTGGTCAAGAAATAGTTTGTGGAACTCAATCGATGATTAATTGTTTTCAAATAACATCCGTTTCAAATAATTATTCAACCAATGTCTTGCAACTAAGTAAAATAATCGAAGGGATGCACACTCTGGAAAAGGTTTCAGACATCCAAGAAAGCTATCAAGAAACCGTTTACGATTTTACTATCCCAGAAAATCACAATTTCATTGCGGAAGGAATGGTCATTCATAATACAACCCTCTCCGATAATCTCATCGCCGCAGCAGGACTCATCAACAAAGAGCTGGCGGGAAAGCAGTTGTTCATGGACTTCGAGGACCAGGAGCAGGAACGCGGAATAACCATCAACGCGGCCAACATTTCTCTCGTTCCAACCGTACAAGGAAAACAATACCTCATCAACCTAATCGATACGCCCGGTCACGTGGACTTTGGTGGAGAAGTCATCCGCGCGATGCGTGCCGTGGACGGAGTCGTCCTTGTGGTAGATGCGGTAGAAGGCGTCATGCCCCAAACCGAAACCGTCATACGACAAGCCTTGCGCGAGAACGTTCGCCCTGTGTTATTCATCAACAAGGTCGACCGGTTAATCAACGAATTGCAAGTGGACGAGGCCGAGATGCAAAAACGCTTCGTTAAAACCATCACGCAAGTGAACAATCTGATAAGGAAAAACGCCCCTCCCGGAAGAGAGAACGAGTGGCAAGTCAATCCCGGCAATGGAACGGTTTCGTTTGGAAGCGCGTACAATCATTGGGCGGTTTCCACCACATCCATGGCTCGAACCGGAATCAACTTCAAACAAGTCTATGATTACATGAAAAACGACAAGCAAAAAGAGCTCGCTCAGAAATCACCCCTCGAAGAAACGATTTTCGATATGGTGGTGACGCATTTACCCAACCCGCTGCAAGCACAAGCGTACCGAACCAAAGTCATCTGGTCCGGCGAACAAGAATCCCCAATTTACCAAAGCATGGTCTCGTGCAGCGCCAAGGGACCCGCAGCCATGATGATCACGGATGTTTCCGTGGACCCGCATGCGGGAGACATCGCGACCGGGAGAGTGTACGCGGGAACCATGAAGAAAGGAGTCAAAATCAAGCTCATTGGGTTGCAGAAAGAAGTCCAAATCAACCGCGTGGGAATCTACATGGGTCCCGAGTTCGTGGAAATAGAAGAGATTCCGGCTGGATCCATTGGGGCCATCGTGGGATTGAAAGAAGCCTATGCCGGACAAACGGTTTCCGAGATCGACATGAAAGAATTCGAATCCTTCAAAACCAACGTTGAACCCGTTATCACCGTATCGATTGAAGCCAAGCAGACCAAGGATTTACCCAAATTGATTGAAGTCATCCGCCAACTCACCAAGGAAGACCCCAATCTCCGCGCGAGCATTAACCAAACAACCGGAGAACACTTGCTTTCTGGAATGGGAGAATTGCACTTGGAAATAAACCAATACCGGATCGAAAAAACGCACAACGTGCCCATCACGGTTTCCCCGCCCATCGTCGTGTACCACGAAACCATTTTGGGGGAAAGCGAAGAATTGGAAGGGAAATCCCCCAACAAACACAACAAGCTCCTCATGCGCGTCGAACCCATTCCTGAAGAAGTCATGCAGAAGCTCATCGAGAACAAAGTTCAAGGAAAAGTCAAGATAAAAGACAAGGAATGGATCGAAAAATTCGTAAACTGTGGCATTGACAACGACGAAGCCAAAAAAATCTGGTGCATCGAAAACTACAACCTGCTCGTGGACGGCACGAAAGGAATTCAAGCCTTGCACGAAATACGAGAACTCGTGATCCAAGGGTTCCAGGAAACCATGCACGAAGGGCCGTTAGCCAAAGAAGAAGTGCACGGCGTAAAAGTCATATTGGAGGATGCCAAGCTCCACGAAGACGCTATTCACCGCGGACCCTCCCAAATCATTCCCGTGGTCGCACGAACCATCTATGCGTGTATGCTGCAATCCAAAGCCGTGCTGCAAGAACCCATGCAATTGCTCAGCATCAACACCCCTCAAGACTATTTGGGGGCCGTGAGCAAAGAATTGCAGCAACGAAGATGCCAAATAACCGAAATAAAAAACGAGGGAGACTCAACCTTTATCGTCGGGTTGGCTCCCGTGAAAGAACTCATTGGGTTCTCACAATCCATTCGCAGTGCCACCCAAGGAAGAGTCATTTGGACCGCCGAATACCATGGCTACGAAGTGTTGCCTCCCGAATTGCAAAAGCAAGTGATTGTCGAAGTCCGGAAGCGAAAGGGAATGGATCCCGAAGTCAAAGCGTATCATTTCTTCTTGGAGTAAAAGCATCATTAAAAACCCCAACACAATGGGGAGCACATGCATCCGTCTTCTTATTTTGGGTTTGTATTCGTTGGAATATTCCTAACACTAGCGGGTTGTATAACAGGGCCGCCATTTATCGAACCACCCCCTGCATCATGCACCGAAGACTGGGTCTGCTCCGAATGGGCCGCTTGTTCAAACGGAAACCAAACGAGGACATGCGTCGACCAAAACGATTGCGGAACCGCTGACCAAAAACCTGCTACTAACCCATCCTGCGAAACGTCTCCCATCTCAACACCTGCGGAGTGTGGAAACCTGTTATGCGAAGAAAACGAAACCCCCGTCAGTTGCCCATTGGATTGCACGACTATTGAACCGCGACCCGATAACGATTTTCCCGTGCAAGTCAACCTTGGAACCAGCGAAACAGTGTTCGATTATGAAACAATGAACTGCGCGGAACTGGACCTGCCAGACGTTGATGCGCACGCGTTCCGCGACAGCCAAAATGAAATCGTCCTCGTGTCGGGAAACGCGCCGGACAATTACTGGATGTTTGGGAAAGACTTCAACTCGTTGAAACGAAGCTGCACGCCTGTATTGCGTTCCGGAGACAAATGGGACATTACTGCCTTCAACCACCAAGAATGGGTTGCATCCACGTACACAGAGGATGGAAAGACAATTCACGCGCTCGTGCACAACGAGTACCATGATCCGTATGCGACCAATTGCAACCCCGGGGTCACGGATCCCAGCAATACCTGCTGGTGGAACTTCATCTCGTACGCCAAATCCACAGACGGAGGAAAAACCTTCACCCAACCCGCGAACCCCAGCCACATCGTGGCTATTTTGCCCACGCAGTGGACCCCCGTTGTTCCTAACGCGCGAAAACCCGATGCCAAACCGCCCCCGCAAGGGTACATGGAACCGAGTAACATCGTCAAAAAAGATGACGGATACTATTACGTATTATTCAATGCATACCCCTCGGCTACCGTCAATGCGGACAACGGAACATGTCTCATGCGTTCCAACAATTTGTCGGATCCATCAAGCTGGAAAATCTGGGACGGGAATGGATTCACGATCTCACGCGCCATCCCCTATCCCACCCCTCCCAGCGACGTTTCCGCATACAAATGCGCGTATGTCATGCCCCAAACCATGAGCGGGAGCCTGACGTACAACACGTATTTAGAACGATACATGGCGGTCGGAGCCGGATATTTCCTGGACAGCCAAGGAAACCAAACCTGCGGATTCTGGTTTACTTTGTCTAACGATTTAATCAATTGGGGAAAACCCAAACTCTTACGAAAAACAGTCCTAGGCTGGGCCCCGTGCAATAATCCCACGCCCGCTCAACAAACCAAGAGCATCGACCAGGAAGCATACCCTTCCCTCATCGACCACGATTCCAACGATCGAAGTTTCACCACAGCAGACAATACTGCCTTCTTGTATTATATGAGCAACATGGACAACCACGCCCCGGGAGGATGGGGGTTGCGCCGGAACCTTGTGCGAATCCCCCTCACATTCACGAAAGAAGAAAACTAAAATAACAGCGGGCGCGTACCCTCCTATTAAATAACCACGATTCCGTTCTCCGTTCATGGCCGTGGAATTGAGCATTCTCGCCGCGTTCGGCGCGATGTTGAGCTGGGGGATTGGAGACTTTCTGATTCAACGTTCGGTGAAAAAGATTGGCGTGGTGGAATGCTTGGCCGCAATTGGAATTATTGGCGGTATTGGTTTGCTTCCATTCATTTGGAATGACTTGAACACTATTTTTTTGCCTGAAAACAGTTCCCTTCTTGGATTACTCGGGTTACTGGCTTTTTTGGCAGCGATTTTAGATTTTTATGCCTTGAAAATTGGAAAACTTTCCGTGATTGAGTTCGTGCTCGAAATCGAACTTCCCATTACTGTTTTTTTGGGCATACTCTTTTTCAGAGAGGTGCTGGCGTTCGAACAATGGCTCATCATCGGAGTAGCATTCATTGGGATACTGCTCATTTCTCTTGAATCTTTTAACGTGAAAAAACACCCTTTTTTGGAGAAAGGAGTACTAATTGCAGGCGCATCCGCGATACTCATGGGAGTTATTAATTTTCTCACGGCCTCCGCCGCACGAAACATTTCTCCCCTGCTGGCGATTTGGGCGCCATGGACCATCATTGCAATCATTTCCATCCTGTATTTGATTAACCAAAAAAAGTTTCCCGCGCTATGGAAAAACATTCAGAAAAACAAAGGACTCGTTTTTTGGACAGGAGTAATGGACACTTTGGCTTGGTTGTTTTTTGCCGTAGCGGTAACCGGAGCCGCATTGTCGATTACCATTGCCATTACTGAAAGCTATGTGGCTGTTGCACTGTATTTGGGATTGTTTTTCAACAAAGAAAAAATAAAAAAACACCAAATAGCAGGAGCCGTGCTCGCGCTGGGGGCGAGCATTCTTCTCGGGTTCTGGTAGTGATGCCCATTCTTTACGGCGGGCGGGTGTCCAAACGTATATAACGAACGAGAAATGATACTATTGGATGGAGTTTACCTTTTCCAAAAACAAAATCGTCTTCAACCGTGAGCCAACGAATTTGGACAAGCTCGTTTTGCGCTTTGTCAAGATTCTGGATAAACTGAATATTCGCTATGTGATTATTTCAGGGTACATCGCCATACTTTTTGGGCGAGCAAGGAATACGATTGATGTTGATATGTTTGTTGAAAAGATCAATGAAGAAAAGATGAGACAATGGTGGAACGAGATTGGTAAGAACGGTTTTGAATGCGAAAACGCTTCCACCCCAGAAGACGCGATGGATTATCTGACGAATGCGACGGCCATTCGTTTTTTCGAAAGGCCCTTTCGAGAACCTAATTTTGAAATCAAGTTTCCGAGAGACAGATCCGCTTTCTATTCCCTCGACAACCGAATCGAAGTTTTGTTGGAGGGAGAAAAACTCTACACCTCCGAACTCGAAATGCAGATCGCATACAAGCTCGGCATGGGTAGTGAAAAAGACGTCGAAGATGCCATCCACACCTACACGGTTTTTAAGGAACATTTGGACAAGAAATTAATTATAGATCATTTGCGGGAACTCAATCATCCGGCTGAAAAGGCGAACGTTTTATGGTAAAAAAGAAAAAACTTCACTTGACTGAAAAAGATTTACGGGAAATCGAGGCTGAAAAGAAGAGAAACAATGAGCAGCGATTGGAGTTCGTCCGAAGATACGCCGAATGGCTCAAAAAAACCCCCAATAAAGTCTGGAGCAAACAGCACGCGAAGTTTTTGGGAGAGAAATAATCGGTTATTTTCTTCGAACGCCCGTGAGCTTCCATGGAGAATTCTTTCCTTTGCCGCGGGCTTCCAAAAGCTGCTTGGCGCGTTGGGCTCGGGACACCATCCCCTTTCGTCCGCCCTGCTTCGATCGCGCCGTGGACTTGGGGTTTGGCATCCACCCATCTTTTTCCAGCATGCGCTTCCAATGCCTTTATCACTGAAACTCCCACGCCCGAAGCCCCTGCCTTTCAGGCAGGGGTAAAGGCGTCGCAATGATTATTGCGTTTTTTCAAAGCAATCCCGGAAGAAGCCCACGCCTTTAGGCGTGGGAGTTTCACGCTTCTGCGGGC
>CAYJRE010000014.1:20281-24589 GCA_964372665.1 uncultured archaeon | reverse complement strand
AAACCGTGCAATAATCATGTGTACCTTTTCGTGCAAAAATCAAGTGTACCCTACGAGTAACTTTTAACAACATTGCCCATAAAATTGGAAAACACCACCTAATTGAAAAAGAAAGACTCAATGACGCAGTTTCATTACTGAATATTTTACTACAAACGGTTATTTGAATTCAAAATCAAAAACAATCATTTATTCGCCACCATCCATGGTTTCAACTTCGCCTGTTCCGCCTGCTTGATTTGTTCTTCTGCCGTCCGGCGGATTTCACGTAAATTAAAATCCATATTCAATTCTCCGCCGAAAAAAATTCATAGAAAAGAGAGGAGGGCCCACGTTTAACGAGGGCCCAACCCAATGGTTGCCTTTCTCTTTGTGTGAGGGTTTATCCGTCGGAGATGGGGTGACATCTGCCTAGAAAAAGAACCCCAATTCAAAAGGAAGAATCGATCTTGTTAAACCTGCCTTTCCCAAAAAACGAACCCTTATTTACCATCGGCTTCGGGATTCAAACCCACCCCAGGAATATACATAAACTTGTTTTCGTTTGGAATAAAAGAAAATGGGTTTCCTTCCTTTTTCATGAAAGTCGAGTTGGGTTGGGACGTGCTTCCGGAAAAAAAAGAGCATTATTCGTTGGGAAAGACAATCCCTCGTCTCTCTCCCCCTGAAAAAGGATTAGTGGCGGGAGTCCTTGAAACTTTTTTTGATCAACCGATTTTTCCTTCCCCCCAAAAACGGATTTCGCATGAGTTTCTCCAAAAAAAACTGAACGGGTGTTTGGACGAATATTGTCTATCGCATTACTTGAGGTTGACTCCGAACCAAGAAAAGGATATCCAATCGATTCTTCGCATGGAAGCCTTGGAGGCAGGCCCCTTAACCCCCTTACTCGCGGATTCATCGTTAGAAGAAGTCAGCATCGTTGGAATAGGAAAGAATCGCCCGGTGCGCGTGTACCAAGTGCGAAAAGGGTGGAGGGAAACCCCGCTTTTTTTCACTTCGATAGCGGCCACGATTGCCCGATTGAACCGTCTAGGTCAAGAAAGTGGAAGGAGGTTGAGCAGCCACTCCCCTACGTTGAATACGATGATTCCGGGTGGAAGCCGGTTGCATGCTTCTATCGATCCGGTTTGCTTGCATGGGGTAGAGGCCTCGATTCGAAAGTTTGTTTTACCCGCTCGTAAACCCGAAGATTTGGTGGATACCCGGATTCTCACTCCGCAAGCCTTGTCATTTTTGGTGCACGCGTTGCGCGTAAATTGCAATTTGTTGGTGGTTGGAAACACGGGCAGTGGAAAAACCACGACCCTCAACGCGCTTCTCGGTTGTTTATCCGAGGATGAGCGCATTATCTTGGTGGAAGAAACACCCGAAATAACGTTGCTCCATTCCCACTTGGTGCGATTGGTTTCTAATCCTGAAAATGGGATTCCCATGTCTAAACTCATTCGCGAAACCTTACGCATGCGCCCGGACCGCATGGTAATTGGAGAGATTCGTTTTCCAGAAGAAGCCCACGCGTTCATGGAGGCCGTGTTGGCGGGTCAGGGAAAGGGGACCTATGCCACCTTTCACGGCCATTCTTCTCAGGAAGCCGTGGCGCGTCTTCTGCAATTTGGGTTGCTCCCAATGGATGTGGCGTGGATCAATGTGATGGTCGTCCAACGACGATGGAATGCGCCAAACTCCAAAATCAAAGACCAAGAGATTCGCGGCATCACCGAAATAGTGGAATTTTCGTATGACCACCAAAAAAAGGAGTTGGAATTGATTCCTATTTTTGGGTTTGATTACCCAAAACAACGACTCGCACCCCTCAACCAGTCTCGCGTGGTGAAGGAACAGTTTTCGAATAGTTTTCCAACCAAAAACTTTGAAAAAAGCGTGGAAAGGCTGGCTCAAAAAATGGGATGAGCGGGAACGGCTGCGGATGAATATTGTAGAGAAATTTTGGCATCGGCGAAAACAGGACCTAATCGATTCCCAATGGGATGCGTTCCTCACCTTGCTCGGCCTCGAACTCGAAATCAAAACCCCGTGGGAGAAAGCATTACGTTGGGCGGGAAAACAATCCCCTTCTCCATTGAAAGAGGAAATTACCCAAATGGTGCAGCGCCACACGCAACAAGGGATGAGATTGGAAGAAAGCCTGTTGCGCTTCTCCCAAAAATGGAACTCTGTTTTGAGCGTGCGGATGATTACATTGCTCATGCATATTTCGACCCACGGTGCGAGTGAGCAAACCATTCAAGGGTTGAAACAATTGGCCCAGGATGGCCGAATGGTGCAACAAAATCAGCTCCGTGTTTTTACCCAAAAAATGAGTGTGCTATCGTTGGTTTTCATTGGCACCGCGACCTTGGTTCCATCGCTATTCTTGGCATTTGTAACCGTGGGCAGCCAATTCTTGGAATTGAGCTTGACCTCCTTCGACGTTTGGTTTTTTTTGCTGGTTGTTTTCCCGCTCTTGAATGCACTCATTTTGGGCTGGGTTTGGATTCAGACGCCGGCACTTCTGCTTTCCAACCAAAAGAAAGGTTTTGGGGACTCGATGAAATCCATTATTCGCCAAACCAATCGATTTTTCTCTACACCAAAAGGGCACTCCTTCGTGCGAAAAAGCACGATTCAGGGGTGTTCGCTTTTTTTGATCGGTTGGACCGCTTTTCTGGGTTGGGATCTTTCGCGAGAGTGGCTTTTAGTGGTGGGAGGAATGGGGTTTTTTCCGTTGGTGGCTAATTTGGTTTGGAGGGAAATCCAAAAAGAGACACGGATTCGTTCATTAGAGAGGCAGGTTCCCGAATCCTTAATCATGTTGGCATCGTTCTACAAAACGTCTTCATTTGAGAACCAGCTCAAAGAACTTACTCGCTTGTCGGCTAAACCCATTCGAGGGGAGTGGCTCAAAGTGGTTTCGCGGATTGAAAAAGGGAGCTCGGTTCCCCAAGCGTTACGCGTGTTTGGAAAAAACACGGGGTCTGAAATCACGCTGAATGTGCAACGTCTGCTCGTGCGAGGGTATCAAAATGGTTCTTCGATTCAGGCCGCGGTGTTGAGCTTGGCCAACAATGGATTGTCGGTGCAGGCGTTGAACGAGGAAAAGAAGTCGGCTTTGCTCGTCCAAAAATACACGCTGATTGGGGCCGGGGGTTTTCTCATCCCGCTATTGCTAGGAATCATTGTCGGAGTCGTATCCGCGCTCTCGATAGAAACAAAAGCCATTCTTTTTTCGACCGTGGAAAGCGGAATCCGTGTATACATGATGGAATACGCGGTTTTGGCTGGAGGATTTTTGAGCTTGCATGAAAAAAAGAAGGGCCAGAGTGTGGGATATGCACTCCTACTCCTGTTCGGGAGCCAAATTGTATTTATTCTAGCTCGAGCCATCTTTTCAGGATGAAAAAGGTGCCTATTTAAAGGAAAACTCGATTGGGAAAGGAGTGATACGGCATGCCCCCTTCTAAACCAGGTAGTAAACAAACCCCTGGTCCGCCCGCATCCAATCCATTCACCCAATCCAGTCGCGTGGTGTCGGATCCGACGGTGCGATTTGTGCTGGTGGAGCACCGGGATTGGACTGATTACACGCTCATCGAAGGTTTTCCGGGCATGGGATTGGTGGGGACGATTAGCGCCAAATACTTGGTGGAGAACGCAGGGTTTAAGGAGGTAGGGCATTTGCATTCGGATGTATTCATGCCCATCATCCGTATCCATGACGGCGTGCCTGTTTTTCCCTCGCGAATTTACGTGAACGACAAATACAAAATAGTCGTGTTGATTTCGGAGCAGGTCATTCCGCGACCCTACATCCCCAAGGTGGCTCGGACGGTTGTAGAATGGATTTTGCAGAACAAAATTACGAGGGTTATTTCGCTGGCAGGAATTCAAACCGGCCAAAAGAATGACATGCACGTGTATGCGATTGCTGCCAACCCGGGAAGCAAGGCCTTGTTGAAGGGATTGGATGTGGAAATCATCGAAGATGGCATCACGACTGGAATCACGGCCTTAATGCTGCTGCATTTGAAGGAAAGCAATGTGAAAGCGTTTTCGTTGTTAGGTAATGTCACGTTTGGAGCGGACTACAAGGCCGCGGCCGAGTTAATCAAACGATTGAACAAACTCTTAAAACTTAATTTGAAGGTGGAACCCTTGTTGGTTCAGGCCAAGAAAGCCGAGGAAGAAATCGTTTCGCAGTTGAAGAACGTGCAGCAGGTGCAGGAAAGCGAACAAGAGCAAGATCAGACTGGGGGAAAAGAACCGAGTTATTACGCGTAAATCCCTTTGTCTCGAGCCCAATTTCCC
>CAYJRE010000014.1:0-20181 GCA_964372665.1 uncultured archaeon | reverse complement strand
TGCCGGGTATGTGGGATCGTGCCAGATTTTGATGGAGGCATTTTCAGTTTCGACGGGCGCCCCCGCAAAATTTGCCTCAACGACATATAATCAATTTGCCAGCGACCAGAGCGGAATTCTCTCAAACATTGCAGTTCTTAATTGGACATCTGGACAGGGAAGCGGGGGGAATGGAAACACCATGGATGATGTTATTCTTGGATTTCCGTCCGGATCTCCGAGTGTTGATATTCAATTGTTCGATGACAAGGCTAACATTGAGACTCAAAACAATAGTTGGTCCCTTCGTGACGGGGACTCACAATACAATGTGATTGTTTGGGTTTGCTAAAAATCCATTTCAATTATTTTCGTTCCTAAAAATGGGTTTTATCCAAGAGCACTTTTTCTTTTTTTCCGCTGGGTATTATCCATATACAACCCCGCGCACGCGAGTCCGAGCAATAGTATCACGATTCCCGCGCCCGCCACGTTTTCGGGGATGCTAGGGATGTTAAACAATCCTTGTCCTCCCTGCGGGGGGTTGATCACGAAAACGTTGTCGCCGGGCTTTCCAGAAACCGTTCCATCGGGATTGGCTTGGAAGGAGATTCCCTGGTTCTTGAAATTGTCGTTCAAGGGAATGAGTTGTGCATTCTCCGCCACATAGATTCCTTTGTTGGGATCGTAGTAAAACGATCCCCCTTTTCCCATGGCCGAGCGCAGCAATTCTGAATTCCCATCGTATGTAATGACCGGTTTTCCGTTTTGGTCGGAAAACTCCAACGTGTGATTTTTTCCATCCGCGGTCTTGATGTGGATTTTTCCATCCTCTCCTTGCGTGATTTCTTTGATTTCCTGGTCGTACACTTCTCCTGTGTTTTTGTTAATCACTTTGAAGAACTGCTTGCAAACCCCGTCCACGAGTTTCGAATACAAAATAAAGCGTTTCGAATCCGTTTCAAACACTTGGAAGGGGCCGTTTTTCTTTAATCCTGCGGTCAAATTGTCTCCTTTGAGTTTGGTGGCAGGAGTGGAAGGGTCGGTTTCCACGTTCAGCTCGATGGCAGGTTCTTCGCAGTCCGTGTTCTCGTTTTGGGTGGTGGTTAATTTTCCGGCAAAGTTTTTCACGTCCGTGTCTTTTACTACGGCTTGGGCGTGGTGGCGCAACCAAATGATTAGTTCGTTGGTTTGGGGCTTGTAAATCATGGAGCCGTTCTCCAACAACATGCTTTGGAACTTTCCGGCTGAAGGATTGGGGGCACCCGTCACAATGACCTCTCGATTCGCAAAAATGTGGATGGCGGCCGTGGGTCCGCTCGCGGTTTGGGGGGCTTGACCTCCCAATAGAATGCGGTTCTTGATTGGGTCAATGACAATGTTGGGGTAGGCATCCGTCACCACGCTTTCGGTGTTTCCGAAGGCTTCACTCATATTGTTCGAGTTGAGGGGCACCGCGCTTTGTTCAAGCACGGCTTGCTGGATGCAATCCAATAAAACCGGGTCTTGAACGATGGCTTCTCCACGCACGTTCACGCTCACCAACAAATAATTGGCATCGAGGGGCAATCCATAGGAATTCAATCGCTGAGGGATTTCCACGGCTGGAATTTCCATATTTTTATTGGCCAACCTTTCATGGTCGGCGTGCTCGGGTCCAATAACGAGCTGCCCGTCCACGGTCAGCGTTCCCTCTTTGTTATCCAACGTGATCGTGTGTCCATTTTGGTCGATGATAACCGTTTTTCCTTCCGTGAGATAACGCGTAGGCTCGATGCGCGAGTTGCCACCTGACCAAAAATAGATGACTTCTTTGGAGCGTAAGTAACCGGAAGAGCTCCCGCTGATGCGTAATTCGGCTTCCGCGACTCGGTTTTGTTGGGCCTCGTCCACCAATTCCTTGACCTTTGAGGTGGCTTCTTTCAACACTTTGTCGGGCAAGGAAGGGTTCGGGTTCTCTTTTTCGAGTTTGGTAGCAAATTCTCGGATACCGTCCAACGCATTTTCGGAAACGCTTTTTTGTAGTTCATCGGCTTTGGCTTCAGAGCCTTTCTTTTCCACTTCGACGGGAACAAACAATCCAGAAAAATACCCTTCTTTGTCGTCCACGCACTCGTTGAATTGGGGAGCGTACGCCAGTTGGTTGGCGAACGTGACGAATGCTCCCGCGAGTCCGCCCCCGAAATAGGTCAGGCTTTCGGTCAACGCGATCGCGGCACCGGCTTTTTCCGCGCCAATCACTTTTGCGATGGGTCCGTACAAAAAGAGATTTTCCGCGACTTGCTCACACGTTTTTTTTTCTTGCCGTGCGCGTATCAAATCAACTTCTTCTAATGCATCCCCTCGAATTTGTCCTTTGATGTTGGTCTTGTGGGCGAATGAAAGCAAATATTGTCCTTTTTCTTTCGCGTCCTTGCTTTTACCGTGCTCGATGAAAAAGGTATTCATGCTCTCGGGAGAATGATAATCCACGTCAAAGCGCCCTTTTTGGGGAGAAACCAGGGTCGCGCTGCAAGTGGGACAGGATTCCGCGCCAAACATGTACGTGGCCAGGTTGTCCGGGGATGTGCGGACTTGCCCCCCATTGATGAAATCCCATGCTTTTTGAAGCGTGGGATATTGGCCCGCAAACTGGTCCAAGACTAATGGCACTGGTAATTTGGAGATGACGCGCTGGAAAAGATCCCCGGTGTCGCTTCCTTCATTCGCGAAAAAATCGATGTAGGCGTCATCGTAAAACTCGGATTCTCCGGGGTAGAATTGGACTTCGGTCCATTCTTGAGGCAATTGGTAGATCGAGAATTTGTCGGAACCGAATCCCCGCGTCAACCACCAATACCCGTACATTTTAGCGGTCCATCCTATTCCCGAACTCAACACGTCGGGATTAATGATGTTGAAATAATTCTTGATGAGACTATCCTGCGTCTGCAGGCTTTTGGAAAGAATGTTGGTGTACCTTCCCCGACCCCAATCCCGAGTGGTCATGGTATCGTACAACGAGTTAATGTTTCGTGCCGCGGTCCCTACCTTTCGGGGCCACACCTCTCCTGATAATAGGTGGTCGGCATAAACTTCTGGGCTAAGAGTGATTGATCTTCCTTGGGCATCAACTGCCTTTTCATACCCTGTTTTGACGATTCGGGGAAGCTGTCCAAACGCCGAAAAATCTTGTTTAACTCGCTCTAATTCACCCGGAGTCGCACCCACGGTTAATCCGCTGTTCAATCGAACCTGAATATCGGAAGGATACCCTCCTCGAGCCAATACATCCAAATCCACTATTCCCACTTCTTTTTGGCTGACCGCCTTATACAATTGAAGGTGTTCTAACCTTCCCGTAGCCGGGTTAATGGCCCGTTCGGCCCGTTTGACCCCCAGAAAATTTCCTTTTTCCGCAAATTCGTCCAAGATTTCGTCTTGAAATTTTAAATCTCCTGTGCCAATGCTGAAGGGAGTGATGTCAGCGGCCCCGGCCGGTCGGATGTAGAGCTGGTCGAAGCCCGTGGTGGAAAAATCTTTCCGCACGAGGTCAGGTATATCGGTGTTCATAAAATCATCGAAATCTCTAAAAATACGTGCCCATTGTCTGGCCGCTTGCGTGCGCAATTTTTGGGCTTCGGCGATACTGGCAGGATCCGTACTCTCTTTTAGTATTTTGGCGGCGGCTTTGTACAGATCATTTGTTTGATTGTGAAGCTCGTTCGTGACATCCGCGTATTCCTTCAATTTTCCCACGTACGAGAAAATCTTTTTCCTTCGATCCAAATCCTTGATTTGAGAAAGTTTTCCATCCGGATTGAAGGCTTGCCCCTCCCATACCGAATAACCCCCGGTTTTCAAGACGACCGGATTTGGGCCTGTAAAAAATTCGTCCGTGACTTGTCTAAAATCCTGTTCCTCCGACAAAAAACGCTTGTAGTTTCGCAAAACGGATATTCCGATTGGTTCTCCGGGGGTGGACGGTGCTCCGACCTGAACTCGCTCAAAAAACTCGCTAGGGGCAATAGGAGTATCCCCCAATTTTCTTCCTTCAAGCCTATCCGCGACTCTACGAGCATTATATGCTTTTTTCAAATTGAACGATTCAACGAATTTGGCGGTAACCAGGTTTTGCCGCTTGGCTTGTCGAAGCATCTTGTTGAAACGCCCCCATAAGGTAGGGGCAAACGTTGAAACCACGAGTTCGCCGGAAAACCACGAGTTGAAGTATTTGTCGAACATCGAGTATAAGGTAAGAATACAGTCTCCTTCTGCGCAGTTGGTGAGCATACCGGCTTGAAATGTATTGTCCAAGCGAATGTGGTTCATGAGTATATCGTTCTTTTTTCGCTCATACGTTTGAATGGGAATGTGGTTCGCGTCCGGTGTTCCTAAATCCTGCTCGGTTTGGATCTGGGCGCGAACATAATCGGCTTCCTCTTCCGAAAATTTTGATTCCGGGGAATCCAAGTCTTTGACCACGGCGTTATACATGTCTTTCACGTTTCCCACGATGCCTTCCCCTGAATTGCGCAACTGCAATTTTTCGCCGTACACCGCGCAGGCTTCCTCTTTGCCACATTTGGCCGCGCGTAAAGAATCGTCGAGTGAGACGCCAAATGCAAAGGGTCCTTTGACGTGCTGGTTTTGCAGGGGTGAGAGCTCTTCGGGTTGTAGGATTTGGGTCGGAATCTCTTTTTGGAATGCGCTCTCCTTATCGAAGGGATTCGGTACCAGCAACGTGTTTTGATCGGAGACCCTTTCGCGGTCGGTATTGGGATTGGTTCCCGCTGAAATCTCATTCCCCACGAGGCCGGGGGTGAGAATCGTATCCTTGAAACGCTGCACCTCTTCCGGGCTCAGCGAGGACACTTGACACGTGGAACCAGTCCCATCTGGAGCGGCTTGGAATGTGAGTACGGCGTATTTTTCAGGAGGAGATAAAACAGGTGATTCGATTGGCAAAGCGAGGGGAGAAGATTGAATCTCTTCAAGATAGGGAACCGCCATACTGAAGGGAGTGAACACGAACAGGCACAGGAAAAAAATGGCGATCGTACGGCTGGACATGGGTTTCAGAATCTCGAATGGGGTCTATTTAAGCGTGCTGGGATTTTTCAAGTTTTAAATCCCGAAGAAAGCCAAATAGAGCAGCGAAACCGGAATCCAGGGAAAGGCGGCGAGGAGAATCAAAAGCAAGAGTGCTCCCAGAAAACAAGTCAGGAGAATGCCTTCCCAAACCGGAATATTTCTCTTTTTTTGTAGCCACTCAAAAACCCCCATCCCTACGAACGCAAACGGCAACAAGATGGCGGAGAGGATCAATCCGGAGAGGAGGGATTGCAGGATGCCTTGCCCCAATAAGAGGAATAGATTCACTTGCGATAATTGGAATTGGGGATTGTTCCGCACATCCGGGGGGATTTGGTCCACGTTTGTATCAATGAAACCATTCCCCACGTTCCAAATCGTGACGATGATCAAGATGCCGGCCACCAGAATGAAGATGCTCGCGAACGCGGTTTGAAACCATTTCCATTTTGTTTGGGATTTGACCCGGTTGAAAAGAAAAAGGTCAATCCCCACCAAAACCAGGAGTGGAATCGTCAGGAGAACCCCGTTCACGACTAAACCAAAAAGAACATCCCAAACCGTGGAAACGAGGCTCATGCAGGGAAAATGACCCTGTAGAATAAAAAAGAGCGCGTGTCTCATGGAATCATGACGGTTCTCTCTCCTCTCTTGGATAGCATCGGTGGGATTTTCTTTTTGTTGGGAAGCCCGAGCTTAGGATACCTCGTCCTTCGATCCGTGTTTGCCTCAAGCTCGAAATGGAAAGGGTGGAAGAGACTGGGTTTCTCGGTCCTCATTGGGGGGGGTTGGTCCCTGCTCTTGGGAATCATTTTTTTTCCCCCTCACGCGAATGAGCGAATCTTTCCAAGTCAATTGGCCGAATTTTTTTGGGTGAGCGGGATGGGATTCATATTGTTTACTGGCATAGTAAGTTTGGTAAATCGCGGGATTTGGAATCGATTGATTCATCCGTGGCAGCCTGTCGCGCTATCAGCATCCCCTGCCGAAACCAAACCAGCCCCTGTTGCGACACCAAAACCCGTTCAACCGGTGGACACGAACATCACCACCCTATCCAGTGAGAATCTCCCTGAATCCTTTTCTTCCAAGGAAGGTCGAGTGTACAAGCCTAGTCAATTGAAAACAAGACAAGCCGAAAAAAGAGAAACCCGTGGTGTTCAATCCCAACCCCTTGGCGAAGAAGGAGATGCGTTGGAATTATTACGGGAAGAACAAGCACGAGAAGGGCCCCCGTCTCCCACTAATCAAGCTCTAAAACCCGAAAGAAGACTCCCCATGAGTGAACTCAGCGAGTTTTCAGGGTTTGAGGAGACGCTCGCCCAACTGAAAAGGGATTTAAAGGACTTTAACGAGAGCGTGGACATTCGTACCCAAAAAAGAAGGAACACTTCCGCATGACCGAAGACGTGACCCACATCCCTCGAAGGCTGAGACGATTCTACCGAAAAGGGCAACCCATCCCTTCCGAATATGCTGCAACTTCCTTCCCCGAAACCCGTTTCCCATCTCCCACTCCTACGGAAGAGCACGAATTTTCTCCATTCGAAAAAGAACCCTCCTCCATGGAAAAAGAACCCTGGATGCTCACCCCAAAACCCATGACCATGCCGGGCCAATTTCCCTCGGCCCAACCGACGACAACCCCGGGGGAAGCAACACCCCTTCCTCGGAGAGAGCAACGCCAACAAACGAAAACGACATCCCACGATTCCTCTCCAACCCCTCAACCCACTCACGGATTGTTTTCCCGCGTCATGGAAGCGCTCAAACCGCACCCGCGGCATGTGGATAAAGCATTGGGTTTGGAGGGAAAAGCCGCTTTCGAGGAAAAATTGCCGAGTGCAAGCACTTCGGCGATTGAGCAACCCCAAAAAGGAATAGAGCTAAAACAATCCGAAATAGAAAAAACGCTGGAAGAATTACGAAAGCTCGCCGCCGAAAAAGAAAACCAACCAACCGAAGAAAAAAAGACTCAAACCCCTTTGACTTCATTCCAATTCACGCCAGCTGGAAATGCGCCAAACCCCATCCACCCGAGTGCGACGCAGCAACCAGTCTCTTCCCCTCTTCCCACGCAAAATCTTTCTCCTCGCGAGCGAATGGAAATGCGCCAGATTCAGCGCGGGCAACCACCGGCTGTCTCTCCCGGAACCACGCAAACGATTACTCCAAACCAAGGTTCAATACTCTTTACCCCCGCCGATCAACCCGTTCCCGGTCACATCCGAAGGAGGATGGGCCGCGTGGTGACACCCGGAGAAGAAATAGAAAAAGGGGAGGGATTCGCCTCCCCCTCTGAAGAAAAAGGGTTGCCCCCCCTCGGGGAAGACGCGGATTTCAAATCCCTAGTAGGGGATTTGAATGAAAAGAAAAAGAAAAAACAAAAGGCAAAAGAAGAAGACGAAGATTTTTCGCTGGACAAGGAATTAGGAGACGAAGAAGGACTGGATTTCGGGGAAGAGAAATAAAAAAAAAAGTCTACACGATTCCAGTCAAATCGATTTCTTGGCAGTTCAACAATTGCCATTCCGTATTAGGAATTTGGGTAGCGGTCCACGTGGCTAAGGTTACGCCCGCGCGAACCTCGCTCGTGTCCAATGCCAGCAAAAACGAGCTGCCCGTGAATTCGACCATGTTCACCAACGATTGGGCTTGCGTCACGGTGCCCACGCGTAAAAATAATTTCTGCAACGCATTGTCGTTCAATTGGGGGTTGCAGAAAAACATTTCGTGGGGTTCATTGGGATCCACTTGCACGTCCGCAAAACGATTGGGGGTAGGAATGAATTTGGTTCGCCATACTATGAACAACACGTATTTTTGGGCCGTATTAATCGAAAAAACATAATCTTGCGTGTCTGCGATCGGACGCATGACATGGTAAATCGAGCGGGCGAGGTTGCGTTTCGTATTGCCCAAAAGATTTTGGTCATCCGCGTAATCCTCTTTCAAGCTCGCCATCAAATAATCGATTTCCTGATCCGGGTCCGGGTTCGCCACGTTTATCGTTTGGTTGGCATCCCGAGGCGAAGATTGATACATAATCGTTTTGAGGGCGGAAGAAACAAACTCAAAGGAATCGTTCCGATTCACTTGGTCCGAAATCCCTTTTCCATAGCTCGAGGCAAACAGAAACAAAAAGCCCGTTAATCCCGAAATAATGACCAATAAAAACAATGCATCCGACACGGCTGCTTGGCCCGCATTCAGTTTTTTATTGTTTTTTTCTTCGAAAGGCATTCCTATACCCTCCATGTAATAACAACCAAGGTCGCAGGGATTACGGCAGTGGATATTTCTAGCGCAATCGGGAATATCAGTACGACATATGGACGATTGACCAATATGTTGGCTAAATCCGCCTGGGTGATGGGTGGAGGTATGCCGCTCGAACACGATAAAAGATTGGTCTGGCCGGTAATGGGATCCAGAACCCCAAAAAAATGATTCGCGATAAAACTGAGTGGCGGATCGTGCGTGCTCCCAGAAGAAAGGGCTTGTTGCGCTTCCTGCTGAATGAGGTTCCATTGCGTGGATTCCACGATTCCTGCCGCATAATTGATTCCCCGCACGCGAATATTTTGGCATGCGATGTCAAACTCGTGAAAGGAAGAAATGTACGAGTCTCCCTTCAACGAGTTGGCTATGAGCAGCGTGTCACGGTCCGCGGTAAAGGATTGCGAGCGAAGATTGAATTCGTTGAGCGTATACGTAAAACCCGCAAAAAACGTGAGCAATCCCACAATGATGGGAATCAAACTTGGAATGTCATCCCCAATCGGGCCCAAATATCCTTTTTGGCTTAGCATGTGAATTGTTCTCCTATGGGTAAACTGGAGTTCACCTGTGCCTTGGCGCCTGTGGGACCCGTACACGTGTTGGAGTTCGCAGAAATCGAGCACGGAAAAATGTACAAAGTAGTAATTCCATTCTTCACGCTCTTGACGCCATAAAACGCATTGCGGGGCGGAACGCTTTGGGGGTTCAACTCCAATTCTTCGTTGGGATTCAAGGGAATGAACGTCCCCGTGCTATTATCCAGCACCACAATGTTCGCGGTGGTAGCTAACGAGGAGGCGGCCAACGTCGTAGTAGGGGAACGCACGTCACTCACCGAAAAAATGAGTCTATTTCCAGTTGGATCGGGAATACGCGTGATTTTTAACGTGTAAAACACATTGTTCCCAAAGCTCACAAACTTTGGAGGAATCGCAAACGGATTACTATCACACGTCGGGGGCGCTGCTACCATCCCATTGATAGTCAACGCATATTTATCCAGCTCGCCCTTCACTTCTCCCACTAAAAATACCCTGCCTACGTTTACCGCGAAAAAAGAAATGATAGCAAACAATGCCACCACCAAGATGAGCAAATTGATTTTGGATAATGTGAACTCAATCAATCCAAATCCCCCTCATGGCATTCACGTGCTCCATAAACATTTTCATCCCATCCCCTCTTTTTTTTCATTTTCAGGATCACCCGGTGCGCAAGTACGCGCACACTATGGGAACCGTGGCAGTCAAATCGCTGGCTTTGAGGAAGGAATATGTTCCTTGTTGGACGGTTTCCGCGGTAAAATCTTGGAGCGTCCACCCCTCGTTCACGCGCGATGGGCATTGCAGGCTGCCCTCCGCCGGAAACACGGTGGAAGGAGAAATGTCCACGCACTTCGTTATGGTATTATCTCGCGATTTGAATTGTAATAAGGTGCAAATACTTCGTGCGGAGGAACAAAAACTCGAACAAATATTCGGATCCGTTGAATCGATAAGCTTGATGCACATGATATCGGTGGAACTCGCCAACCCCGAAAAATTGGTGCAATCGTTTATTTTTGCCGAGCACTCGCGAAAACTAAATTGGAATTGCGCGCTCCCTCTCCCAGAGGCCACATTTTCTAAATAGCGCGCCATGCTTTCCAGCTGGCTATTAATGGTATTCGCACATGTTTGTTCGTGCAAGCGCTGAATGGCTTGGTAACCCGCAAACAACACAAAACCCATGAGGATGACCGCGATGAGCAACTCGAAGGGGGCACTCTCTTGACCCCGGCCGCTTCCGATGGCCAGTTTCGGCTGGCCGCTGCGAGTCCGGGGTATTGCTGTGCAATACCCCTTTTTTTGATCAATCTTTTGGGAAAAAAGATTGAGCCGCACCGGAAGACGGTGGGGGATTTTCAATCCCCTGGTCGACGGTATTTGGTAAGACTGAAACATACTCTCGCGAAGCATTCTTGAGCATAAAAAGAAGGAGGGCAAAACTTTAATTAACAAAAGAAAAACAATTTAAGCGATGAAAAACCAGTCCCAACCAAATCATTCCAAGTCAAGCATCCACATGTGGAAACGACTCATTCGAGAAAAGGTAAAGGCAAAAAGCAAAGGGGATAAAAAGGCAGAAGAAGACTTGTTTTACCTCTGGTCGGAAGCCCTCCGAAGAGGATACAGCCAACGCCGAATGCTTCGATGGGTTCACCGATTTCAACGTCCTTCCAAAGGCACGGCCAAACACATCCGAAACCAAAAAGCGATAAAGCGAAGAATGGGCAAACAGTAAGTTCGGCGGTTCACCCTCCGCAGGGTTATATTCATCTTTTCCTTTCTCTCTTGAAATGCCCACCCCATATTCTTATTCTTCTCTATCCTTGTTCGAAACCTGCCCCCATGCGTACGCGCATACGTACATTTGGAAAACCGAGGTGCCGGAAGCACCCCTTGATTTGCCTATGGCGTGTGGAAACATCGTTCATTCCATTCTGGAGCAAACCCACCTAAAACAACTGGAAAAAAAACCAATCGAATGGTCCACTATTGAAAACCAATTGCCCGAATTATGGAAAAAAATCCTCATCGAATCTCCCGTTCCTATTCCGGAAGAAGAGCTCATTCCCTTCGTCAAAAAATCACATGAAACGGTGCGATGGTACTTTGATACCATTTTTGGGCGTGAAGAAGAGGCTACGATTGGAGTCGAGCAAAAAATACTCTACCCCTTAAACCCCAAAAGAAGACAATGGATCATTGGTTTCTTGGATCGGGTTTCACAACCCCACGAAACCAGAATTATCATTCACGATTACAAAACGGGAAGCAAAAAATTAAATGAAAAAAATTTGTCACAGGACTATCAAGCCAGCCTATACGGCGCGATGGCCGCCCATCAGTACTTTCCCTTATCCGAAATAGAATTGCGCTGGCACTATCTGGCCCACCAAAAAACCGTCAAAGCAAAATTGGATCCGAAAGATGCACGGAACGCGATCCAAAAGTCCCACCTTATTTCCACCCAAATCGAGGACCACAAAAAAATTGGATTATTTTCCCCCAAACCCGGATGGCACTGCAACCGATGCGCGTTCTTCAGTCTCTGCCCTGCCCAAAAGGAAAACCAAAAATAATGGTTTACATTCCCATTTTCACAACCGAACCAGCGGCAAAATTTGCGGCGCGAACAAAAACAAAATCAGCAACAAGAAAAATATGGCGATTCCTTCCCCGAAATCATTCCATATGACCACAATGGAAATAGCAAACGCCAAAAACCAGAGCGGAGAAAGCTGTGCGGAAATGATCCAGCCCCCGGCGAGCATTCCCAGGAAAAAAACGAGTAAAATGAAGGCACCGACTTTTTGAACGATGATTTTGGTTCCTTTTACAATCCCCCGGAAGAATTCCGCTACGCTACCCAATTTAACCACCCTGTTACGGTGCACAAACAACGATCGCGGAGGTATTTAAAGCAAAATGAGAAGGTTTTAGTATGCAACCCAAAAAAAGGAAAAAATGGGGGGCTCATTGCGTTCCCTGCGAGGGAGGAACACCTCCCCTCTCCAAAAAAGAGGCCGAAGAATTCCTTTCGTTGGTTCCAAACTGGCAGCTCGCCGGAAACAAAATCGACCGGTTGTTCGTATTCAAAAACTTTAAGCAGGCGATGACGTTCGTAAACAAAGTCGCGGTTCTGGCCGAGAAAGAAGGACATCATCCCGACATTGCTATTCATGGGAACAAGGTTAACTTGGTCCTCTGGACGCACGCGGTGGGAGGATTGAGCGAAAACGATTTTATCCTGGCGAGCAAAATCAACGCTTTAAAGGTCTAACTCAAGAAAAGAACCCACCGATTTTAAACCATCCAACCCCTATTCCCCCCTATATGCTTGACATCCATTACTTACGTTTACATACGGAAGAGGTGCGGCAGAATTTGTCGAAAAGACAAAACTCCGGATACATTCAATTATTTGATCAATTGATCCAGGATGATTTGGATTACCGGAAAACCTTGCAGCAAGCCGAAAGCTTGCGCGCCAAACGAAATCAATTAACCCAAGAAGTAGCAAAAGTGAAAGACAACCCCATGCAAAAACAAACAATTGTGCAAGAAAGCAAAAATGTGGGTCAACAAATTATTGAAACCGAAAAAAGGCAAAAAGAATTGAAAGAAAAAATACACCACGCATTGATGGCCTTGCCTAACTTATTATTGGATGAAGTCCCATATGGAAAGGACGAAAACGAAAACCAAGAAATAAAAAAAGGGGGAACGATTCCCGCGTTCGATTTCGAAATCCAAACGCATGGACAAATTGCCAAAAACGTGGATGGAGTCGAATTCGAGCGCGCGGTGAAAACGAGTGGAACCGGCTTTTATGCCTTGAAAGGCCCCCTTGTCCTGCTGGATTGGGCGTTGCAGCAATATGCGTTGGACATCCTCATGCAAGATGGTTTCATTCCCATGCAACCCAGCCTTTTGATGAACCGGAAAGCCTATGAAGGAGTCACGGATCTGGCGGACTTTGAAGGCATGCTCTACAAAATAGAAAACGAGGATTTGCATTTGATTGCGACGAGCGAGCATCCATTAACGGCTCAATTCATGGACGAAATCATTCCCGTCCAAAAATTGCCCATTCAATATGCAGGGATTTCGCCCTGCTTCCGAAGGGAAGTGGGAAAGCACGGTTTGGATGAGCGGGGATTCTTCCGCGTGCACCATTTCAACAAAATAGAGCAAGTGGTGATTTGCCATCCGAGCGAAAGCCGAAAGTGGCACGACCGCATGCTGCTGAACACCGAAAAAATGTTTCAGGGGCTGGAATTCCCTTATCGCATCGTGAATGTGTGCACGGGAGACATTGGAATAGTGGCCGCCAAAAAATACGATATCGACGGATGGTCTCCCCGCGAAAAGAAGTATTTCGAATTGGGATCATTAAGCAATTGCACCAGCTACCAAGCCGTGCGCCTCAACATCAAATACTCAAACCCGGATGGAAGCAAAGACTACGTGCACACGCTCAATGCCACCGGCATCGCCACCACACGCATGCTCCGCTGCATTTTGGAGAACTACCAGACCAAGGAAGGGGGATTCAGGGTTCCGAAAGTGCTGCAACCGTACATGTATGGATTAACTCAAATCCCTGCGATAGAAAAACCATAGGTGATTTATGTCCCACACAAATCACCTACATATGCCCAAGAATAATATGGATTCGTTATATCATGCTGCAAATCCCCTCGTACGTTTTGTTCACGTTCAACGTTTGGATAAAATAATTGTACAGATTCCCAAAAATTCAACCCGAATTTTGGATGCAGGCTTTGGCACGAATTCCACTTCAGACCTATTGGAAGGGAAAATGCCACAAATGAGTCAATAACAGGAGAAAAGTCGGATATGAAAAGTCCATTTACGTCAAACACCATGATATTCGTGGTTGCCGGGCTCTTAGCCATCATCATTACGGGTCACTTATTGCTCTTCCCGTATGAAATACATGACTCGGATGAAGCGGCCTATGCGTATGTGGCAGAAGGGTGGCTGAAGGGGGAAATCCCATATATTTCAGCGTATCAGACTAAACCTCCTGGAATATATGCCATCTACGCGCTTGGACTTATACTCACTCCCCACGGCTTTGTGGGAATCAGATGGTTATCCTTTCTGGCGATGGGTTTGTCAGTGAGTCTTCTCCTGTATTGGGTTAATACCCATTTTCGCAGTAAACGAATGACACTCTTTTCAGCGTATGTGGGTGTACTTTTATTTTTGAATACAAGCATAGAGGCAGAAGCTGCTTTAACCGAACTCTTCGCTCTTCCTTTTCTTTTGGGAATGTTTATCCTTGCAACCCCACCGCTTCCACTCAGATCGTTTCCCGCTTTTTGGTTTGGATTGCTTGGCAGCCTTGGAACACTCATCACAGTTTACACGTTGCCCTTTATGGTCATGTGCCTCTGGTTCTCCCGTTCATGCTGGCGGAAGGACGCTCGAGCAATGAAAGCTATTTTGACCGGTTTTTTATTGCCTTTGGGGATAGTAGCCACTTATTTCGTATTGGCAGGAGCGGGAAATGGGATCATTTTTTCGTTATGGGTTTGGCCTTCTCGCTACGCCCAAGCGTATTTTCTTTCAAACGAGGGATTCTCGAATGCTCTTTTCTTCTTCCCTTACATTGCCCCTTTCTTCGTAGCAATGATATTGGGAATAGGTTGGAAAATATCGCCCTTCAAGCAAGAACAAAAAGTGGTGGGAGTTTGGTTTGGGTTATCTTTTCTAATACTATTTGCGGTCGGAAGCTTTTTCCCCCATCATGCCATGCTGGGATGGTTTCCTCTCGCAGTTGGAGGAGGCGTTTTTGCTGCAAGAACTGTTTCCAATCGTGTGCCTCAAATATGGAGCATGAGTGGTATTATGGTAATGCTCATTTTGGGTGTGGCTACGATTGCGACTAGCACTCACATGCGATGGGTTCCAGACAACCCGAATTATGCGGAAATAGGTCGCGCGATCCAAACCCTTGTCCCAGAAGGAAAACCCATTTATGTATGGGGATACATGCCTCAAATTTATTGGTACGCGCAACGTCGAGCTCCCACCCCCTACTTCGATTCGTTTTCCCTCATTTTTGCAGACCGCCTCCCAATGCGGGAAGAGGATCGCAAAAAGGTCGAACAGGATTTCCTGAAGAACCCTCCCAGGGTGATGGTGGTTCATCCCTTATACCAAAAACGTTCAGACATTCAACCCTTTCTTTTGGATTATCAATCGCTCCAAGAGTACCCTACTATTTATGTTCGAACCAAAGCAGACTAGACTCGGCATTCGTTGAACTGTTTTAAAAATAAGAGAAAGCATCGGATTAGAATGGATTTTATTTTTTGGCTTTCAAACGCATCCGGATTAGTTTCGCTTTTTGGGTGGCTATGGGCTCTTGGGCATGTGGCATTAACCAAACTAAATATCCACGAGAAGCCCCCTTGGTTGACGTTTGCCACTTCGTATGCTACTACCGCTTTCCTGTTGAGTTTTTTTTCCTTATTTTTCTCTTTTCAAAAACCCATTTCACTCTTTCTTGGGCTCGTATTCGTTTTGGGTTGGTGGAAAACCAAACCAACTTGGCCGAAGATGAATTTTTCAGAAAAACCTTCCCTTTTTTTGGGATTAACTGTCTCCTTGCTTGTTGTGCAGGCAATTTATTTCATTTTGGTTCCGGACCGAAGTTTTGACTCACTATCCTATCATATCCCATTCATTCGAGAATTTGCCGCTGCTGGAAAAATTAGTTTTCCTGTCCAACCATTGAATTGGGTGGACCATGTCCACTATGTTTTTCCATACGCCGTCGAAACGGTATTTGGTCTAGTGGAACAAATCAGCCCTGGTTTAACAACCCTTCTTCATTTTACCATTTTGCTGGCTGTATTGGGTGGGATATACAGCTTAACAAAAGAGGTTGGCGTTCGTGATCCATGGAAGGCAACCGGCTTCTACCTGCTGGTGCCTTCTCTAATGATTTTTGGAAAAATGTTCTATGTAGAGCTCTCTCTTTTTTTGTGGTGGTTTTCCTTATTGTTTATCTTGTGGTATTCAAAAATACCCTCGCATGCCAAAATAATTGTTGGCTCCATACTGGCGTTGGCCATGAGCCAAGCTAAAATAAACGTGATAGCGTACATCCTTCCCATCTGCTTCCTCTCTTATTTTTTAGGCAAGGAAAAGAAAGCAAGTTTGGCCATTGGATTGAGTGCCATTATTGGGTTTGTTTTTTTTGTAGGGTACCGCTTTGTGAATGGAATTGATTTTTGGAAAGAACTGACAATTGTTCAAGCACTAAGGTTTAGCCCACCGATTGCCTTTGAGGAGAGGTGGGGTGCCCTCCTCCAAAGCTTTTGGCATTATATTGGGTCGCAACCCTTGGGTTTGGGTTTGATAGCAGGGGCAATGCTAGTATGGAAGGATGGCAAATCCAGATTTTTGGGTCTAGCCCTCTGGTTGTCCCTTATTGGATTTGGCCTAGCCTTCGGATTAACCAGCTTGTACTTTTACACTTACAATAGCTTTGGAATCTATGCCCATGCTTTCATAGGCATTGCAACCATACTCTTTATTCGATCTTTGGATTTTGTGAGCGAAAAGATAACGGGCTTATGGCGGATTCTTCCAACTCTCTTCCTCCTTTTTGCAATGGGACTGTTCATTATCCATCCTTTTCTCATTGCCATTGGGGGGTTACAAGGCCAAACATTTGACACAGCCATCTATTACCCCAAAGTCCTTTCGGTTATACCCAATACTACTAATACTATCGTATTTTTCATGAACAACATAAATCCAATAACTGTCGGTCTCGAAAAGGCGCAGATTTTTGACCATACCACTTTTCCACGAATGGAAGGAAACCCGTGCGATTTCTTTCGTGAAAAGAAAATAACGCATGTCATTTACTGGACGCAAGGAGTATCTCCCATTCAAATCAATGGAGGAAATGCCATATTCTTTAACCAAACGAAAGAATTGCTAAGAAAGGGTGACTGTGGGAATGTTTTATACGACGGAAACAGTGAATATAGCCCGATTATCGCCCGTATCGTATAAATTTAACAAAATTCTTTTGAAAAAACCAAAATAATTTTTCCGTCCTTTTCTTACCTTACCGAGTTCCATTGCCCGATATAGGTGGCGGCCTGGCTGGCTCCTTCCACGATGCTGGGTGGATTGAACGTGGTGCATATTTTGTTGGTGCATTTGACGGCTTTCAAGTCTTGGCTCGAGGGGTCATAATAGGAGATGAGGGGGTTCCCGTCCGAGCCGATGGCGAGCGAGGGAGTAACACCATTCACATCCAAAACGGTTGAGACGTTTCCCGTGCTGCAAGAGAGGTTTCCGCAGTGCGTGACCTTCAGGTAGCCGATCGTTCCCCCGCTCACGAGGGGGGAATTATAGGCGAAAATAGGCAGGGAATCGGATCCGATTTCGAGCGAATACGATCCTTGCCCCACGTAGGGTTCGATATTCGAGGTCACATTCCCCGCGTTGCATCGAACGTTCCCGCAGCGAAGGAGCGCGGTATATCCGGGGCCGGGTATATTGCGCGTGTATACGATGATGGGCTTTCCATCGGGTGCAATGAGCATGTCATGGTCAAACCCGTTGTAGGTTTCATCGAGGATCGTGATGGTTTTGCTACTGCACGATGCGTTTTCGCAATGCGCGACTTTGGCGTAATCGTTGCCGGGCCCCGTTGCTAATGCGTGCCGGTACGTAATGATGGGTAGATTATCGCTTCCCCGCGCAAGAACAGGGACATATCCCGTCAGTCCGTTCGCATCCACAATCACAATGGAGGAATTTGCGCTGCAGGATGCGTTACCACAGAGTGCAAACTTCAAGTCCCCACCATTAAACTGCGTATAGGCCACCATCGGGTTCCCGTTCGCGGAAAATGCGAGGGATGGGGAAATATAATTGCCCGTATTCGTGTCAAGGATGCTCGTGGAAAAACCAGTCAAGCACACGCTATCGTGACATTTCAATACCTTGATTTTTTGGAGTGTGCCATCCTCATAGGCAATAATAGGAATATGGTTCGCGTCTCGAATCATGTCATTCCCTTGCCCCACGTAATAATTCGCTCCCCCGCTATCCAGTGTTTGAAAAACATTTCCGGCCGAGCACGAAAGGTTTCCACACGAAACAAAACGAAGAACACCGGCATTCGAAGTCTGCTTGAAATAGGAAATGACCGGATTCACGGGTGAAGGAGGGGGTGGCATGACCACGCTCGAAAAAGGATTTGCCGGAGGAGCCGGTGTAACCGAAAAGATGGCGGCTCCCGAATTCACGACTTCGACCAATGCAACGATGACTAGCACTAAGCCAATAACGAATAAGAGAGTCAACACCAGCGAGTAATTCGAATGGGTTTCCATCTCATTCTCCCCAGGCCGGATTGCTTTCTTCACGCGGCGCGAACGAACCATCCACACAAGAAAGCTGGCAGAGGTAAATAAAACCAAACCCTCAACAACTACATAATGAGAATAGTGTTTGAGAAAAAGAAACTATTGTTGAGAAATTTTTCCCGGGCTTTCTTTGATGAGCGTGCACGGATACTCGCTTGCGCTAAAAGGAGGGAGAGGGTCATTGGGTTCAGCTATATCATCCCACCCATAAGAACCCAGATTTTCTCCCGTGATTGAAAAATAATATTGTATTCCAAAAAATCCCGCGCTCGCGTCCACCAAATAAAAACCCTCATTTTCTTTCCGGCAAAAGAAAACCCTCGAACCAAATGTATTCCGGTAACCCTCGTTTTGCGATAGTTCCTCAAATTTCTGGTTAGCCGAAATAGGAATGGTGGATTCGCTTGCCACGTAATTGGGAGGAAGTTGGATTGCGGGGTTAGGCGGTGATACTGGGCAAGGTGTGAACTCACATGCAGGAGGAACCCTTCCTACTCCGCTTCCATCGGAACAAATTTTGAGTTCCTTGGTACACCCAATAGGGGTATCTGGGCAAGGAGCAAACTCGCAGAATGGAGCCGTTCTCCCAACCCCTGTTCCGTCCGGACAGAGTTTGAGCTCTTGGGTACATGCTACATTCGGGGGATTTGAAACGCACCCCAGCATAAACATAATGGCAAAACTGGCCAACAATATCCACCCAATAGTTGGCATAACCCAACCCAATATACGGGGGAAATAAAAGCGTGCGCATTTGCACAGCCCACCACATAAAACAAAGTTTTAGTAAAAGAAAAACTATCTTTCTACTGCTTATTTTTGTAAAATCCTTCACAATTTTGCCGCATACCGCGCCTGCTCGGAATGGTCTGGCAGATTGCAGCGTTATCGGCCAGCACAAAGACAGCCTGTTCACACCAATCATTATCACCCCCATTCAACGCTCCACAGAAAGAGGCATCCTGATGATCGAGAGAATATTGAATCACGCAGTTAGTGTTCAATTCATCATCTATACGCAGGTGGTACACCAAACAACCCAAATATATACATAATTTGATTAACCAAAATACAAATTCTACACCAAGAAAAATAATACCGCCTAAAACGCAAATGCACATTATCCGCGTTCCATTTAATCAGCGGCTTATTTTGAAAAGCGTTATTCGTCGTTGGAGCATTTTGAATGTCACATCAACGTCGTGCGCCCCAATACAAATATGCCCTCCATTCGTCAAATCCCGGCCTTTCTGCCCAACCACCCCATTACTACCACTAATATGCCGGATAATCGTTCTTATCCTGCATCCCACCCTCGAGATTTTTTGTAATTTTGCTAAAAAGGAATACCGCGAAGCGGTGTGGAAAAATTTCAATAACCAAAAAAGATTATTCAAAAAAGCTACTTATGTAGAACTTTGTCTTTATTCTGGCAAAATCTAACGGCTTCCATGAGAAAACCAAACCACAAACACGAAGGGGGCGTTTTTTAGATGAAATCCCACACACCTCAGAGGCACGTAATCGACGACGAGAATTGGCCGAAGAATATCATCAAGCGCTCGAGATTTACAATGCGGCCAGGCGCGCAAACAGACCGGTTCTGGTGTACGGCGGGACAAGTCGACTTAACCGAAGACGTGTTCCTGCCACTAATGAATTAATTAATTTGCTTCAAAGAATGCGGCAAGTAAATTTGGAAGGCGCTATGCTCGAAAACAAGCGGATCGAAAGGATGCAAAAACGCCTCCGAGATTGGGTGAGGGGAAATGTCCGGCGAGTGACGGCCGGCCCTCGCGCGAATTATCGCTTAACCCGCGCCCAACTTTCAAAAATGATTCGCGAATGGAAGGCTAAACGCAAGAAAAAATAGT
>CAYJRE010000013.1:0-24697 GCA_964372665.1 uncultured archaeon | reverse complement strand
TTTTAATTGCGCTTTCTCCAACGCCATTTCCAACAGGAGCCCACGCCTTTAGGCGGGGGAGTGTCACCTGGCTCGCGCACGCGCTCGCCAAACAATGGGCGACGCATGTCGCCCTAAAGGGCGAGGTATGAACCTTTTTCGCCGGCCTTCCTTGTAAAGCCATGTGGCTTTACGAGGCCCGCAAAACAATTGTTTTGCTTGGTTTTCCAAAAAGGCCGAATCATTATTTGCAGTGATCACGGCGAAAATTTTGGAGAAAAATATGCAGGGTTGCCCCGCTAGGGTCACCACTTTCCATCCGCGCAGGTTCTTAATGTTCCCTTGGTGATTGGAACCAAATTCGGAATGAAAAATGAAGGTTGGCAACCCAATGAGCCTTCCTTAACTTGACAAGAATTCGAGTGCCTCGTCGATGCTGTCACGCGCTGCTTTTGTTCCTTGCGCGGCGGTGGCGGTTTCTTGTACGGCTTCGTTCACGTTGGAGATGGTCACGGCCCCGGCCGTGGAAACCCCGGAACCAACCAGGGTGGTTTGTCCCGGTGTGAGAGTGTTTTTTGGTTGGGCAATCCACCATAAGCCTATTCCTAAAAGTAAAATGATGAGTATCCCGGCTTTTAGTTTCATGTCCACTTTTCCCAGGTTTGGAAATGGTTTGCTTGGCATGATTTTATCGCCCTCCCCAATTGGCTATTAATCCGAATAATCCGGAGATGGAGGTCACGGGTTGAATGATTTCCTTCGTGGTGACGGGGCAAACCAATACCGCTTTTCCGTTGGGCGTGATCGTTTCGCGGCATCCGGGTAGTTTGGAGAGCGAGTACACCGAGCCCGCGCTCACCTTGGCAGCGGTAACCGTTGTTTCGGCGGCTTCGGCAGGCGTTTCAACGGTTTTAGCGAATTCCGAGAGCAGGGGTCCCTCGCAAATCTGCCTCAGCTTTTGGGAATCGGCTTCGCCGAGCGCATAATCGGGGTCCGTGCACGTCATGGACTGCGTTCCTTCGTCTGTTTTCTTTTCAATGACGTATTCACAGGATCCTTCGTCAAGTCCGCGGATTTCAGCCGTATACGTGGCATCAAAGCTAGCGGACCCTACGATCGTCCCTCCCTCACACGTGGTCAATCCCATTCGAAAGCAATCGAAGTCGTTTTCAGCACATTCTCTCTCTTGGCCTTTTTCTTCCACGTCGAGCATGAGCCTGAGCGACTTGTTCAAGAAGTGCTTGATTTCCACGAGTTGGGTGACGACTTCTCCGGCTTCATTCCGAGATAACCCGCCTGTTTTGCTCTCGATTTGCTCTTGGAGTTTAATGACTTGCTCGATTGCCGCGTCAAACTGTTTTACCGCGGCTTCCAGGTTGCGTGTTCGTTTCGCATCGTTGTCCGACCAATATTCGGCCAAGGCCTTCGCTCGTGCTTGAGCTTCTTTAAGCCCTTCCAAGATTTTGGTTATTTTGGCTAATAACTCTTGGGTTTGTCCTTGAGTGAGTCCTTTTTCGATTGTGACAATTTCCTCGCCATCGTCCTCTTCGATGCAGTGCGCAAACGAAACACATTCCGTATCAGGGTCTCTCAACTCTTTCATGGTTCCCCCGCGTAAGGCGCATTGCTCCGCGGCCTCTTTAGGTACTTGTTTGGCGCACGTGTCCGTGAGTGTGACGCACTTGAGGATGCCGCACCCTTGCTCATTAAATGTTTCGATTACTCTTCCTACGCAGGTTTGGGTGATTCGCTCGCGTTCTTCCAACGTGACGCGCTTACAAACAATATCATCTTCATCTTTGGGAGTCATGCATTCGACGACCGCGCACCCGTTTTGTCGGGTGAGCTTCGCGTCCAATCCTTGATCGTCGCATTTTTCGGCAAACGTGAGGAGGGTTTGAGAAGTAGAGCATCCGTATTGGGGTTCTTCATACAAGGAGACGCTCGTATCCTTGTCCTGGAAAAACGTTCCCCCTAAGTCGCATACGTTGATTGCGCAATACCCACTCGCGTCCTTGGTGATGTACGGTTTTCCTCCATACGACAAACATTTGTTCTCTTCTTCCTGATTCAATGGGCGGCAGCTCTTGGGTCGCTCGCATTTGTAAGTAACAGCGCCCGTTAATTTGTCTTGGGTTTGCGTGCATGACACTTCTTTGTTTTCTTCGAATTGGATGATTTGCTGGGCGTTGACAATCATACACCCTTTCTTGTCCATGCCAATCGTGAAGGGAACATTGAGGTTCTTGAGCTTGGTGACGATTTCCTCGATCGCAGCGGGGGTGGGACAATTGGGTAAGAATGGTTGTTTCAGGTCGGTGATCGCGCCGCAATCGTTGAAGCAACTCGCGATCTCTCCCTCGTTGCATGTTCCATCCCCGCAAATCCCGGGTTTGCAGTCGGCGGAGCAACTGGTGCTGGTTTCTCCGAGTTCGCAGACTTGGTTTCCGCACTGCACATTGAGCTTGCAATCAGTCGGGCACGAATATGGGTTTTCTCCCAAGAAGTAGTCGCAGTACCCGTTTCCGCATTCTTTGGTGGTATCAAACTTGCAATCCGAAGGACACGAAGCGCTGGATTCGCCCGAGCTCGCGTCGCAAATGTTGTTCCCACATAAATTGACATAAGAACAGTCTTTTAGACAAGAATTATAGGTTTCCGCCCCCGTACATCTGTTGTCGCCACAAAAATCTTTGCTTGTGTAGGGGCAATAGGTCGAGCAATACCCATCGCCACTCGAATCGGGTCCGATTGAATACCCTGTGGGGCTTGAGATAGGGGGATAGGTGGGTATGCACCACTTGGCTTTTCCTTGCTCCGAACACGTTTTGGAATCATGGCACGCCCATGGTTTTTCCGGAGAGCATGTTTCACAGGTGGAGGTGGAGCACCACCCGTATTTTTCTTCTCCGCACCAATTGGCTCCCCCCAGATTGGTGCACTCATTTTTGGTGTAACAATTCCATGTTTTGTCTTTCGAGCACGAGTTATCGTATTGCGTATCCCCACAATATCCGCCGTAGCCGGTCGAGACCCATTTTCCGCCAAGGTTTTTGCAGGCGTTCTCGTTGGAGCAATTCCAGAGTTTGTCTTTAGAGCAGGTGGGGCACCCTTCTTTGCTGCAGTAGTTTCCGCACCAGTTTCCTGCAACGGATTTGCATCCTTGCTCATTGTAGCAATTCCATGGTTCCTTGTTCGAGCACGTCATGGTGGGAGGCTGCCATCCGCAGTCGACTGGACATGAGGTGACGGTTTCACTTGCGCCGCATACGAAGTCCCCGCATTTTCCTTGGTCGGCAGGGGGTTTGCAGTCGGTGGGGCAATAATAATAGGTTTCGCTGGCCTCGCAAACACTGTTTCCGCATACGGCGAGGCTGGAGCCGCAATTGTTGGATTGTTCGGTACAATAGGAATAGGGTCCGTTTTCACAATACTTTCCACCCACCCCTTCGCAGGTTGGGCGGGTGTAGCAGTTATACAAGTTTGTGCTCTTACATTGGGCGCAAGGCGAGGAAGAGCAACCCGAGTAAGTGGAGGTGTATGCGCACCAATACCCTCCCTTGGACGCGCATTCGTTTTCAGTTGGACACGTGGAAAGCGTGGTATTGGTGCAGGAGGCGCATTGGCTGGCATTGCAATACCCGCTGTTCAATCCGCTCACGCACCAGTTTCCTTGGGCTAATCCACAACTGGTTTGGTCATAGCAATTCCATTTGGAGTTGGAAGAGCAGGAACAGGAATTGGAGTAGGTGCAGCGGGAAACCCCCCCATCCACGCACCAAACGTTGGTGGAAGAGGCGCTTTCACACGTGGTTTTGCTGGTGCATGCTCCCGGGTTCGCGGCACTGCACGTGCTCGTACTCTGACAATCGCCCGGGCACTGGGTCGCGGTCTCTCCCCCATCGCAGATCCCGTTTCCACAGTATGCGGAAGTTCCGCTGCACGAAGATTGGGAGCTCGTACAATACGGCGGATTCGTGGCCGTACACCAATATTTTCCCGCACCCTGGCAAGCGCTTTGCGTGTAACAATTCCAATAATTGGTTGTATTGCACACCGGGCAAGAGGAGGAAGAACAGTAATAGCTAGAGGCACTCCCCCCTCCGCTTGCGCACCAATTTCCTCCCGCGGATGAGCATTGGGATTGCGTGTTGCATGCCCAAAGTGCACTATTATTGCACGATTGGCACGGGCTGAATTGGCAGTTGCCATACCCTCCTGAACCGTACACGCAGTAATTTCCTCCCGCGCCCAAGCACGAGGTCTGGTCATAGCAATTCCAGAGGTTTTGACTGTTACATTGCGGGCATTGGTACGTAGTACAGTATCCGCTGCTGCTTCCCCCGCTGGAGGTGCACCAATTCGCTCCCACGTTTTGACACGTTGGTTGAGTGTTGCAATACCAATAATTGGCGTACGTGCAGGAATACGTATTTCCCCCACAATCACCAGGGCATGTGGTCGATGTTTCAGACCCACTGCAATACCCGTCTCCGCAATAGCTCGATCCGCAGGTCGTGGAGGAGCAATACGAATTGTTGCACCAATACCCCCCGCTCGAGGTGCACGTGGAGCTGGTCGTGCACGCACTCACATTTGTCGTAGAACAGGTTCCGCTTCCCGGGCATGCGGATGAAGAAGAATAACAATAATTGCTGTTGGCGCACCAAAATCCTCCGGCACCTGAACACGCGGAAGAAGTGGTACAAGTGGGCAGATTGGAGCTTGAGCATGTGCTGCCCCCGCAGCTGCTTCCGGAGGTCACGCAATAGCTTCCACACCACGTTCCTGCCACTGAATTGCACGATGGTTGCGTGGTGCACGCACTCGTATTATACGCGGAGCAAGAACCCCCGCCTCCCCCGCCACAAGAATAACTTGGCGGATGGCAATTCATGTCGCTCGTACAATACACGTAGCCCATCGCCGTGCATTGGGATTGCGAGCAGAGAGCCAAGTTGGATGGAGAGCACGTTCCTCCTCCACAACTGGTCGAGCAGTAGGTGGAACACCATGCCAGGCCCGCACCAGTACATGAAGCTTGGGTGGTGCATGCCGCTGGATTCGTGTACGAGCAGGTTCCTCCACCCCCGCTCTGGCAGCTTCCAGGCGGCATGCTTTGCCAGCACTGATTATATACACCGCACCAAAATCCCCCATATTGGCCGCATTCGATGGAGTTGGTGCACGCCATGAGGTTGCTGCTGGAGCAGGTCGAACTCCCGCAACTGGATGGCGCGGATCCCGGGGCGTAACACAGATACGTGTTGCCGCACCACGTTCCACCGGCACCGGTGCACGTGCCAGGAGCATAACATTGCGAGTAACTTCCCGGTCCGCAACTCCCAGTCCCCCCGCAGGATTGGGCACAAGAGGACCCGCACCAGGTTAATCCCACCGAGTTGCAGGATGACTGGCTGTAACAATAGGAAGGGGTGCTGTACGAGCACGTATTCCCTCCGCTCGAACAACTGGAGGAGCTGCTATAGCAATAATTGTTACAATAGTATCCCCCCGCGCCGGCACAGGATGAAGAATCGTAGCAATTGCTCAATTGGGCAGACGAACAAGTCGGGCATTGGGACGAGGAACACCACCCGCTACTGCTACTACTCGTGCACCAGTTCCCGCCCACGCCCGTGCAGGAAGACGAATCATAGCAATAGGAAAGATAGGATGAGCTACATGTCGAGCACTGGTTGGTCTGGCACCAACCTCCCCCGCCGTATCCCGTACACCAAATTCCCCCCGCTCCGCTGCACGAGGATTGGTCGTAACAGCTATATACGCTTCCCGGAGCGCATTGGGCGCTCGCGTTGGTTGCGAATAAGAAAATCGCGAAGAAAACCGCTACGAAAAAAACGTTTGGACCTGCTCGTCGGTTATGCGTTGGTTCCCCTGTGTTCACTTATTTTTCGCCTCGTTTAAACGCATTGAATGCGCGAAAGAAACCCCCCTATTTAATACTTACTCCCGACCGTAGGGATTTTCCTCTTTCGCCGGCCTTTGGAATTAAATAGGAAAAAACCATCAAATGGGTGAAATGGTTGGGATGGATTCTCCGGCGTCTCGCACGAAGTTCGTGGTCGTCACGGGCGGCGTGCTCTCCGGATTGGGAAAGGGAATTGCCGCGGCAAGCATTGGCCACCTGTTTTCGTCCGCTGAAAAAAAAGTGGTTCCCATGAAACTGGATGGGTATTTGAACGTGGACCCGGGAACGATGAACCCTATCGAACACGGAGAAGTATTCGTGCTGGATGATGGCGGAGAGGTCGACATGGACTTTGGCCACTATGAACGCTTTTTGGGAATCATGTGCAAATCCAAATGGAATTTGACGATGGGAAAAGTGTTTGATTACGTTCGACAAAAGGAAAGACGGGGAGACTATTTGGGAAAAACCGTGCAATACATTCCGCATGTGACGAATGCGATCAAAGAAAAATTTTTGGAGGTCGTGAATGAAGAGAAACCCGATGTGTTATTGATCGAAGTCGGGGGAACGGTTGGAGACATGGAGAACGATTTGTATGTGGAAGCCGTTCGCCAACTCAAGAAGGATGTGGGGAGCGAAAACATTGCCTACGTGCATTTGACGTATGTCCCCCTCATTTCTTCCACGAAAGAACAGAAATCGAAGCCCACCCAGCAAAGCGTGAACCTGCTTCGCCAACGTGGGATTCAGCCGGATATTATTATTGGGAGGTGCTCCCAAAAATTGTCGAATTCGGTGAAAGAGCGCATCGCATTGTTTGCGGACATTCCAAAAGAGGCCGTGATAACCGGATTGGACGTGGACAACGTGTACAAAATCCCCCTCGTTTTTTACGAGGAAGGGATCATGCACCAGCTCAACCAAAAACTCGAGATGAATGTTCAACCCCAATTGGAAAAATGGAGGGAATTGGTTTCTCCTAAAGAAAAACCGTCAACGGATACGCACATCGCTATTTGCGGGAAATACACGAGACTTGAAGATAGCTATGCCTCTGTGATTGAAGCGCTGCATCATGCCTCTTCTCATTTGAAAGTGAATCCGGTTATCCACTGGGTGGAAACCACGCACATTGAGGAAGGAAAGACTTCCACGCTCAACGCGCTGCAACACATGAACGGGGTTATTGTCCCCGGTGGTTTTGGTTCGCGGGGAGCGGAAGGAAAAATCTCCGTGATAAAGCACTGCCGCGAAAACAACATTCCGTATTTGGGGTTGTGTTACGGCATGCAGTTGGCGGTCATCGAATACGGCCGGAGCCAATGCCAACTCGAAGACGCCAATTCGACGGAAATCAATCCTAAAACCCCTCACCCGGTGATTGATTTGTTGCCTGAGCAAACCCAAATCACCCAAAAAGGGGCCACCATGCGGTTGGGTGGGCAAGATGTAGAAATAAAGGAAAACACGGCCGCCGAAAAACTGTTTGGGAGGAAAACGCGCTTGCGTTTTCGCCATCGGTATGAAGTAAATCCAATTTACATCGACCAGCTTCAACAAAACGGATTGATTTTCTCAGGTCAAGCCCCTCAACGCGAAATCATGCAAATCATGGAACTCCAAAACCATCCTTTTTTCATGGCCACGCAAGGCCACCCCGAATTGACTTCGCTCCCCGAAAAACCCTCTCCTTTTTTCTATCATTTCGTGAGAGCAAGCGCGAGAATGTAGTATCATTTCCCCCCAAGCCTCCAATTAATCCTTGTTCGTTTCGCTCGTTTTGCCACTTGGACGGCTTCGGAAAAAGTATTCAAGGTTTCATTCAATTCCTTTTTTCCGTGCGCGAAGGAAGAAAAAATGACTTCTTGGTAATCCACGTCAAACAATATGCCGCGGCGCAAGCATTCGAACTGCACGCGCGAGAAGAAATCCACATCAACGCTTTGCAGATCGTGATAGTCTCGTATGCGTTTTTGTTTGGTGTATAACACTTGAAACATGGTGGGGTGCCCCATGAGCACGTGAGGGGTCTTTTCTTCAATCAATATTTTATCGAGGCCATTCCAGAGTTTTTTGGTGAATCCTTTGAATTTTTCTTGATTGGATTTTTTTTTGATTTCATGCAATGTGGCCTCGCACACGGCTAGTGAAATAGGATTGGCAGAATAGGTTCCTCCGTGCGCCACTTTTTTGGGTCCAATGACTTTCATTATTTCTTTTTTTCCCGTAAAGCATCCGATGGGGTGACCATTGCCCATGCATTTGGAAAAGGTAGCTAAATCGGGTTTGACTTTGAATAGGGTTTGCGCTCCCCCCGGGTGCACGCGGAAGCCGGTTTTGACTTCATCGAAAATGAGGAGAACACCGTATTTGGTGCATACCTCTCGCACGTGCTTTAGAAAACCTTCTTCGGGCATGATTCCGCTCGCATTCCCCATGATGGGTTCCATGATGACGCACGCAAGCTGCGAGTGATTCCGTTTTATTTTCTCTTCAAACCCCTTGAAATCGTTGAATGCGGCCGTGAGCGTGAGCGAGCGTATTTCCTGCGGGATTTCGCGCGATTTCCAAAACGCCCTTCCTGCCGGGATGTCGAACGGGGTGTGATTGGGAACCACCATCACGGCATCATGCCACCCGTGATAATGCCCCTCAAATTTGAGTATTTTCTTTTTTCCCGTGTATCCCCGCGCGGCTTTGATGGCGGCCATCGTGCTTTCCGTTCCAGAGTTGGTGAATCGCACCATTTCCGCGCAAGGCACCATGCGGGAAATCGTTTCCGCGACCCGGATTTCTTTTTCGGTGTCGAGCGCGTACACAAATCCTCCTTCTACGGCTTTTCGAATCGCGTGCACGGTAGCAGGGTGGGAGTGCCCTAAAATAGCGGGACCAAAACCCAAGCGATAATCGATGTATTGGTTTCCATCCACATCCCACAAGTATGCACCGTGTGCTTTTTTCGCGAAAAGCGTGCAAGCCTGATAGGGTTTGCACATCTCGATGTCCATGAGACGCGCATTGCTCCCCACGCCTGCCGGAATGATCTTGGAGCTCTCGGCGAACAGCTTCAGCGATTGGCGAATCGAAAAGTGCTCGGGATTCGGTTTCATGCCCCAACCAACTTTTTGGGGTATTTTAATGTGTCTTTCCCTTTGAATTGGACAGTTTTTTTAACCCCTGACTTGTTGCTTACGCTATGAAAACGTATGGGAACTTCATCCATGGAAAATGGGCCCCATCCAAACAAAAAATGCCCGTGCTAAATCCCTACACCCAAAAACCCATTGCGTATGTGGCAAAATCTTCCGAAAAAGAAACAAAGCATGCCATTGCCGCGGCACGCGAAGCATTCGATAATGGTCCTTGGCCCCGAATGACGCCGGGAGAACGCGCCGCGTGGATATACAAGCTTGCAGGAGAATTGCAGGAAAATACTGAAACGTTGGCGGAATTGGAAAGCACGAACCAGGGAAAGAGCTGGAAGATGGCACACGATGGGGATATTCCTTTTGGCATTGACAATCTGCGTTTCTTTGCGGGCGCTGGCCGAGCATTGCAATCGCAGACCGCGGGAAACTATGTGGCGTTCGATGATAAGGGGGAACACAAACCGGCAGGATTTTCCATTCTCAAACGCGAGCCCGTGGGAGTAGTGGGTGCCATCACGCCGTGGAATTATCCCTTCATGATGGCGTGTTGGAAAATAGGTCCGGCATTGGCAGCGGGAAATACGATGGTGTTGAAGCCCGCGAGCTATACTCCCTTAACCACACTGGAAATCGCCGCGTGTGCAGAAAAAATTGGTTTTCCGAAGGGAGTGCTGAATGTGGTGACTGGAACAGGAAAAGAAGTGGGAGAAACATTGGCTAAATCGGATAAGGTGGATATGATTGCGTTGACCGGCAACACGGAAACCGGGAAAAGGATTCAACAATTGGCCAACGCGAATGTGAAAAAAACGCATTTCGAATTGGGAGGGAAAGCTCCTTTTATTGTTTTGGAAGATGCGAATATTGAAGAAGCCGCGCAAGGAGCATTGGTGGGGGGATTGATTAATAGTGGACAGGATTGCACCGCCGCGACGCGTATTTATGTGCATGAAAAAATTCACGATAAGTTTGTTCGCATGCTCATCGAAAAGTGCAAACACGTAAAAATGGGAAATCCCTTGGACAAAAATACGGACATTGGTCCAGTGGTGAGCAAGGAGCATTATGAACGGGTCATGAACTTTATACAGCATGGTCCAAAAGAGGGGGCCAAAAAAGTGTTTCAAAGCGAGGTTCCCGAAAACGGGTGGTTTGTTCCCATCACCATTTTCACGCATGTGAAACAACACATGAATCTCTGTCAACTCGAAATATTTGGTCCCGTGTTTAGTGTTTTATCATTCAAAACCGAAAATGAAATCATCCAGAAGGCCAATGACGTGGATTATGGGTTGGCATCTAGCATTTGGAGCACGGATGGACGAAAGGCGTTGCGAATCGCCCAACACTTGCGCTTTGGTGAAGTATGGATCAACGAGCACGGCCCCCTGGTTTCCGAAATACCTCACGGGGGATACAAGCAGACCGGTTCGGGGCACGATTTGAGTATCCACGCGTTGGAGGAATACACCCAACTCAAGCATATCTATGTGGACTTGACTGGAAAGAAAAGAAAGCCATGGTATTATACTGTCATTGGACAGCCTTAATGGGGAGTTAGGGATGGTAATCCAAAAAATGTCCAAGAATGAACCCAAAAGAATCGTCGTATTAGGCGGCTATGGTTCGATGGGAAGAATCATCGTCCGCGATTTGGTGCAAACAGCGAAAAAAATAGACATTGTCATAGCCGGTCGCGATGGAAAAAAAGCCAATCAATTCATCCGGGAACTGAAAAACAAAAATGTGTGTTTTAGCCATGCGGATGTGATCGACATTCGCCAAACCGCACATGTGTTGAAAGGCGCGGATGTGTGCATCAACGCGGTTCAATACGAATGGAATGAAAAAATCATGCGTGCGTGCCTGCTCGCGCGCTGTCATTACATCGATTTAGGCGGGTTATTCCACGTGACTAAAAAACAATTCAAATACCATGGAAAATTCAAGAAAAACAACCTCATTGCCATTCTTGGAATGGGGGCAGCCCCGGGAATAACCAATATTCTCGCTAAAATAGGCATGGACAAATTGGATAAAGTGGACGAGGTGCACATCCGCGTGGGAGGAAGAGATTTCACGCCAATAAAAAATTCCCCGACGATTTATTTTTCGTATTCCCCAAAGACAGTATTGGAAGAGCATTCGGTTCCTCCCATCATTTTTCATAAAAGAAAATTTGAACAAATCAAAGCAAGATCGTTAAAATCGAAAGAAAATTTTGGCGGAAAAATAGGCACATTGATGGTGATGGCTACCTTGCATTCGGAGGTAGCTACGCTCCCCAAATACAAGCCCGGTATTCGCGAATGTACATTTGCCATCTCATTCCCGGAAGATTTTGAAAAAAAAGTTTCTTTTTTGGCGGAAGCGGGTTTTGCCAAACCCGAGAACATCGATTTTACTGCCAAAGTATTGTCTCAAATTCCAAAATCGAATGTGAAGCCTAATGATATCGAAGTCTTGCGCGCCCGCGTGCATGGAAAAAAGGACGGAAAATCAAAAGGTATCATTGTTGATGCACTATTCAAATCCAATTCTCGCTGGGCCGCCGGAGCCGGAGATGTGGATACAGGGGTTCCTCCTTCTATTATCGCACAAATGGTGGCAAAGGGCCATATCCGCGCTCGCGGAGTGTTGCCTCCAGAGCAATGCATTCCCGTGAAACCTTTCGTTAAGGAATTAAAGAAACGCGGAATGAAATTGAAGGTGAAAATGCGATGAAATTCCCTGTCATTAACCCCGCAACGGAAGAAGTCCTGGTGACGTATGAAGGGCATTCAAAGGAAGAAATTGAGGTCAAACTAACTCAGGCGACAAAAGCCCAAAACACATGGAAAAAATTTTCGTTTGCGGAACGAAAAAGAGTAATGAAACGCGTGGCGAATATTTTGCGTCGTAAAAAACAAAAGTTTGGAACGTTAATCACGAAAGAAATGGGAAAGCCCATTGCTAAGAGCGTTTCGGAAATAGAAAAGTGTGCGTGGTCTTGCGAACATTTTTCCGAGAATGCCGAAAAATATCTCCAACCCATTTTTGTGAAAACCGATGCCAAAAAATCCTATGTTTCCTTTGAACCCTTGGGGATTATTTTGGGAATCATGCCTTGGAACTATCCCTTTTGGCAGGCATTCCGCTTTGCCGCACCCACGCTCATGGCGGGAAATGGAATTATCTTGAAGCACGCCTCGAATGTTCCGGGTTGTGCGCTTGCCATCCAAGAAGTATTTCATGAAGCAGGGGTTCCAAAAGGGTTGTTTGCCACCACTTTAATTGATTCCAAAACCGCCCTCAAACTGATTGATGACAAACGCATCGCCGGCATTTCCGTCACCGGAAGCACGGGTGCCGGAAAGCAAATCGCTTCGCGTGCAGGAGCCAATATCAAAAAGTGCGTGTTGGAATTGGGGGGAAGCGATCCATTTATCGTTCTTGGAGATGCCAGTGTCCAAGAATGTGCTCATTCGGCGGTGGAGGGCCGCATCATCAACGCGGGACAATCCTGCGTGGCGGCCAAGCGCTTCATTGTCCCTCAAAAAATGGCCCACGAATTTGAAACCTGTATGAAAAAGGAGTTTGAATCATTGGCTGTGGGGGACCCCTTCGATAAAAATACGCAAATCGGCCCCCTCGCGCGCGCGGATTTGCGCGAGCACTTGATGATGCAAATGAAACAATCGATTCGCATGGGAGCAAAGGTACTTACGGGTAACAAACCCTGGCGTCAGAAGGGGTATTTTTTCGTTCCCACCTTATTAGGAAAAATTAGACCAAACATGCCCGTGTTTTCCGAGGAAACGTTTGGGCCGTTGGCGGGGGTCATGCCGTATGAAAATGTACGAGAGGCCATCGGAATGGCCAATGCCACCGAATATGGGTTGGGCGCTTCTATTTGGTCGAAAGATTTGAGAAAGGCCGAAGAATTAGCTCGAAAAATCCAGGCCGGAAATGTGTACATTAACAAGAACGTGGCCTCGGATCCCCGCATTCCTTTCGGGGGAGCCAAACAATCCGGCTTGGGGAAAGAGTTGGGAGAAATGGGCATCAAGGAATTTGTTTTGGCTAAAACGATTTGGATTAAATAACCATTCAGCCCTTTTCTGCTCGTGTCTCGAGAAAAAAAATTGTTTGAATTATTGAAAGAGTTTGCTCCGTTCGCGGGCAAGCTCGCGCTGCCGTACTATGGTAAAATCGAGTCTAAAATGAAAAATATTCTTATTCATGGTAAAATGATAGAGTCCCCCGTCACGGTAATCGACCATGCTATTCAGGAGTTATTGCTCGCCGAGCTGCTCCGGAAAAGGTTCACGCATATGGCGTTTAATGGAGAAGAAGACACTCACTTGAAATTCTTTTTTTCAAATAATTATTCGAAAGACATTACGTTGCATTGCGACCCTATTGACGGAACTGAGAACTTTGCAAAAGGGCAGGATCGTTTTTCGGTCGGTTTCGGGTTGTCCCGTTTTGCAAACGGCAAGCACGATTTTTTTTCGAGTGTGGTGTATTCTCCGTTGGAGGATATTTTGTATTGGTCGTTTCAGGATGAGAAAAGCAGGCATGTGCAGAACGATCGACCATTGCCTATGATTAGTTCTAATCGATGTCTCAACGAAAAGGGTATCGAAAAAGTCCAGGGAATGGGTTACTCTCGTTATCGGGCGGGTGGGGCTTTTTTGGGCGTCATTGATGTGGCATTGGGGCGTGCTTCGGCTTTTTTGCATTGGTGCATTACAGTTCACGATGCCCTAATCGCATTTTCATTCGCAAAAAACAACGGCGTCGTGACTACGGACTGGAATGGAAATAGGTTGAAAAAATTCGATTTGAAAATCGGCCCGCATGGATTTGAACCGATTCCCAAGATTTGTTATTTCGCGAACGATGAGATCAAAGAGGAGTTGCTTCCAATTTTGCAAAATCCGAAATACACTGTTTAGTTTTCTATTTGGTCATCGCAAACTTTACGGCTTCTGGCAGTAATGAAATCATCCGTGGATTGGTTACGAGTTTTCCGACAAATCGGCTTGGCTCGTCCATGTCTCCTTCTTGAGATAGGAAACTTTCTATACCGGCGTCTTTCATTTTTAGGAATAGCTTGTCCATTTCTTCGTCTTTCAATTGGCTTTGGTATTGGTGGATTTTGTAGTGCAGTTCGAGCTCCCTGAAAATGGGCTCCATCCTTTTTTCGTATTCGACTAACGGCAACCCATTCTCTGCGTGCTCGTAAATGACCTGCCCTAAAATGTCGGCGGATTTGCAATTCATTACAATCCCTCCTCCTGTGCTCGGTTTGGTGACGTAACCCGCGTCTCCAATTAAAATGAATGGTTCAGCCACAGGTTTCCGAATGGGTTTCGTGCATGGAATCAGGAACGAGTTTTCGGATTTGATATGGATGGTTAATTGTTTTTCTTTCAAGAATTTTCTGAATGAGGAAACAGGGTTTACCCCAACCTCACATCCGATTCCCACTTTGGCGCTTTCTTCATTCTCAGGAATGACCCATGCGAAAAAATGGGGGGCAAATTCTTGACCAAAGTACAGTTCCACGCGTTTGGGGTCGAAGTGTCCGGCGGCCTTGACTTGGTACGAGTGAATGAAATCGGTTGGCACGCTTTCTATTCCGGCGAGCTTTCGTACGCGTGAATTTACTCCATCGGCTGCCACGATGATGCTTGATTTTTTGGTGCCCCCTTTCCCTTTGTTTTGGGTGAAGAGCGTGTTTCCTCGAATGTTCATGACGCTCGTGTTGAGTTCGATTTCGGCCCCGGCCTCTAATGCTTCGTTGTATAGTGTTTGATCAAACAAACTGCGATCCATGACATGGGCGACTGGTTTTTTGGTTTGGATGCGGAGTTGCGTGTTGTTGGGGGAGTAGAGTATCGCCCCATAAATGTCGCTCGTGAAGCTTTCGCGTAAGTCGAATCCCAGCTCTTTCGCATTGCGAGCGGAGATGAGTCCAGAGCAATGTTCGGGTATTCCGACTTGGGGATGGTCTTCGAAAACGGTTACGGGAATCTTTTTTTCGGCGAGGCGTTTGGCTAATCGTAAACCTGCACAGCCGGCCCCCACGACGGAAACGTGTTCTTTCGTATTCATTGAATATGCCCGGCTCTGGAACCATTTTTAATTCTATGACCCATTTAGAGGGAGGAGGGCGCTAATATGGGAGTCGAAGCCGTATGATGAAAATATGCCAAAGTCTCGCCGGAGCTTTGGCGGCGGCGGATGAAAGCGGCTACCAAAGTGAAACTCCCATGCCTAATGGCGTGGGCTTCTTTCAAAATGGCATGGGAGAAAGCGCAAGCAAAAGGGCCACGCCTTTACCCCGTGCCTGAAAGGCACGGGCTTCGAACAAGAGAGTATCAGTGAGGTTATGTAATATGGCTAAATTTTTTCCTAAAAAGGAATATCAGAAGATAGCGAATGAATTCGGGATTGGAGCTATCAAAACCCTCCATCACTTTAAAGCCGGATTAGCCGCGCCAAAAGTTTTGGTAAAAACCGCAAAAGGTAAATTTGTCATTGCGAAGTACAAATTTGGGAGAGGGGACAATTTCAAGAATAAGCCGCGCGGAGCGCTTCAGAGCGAAATCGATTTACTGGGATCTTTAAAGGGTTTGCCCACGCCAAAATATATAGCTCATAGAAATGGCGAGTGTATCTTAGACTATCGTGGATTTGGGGTTACTGTTTATAGATTTTTAGAAGGTAAGGCTCCGCGCGTTCTGAATAGGAAGCGGGTTTTTCAACTTGGAAAATTTTTAGGCAACTTTCATTCTCAAGGACTTACGTTGAAAAATAAATTTTCTAAAAGGTATAACTTTTATTATTTTCCTCTGGCAAGGATTCGGGAGATGAAAATATATGCCTACGACCAAACACATCCAAAACTTAAAGCAGTAACCGAGCTCGTGGAAAATGGTATTAAGAGAAATAGTCCACCGAAACATCTCCCAAAAGGACCGATCCATGTGGATCTCAAGTATGACAACGAGCTCTTCAAGAGCGATACGCTTACGGGTGTCATCGATTTTGGAAACTTCTATCGTGGCCCCCTCATGCTCGATGTGGGAAAGGCAATAATCTTTAACTGCGTGAAGAATGGCGAACTGGATGACCAACTCGTAAAACGGTTCTTGGATGGGTATTTAAAGTATAGAAAGTTTAGTAAAGGAGAAGGAAGGTATCTCACGAGATCAATCCGGTATGCGATTTACAGCCACATATGGTTGGATCTCTACCACGTGCCCTTAAAACTGGTCCCAGAGACGCACACCCTCTATTTCGTCGAAAAGTTTTTGCCTGCGATTGAAGGGTTATAGGCACGGGAGATATGGAGATTTATGCACATTCCTGCGTGGGTGTTCGGTGTCTTTGTCTCCATTCTTTTGTTCCCCTTGCTCATGTATATGTTGGCTCAATGGGTTGGTTTTCGAATTACATTAACTGGAATAATAGTAGTAGCACTCTTTTTTGTAGGTGCTCCATTGCTATTCAAAAGAAGATAATTCTCTTATTATTTAGGTTTTTTCTTCAACGTCTTCGAGCTTTATTTCTCCACTCCCCCACATTTTGTTTCCACGCGTGGGGGGGGTAGAGCGTAATGTTCGAGGAGTGTTTTCCCCCCTTTCTGCCCGCATCGAACTTCGCAGGATGGGGTTGTCGGCTCCTTCCACGCTTTTTCGAATCACGCGGACGCTTAACAAAATCAATCCCACGAGGACCAGGAATCCAATGATAAGGGGAATCGTGCTTCCTGCTGCTCCAATCAATCCGGAGAATCCGGCAAGCGCATCTGATCCGAAGGCAGGAGGGTTATCACTGGGAGTGGTTTTTCCGCCAGTGGCAAACAATAAGGGAGGAGTCTCAAACGCGCTTTTCATGCCTTGGAGTGCTTGGTTCGCGCCCTCAATCGAGGAATATACTTTCTTGGACACGATTTCCACGTTGAGCTCTTGGTCGGGTTGCAAGTCTTTGAGTTCGAATTGGATAAGGGGATCTTCTTTCAGCACGGTAAAGGTTGTTTCACTGGTCACGAATTCGGTTGTTTCCGCAAAGGATTTGGGCAAATTCAAAATGATTTTGAGGGTGTCGTTTTCCAGCGTGTTTTTTCCTCGAAGCGTGAGTGCGATACGGTATTTTCCTTCTTGACCGGGAACCGTTATCACGTGGAGGGAAAGTCCCATGTTCCATCCCGTGAAGAGGGTTTGCATGTCTTGAATCAGTTCTCCATTTTGCGTGTTGTATCCGGCTTCCTCGAGCGTGGAGGCGAGGGCGCTTAATGAAATGGTCACGGTTTCTTCTGCCGGCGTGGCATTGGACACGCCCGGGGTTGGTTCTCCCTCTGATTCATTCTCGTTTTCGCTTTCGCTGGATTTGGTGGCTGGATCCTTCACCACGCGTATCGTAGCGGGAGTGGTGCTGCATTCTTCGGCACCGAAGCGGAATGAGAGACTCAACCCAATTTGGTCGGGCGCGGTGTAGGGGCCTTCCCAACTCGTACTGCTTCCGCTGATTTGGCTAATGTAAAAGGTGGGTTTTCCTTGCGGGGTGACTCGGAATCTTCCATTCGTGTAATTGGATCCGCTGGCTTTTACCGTATACGTTTCTCCCGCGTACAAACTGGGGGGAATATCGAATGTGACACTACATCTTCCGGCTCCTCCGCTACCACCGCTACCACCCCCGCCGCCGCCACCGCTACCACCCCCGCCGCCGCCACCGCCTCCTCCCCCTCCGCCACCGCCGGCGCAACCGCTGGTGGTGAATGAATCGACTGCGGAAAATCCGCTAATGTTTCCCGCATTGTCTCGGGCTTTGACCCAAACGTGGTAAGTGGTGCACGCAGTCAACCCGCTCAACGTAGCAGAGGTACTCGTGGTGTTACCCACTTCGCTGGCCGCACTTGAGTCGTTGGAGGTGTGTCGATAAATGAAGTAGTTTTGGATTCCGCTTCCGGAATCCGTAGAAGCGCTCCAGGTGAGGTGCGCATCCGTGTTATTGACCGTGTCGTGATTCAATCCCGATGGTACAGAGGGGGCAGTCGTATCGAGCGTTACGCTCACACTCACATCGTTGGCACTGGATTGTTGGTTTCCTAACGCATCGCTCACGTGCAGTTGAATGCTCTTGCTTCCATCTCCACTTGAACATCCGTATGTGGAATTGGTGATGTTAAACCCGTTAAAAGCGGTGGAATAACCGAGTTCTTGGTAGGTGGTGCCACTGCATTTGGCGTACACTTTGGCTCCGGTCCCCATTCCTACCCCGCTTCCATCGCTGGCACTCAATGTAAAGGTAGGGGTCGCGCTCGTAGCGTAGGAGGGAACACTGATGTGGCTACTCGTGAATGCAGGGGGGGTTGTATCCACCTTGAAGGTTTGGGTCGCGCTCGTATTGTTTCCGACCGAATCCGCGATGCGAATACTGATCGTGTGATCTCCTTCCACTAGTGCAGTCGCGACTTGGTAGGAAGCGCTGTTTCCGCTCAACGTTGCACCGGTGGCGTTTCCGTCCACGTTGAAATCGAATGTGCCGGCGTTTATTCCGCTTCCCCCGTTCTCGTCTGTAACGGTAATACCAATAGCCGGAGTATTGTCGTTCGTGAATAAATGAGAGGGAATGCTGGTGCTATTGAGCGTGTACGCGACGCTTGGAGAATCCTTGTCCAAATAAATGGAATTGCTCGCGGTCGAGTCAACGACGGTGTTGTTTCCATCGTTCCACGTGGTTCGAGTCACCACATATTTGGTCCCGCTGCTCGAGGTGCTGGGCCCGGTCCACGAAATGGTGCAATTGACGGTGCTCGCTAAATTCGTACTATTGCAATACGTGTTGGTCACATCGGCATTGAAGCTCACGATACTTTCATCCGAACCAAAATTGGTATCTTGGCTCAGTACGACTTCGACGAGCATCGTGTGACCGCTTACAAAACCCGCATTTTGCAGGGTAAAGGTGATGCCCAAAGGCAGCGTACTGTTGGGATTGAAATGCGTGGGGGTGTTATTTCCGTTAAACGAGAGGCCGATGCTTCCGATCGTCGTATTGGCCCATACGAAGGGGGCTAATGTAAGTAAGAGAAAGGCCCCCGTGATCCATTTTGGTTTCAAAAAATATCCCATATACGGTTCTCAGTATTCGCCTGTTTAAAAACAGTTATGGGAGTATTATTTTGTAGTTAGCCGGTTTGGGGAGGTTTTGTCTCGTGGAGCAACTACGCACGGTTTTCTTTCTGGGGGTCTTGACTGGGCTCCTCCTGCTCATTGGGGGGTATGTTGGGGGAGAATCGGGGATTATTTCGGCCTTCTTTTTGGCCGCGTTAATGAACGGTTTGGCATATTTCTTTTCAGATAAAATCGTGTTATTCATGTATCGCGCCAAACCCCTGGATGAAAAAACTGGCGAGGGGAATAGAGTCCATGCCTTGGTCCGACGCGTTTCCCAAAAGATGAGTATTCCGATGCCCAAACTTTTTTGGATCGAGGAAAAATCTCCGAATGCGTTTGCGACAGGAAGGGGACCGAATCATGCGGCAGTGGTTTTCACCCGGGGGATTTTGCAATTGTTGAATGACGAGGAACTAGAGGGGGTTATTGCGCATGAGTTATCGCACGTGAAAAACCGTGATGTGTTGGTAGCAACCATGGCCGCCACGATCGCAGGCGCGATTGGCGTTCTGGCTCATTCGTTGCGCTGGTTTGGTTTGGGTTCCCGCGACAACCAAAACAGAAATGTGGTTGGGTTGGTTTTGCTTTCTATTTTAGTGCCACTCATTGCATTGTTGATCCAGCTCGCTGTTTCGCGTTCGAGAGAGTTTTTAGCGGATGAGACGGCTGCGCACACGTTGAATTCAGGCAAGGGGTTGGCGTCTGCTCTCTCCAAATTGGAGAAGGGCATTCATGCGGTGCCGTTTGCGAATGCGAATGAAGGAACCGCGCACTTGTTCATTGCGAACCCTTTTTCTGCGGAAGGACTCATTGGATTGTTTGCCACTCACCCCCCCTTGCGGGAGCGGATTCGTCGATTGGAAGCACACCGCTCGTGAAACTCCCACGCCTAAAGGCGTGGGCTTCTTCCAGGATTGCTTTGAAAAAAACGCAATAATCATTGCGACGCCTTTACCCCTGCCTTCAAGGCAGGGGCTTCGGGCGTGGGAGTTTCAGTGATAATAATGATTTGTTTTTAACCCATTGACTGTTTTCTCTGATATATGCGTTTCTCGTGGATATCCGCTTTTGTTACGCTTATTATCGTGTATGTCGCTATTACACGCTTGGATTGGTTGGCACTCTGGAATGCGGTTCAAAAAATCGAATTTTCATTATTGCTCGTGGCTCTTTTTACGTGGGTTTTGGTCGTGACCACCAAATCCATTAAATGGAAACTCCTCATTAGCACGCTCGGTGGAAAAATTTCGGTGATGGAATCCTTCAAAATTCTGATGATCGGATTGTTTGTCGGTGTTATTACTCCCGGCAGAATGGGGGATTTTGTGCGCGCGGCGTATGTGAAAGAAAAGATTGGATTAGGCTCTGGAGTCATGGGCGTGTTCGTGGACCGGGCAATGGATGTTTTCACATTATTAGTATTTTCTGCCATAGGGATTATCGGGTTGTTTAGGGCGACCGGTATTCATTTGATTCCGAATGAGGTCCTACTCGCCATATTCATCATCTTTTGCTTGGCTGTATTTCTCTCGTTGAAAAAAGGGGTGGCTCGGAGAATTTGGCCATTTGCCAAGTCCCTTTTTCCAATTGCGTTGTCAAACACTATTTCCAAATATGGGAACCAATTTTATTCCGCAGTCCCCCTGCTCAAGAAAAACAGGACCCAGGTATTGACTATTTTTTGTGTGGGAATTCTGGCGTGGCTTCTGACCATAACCTTTGGCTTTTTCCTTATGCAAGGAGCTCGGATTCAATTGGATTGGCAGGTTGCCTTGCTGGTAGTTCCAGTCCTCGCGTTAATCGAAATAATTCCTTTCGGGGTCGCTGGATTAGGAACGCGCGAAGTAGCCGCCGTGATTGTGCTGGGTGCCTATTCAATTCCCCCTGAAAACGCGGTGCTTTTTTCGTTGCTGTACTTTGCATTTGGGTACATTCCTAGTTTTGTTTTGGGTTCCTACTTTTTCAACCGACAACCGTTTCCCCTCAAAGGGAAATGGGCTGATTGGCGGAAAGGTTTTTCGTTCATTAAAAAAGAATAAACGATCATTTGGCGTACACGACGAATGCCCCTGTTTTCCCTATTTTTTCCAGAAATGGAATGGGTGGAAAAACGCGGGTGTTCACGACGACGTAATCAACGTCCATTTCCTGGACGCATTCCACGCATTGGCTTTCGCGGATTTCGTTCGAGCGCCGGCTTGATTCTTTTATTTTGTCGATTTCGGAGTGTTGGATCGTGTTTAGGAGAACAGACGAGAAGTAGTGGCTCGTGACGGCGTCTGCGGGAATCGTATGGGAATATTGGGCCATCTTCCCTTCTCCTGGACTCAAAAACAATACGGTCGAGCCTGCAGGAATCCATTGTGCGAGCGTAGGCGAAACACTTGCTTCTTCGAGCGAGGCCTTCGATCCGTGGATGGTATGCCGGATGTCATTCGAGCTGAATAATACGCCCATGCTTGCGACCAAAATGACAACCCCGACGATTTTCCAGTTTTTTTCATTTGCTATCTGACTGGACCAGATTTGGGCGGCGAGCAGGGCCAGTCCCATGGTACCCAAGACCAGTACCTTTCCCCCAATCACGAATGAGGGAAAGAACGATGCGACTCCATACCCCCCAAACCCTATCAAAGTAAATGCCCAAAATATTTTTTCAGAGGTGAGCGGTTTACCCCCTTCTTTTTTTTGCTGGAGCATGACTCCAAAAATTCCGCCGATGAAAAAGAGTACCGTGATAAGTCCTACAAGCGAAACCATTCCGCTTATGTCCGCCAAGCCTAAACCAGATGCTCCCGCAAAAGCGGAACGAGTGGAGTATTGGCTCAGAAGCCCCCCTTGCACCAGCAAGAGTGGACCATTCAGCAGAATGGCCACCAGTCCCATTTTGAGAAAGCGCATCCAACCTTCCCATGTTTTCATTGGTCCGGCCCATTGTTGAAGCAAGACCCCCAACCCGATGGTGATTCCCGCATACGGATGGAGTGCAAATGCCGCACCCAGGAAGATACTGGCCCTCTTCCATGAATGGACATACCACGCGAGGCCCGCCATTCCGATTCCAAAACCCATTAGCAGGGGATACTCGCCCCGCCACAAGCTCAAGTAGGGAAGCCTCGCACCCAAAAAAAATGCGCCAGCCAGCCAGAGTGCGCGCTTTTCCAATCCGTGCTGGGCCCCCCACCCCAGGAAATAATAAAGGAAAAGCAGCATCCCGACTAAAGCGAATATCCACGCGAGCAGATGATCCGAAACCGTTGTCCAAGTAAGCTGGGAAATGAGGCTGGGCAAGCCGGGGGGATACAGAAAGGGCAACTCGAAAAAGGGGCGATACGTGAGCGGAATTTTTTCATAAATGAGGCGCGAGGCAAAAGTAGGTGCCGCGTCCGCGCTCAAATCAAAGCCTTGCTGCATGCCAAAAAAGACGAGCGAGCATAATGCCAGCAGAAAAAGCCCCGTCCAAAAAAAAATAGTATTGTTTTCATTTCCCTTCATTTCTCTCCCTGTAAAATTTTTCCGTGCCTTCCCTAAAACGAATACGAATGCGAACGAAAGAAAAATCACCAAAAAGGGGTTTGTCCCAATGGTGTAACCCAAAAAAACAGAGAGGATGACCCACGCACCCAAAAAAAGGGCGAATGAGTCCATGAAAAGGGTCAATGCGTTTTTTTCCAGTGCGTGAAGCATGCTCGTAATCCCTCGTGGGACGACTGAAAACGAATGCGATAGTCGGTTATAAAAGGCCGTGGATTCACGCGGTAGGAAAAGCCGGCACATGCCCATGAAACAAGCGGTTGGGGGGGCATTATCCCTATTTGTTCCAAAAAGCGGGCTGCCCCGACGAATGGAAAATGGGGGACGGACAGATTGATTTTGGTCGTGTGGTAGATGGATGAGGCCAATTCGACGATTTGCCGGAATGTGAAAGGGGTCTCGGGGCAGATGCCATATGTTTTCGTTTCCGAAATGGGTTTGCCCAGCAGCGCGAGCACTGCTTTTCCCGCATCGTCCACGTGCACCGGTCGCAGGTCGGCTTTTCCTGAGTTGGGAAGTGTCATGAATGGAAACGGGAGCGTGGACAACCTCGAAAACAAGGCGATGTAGCGCGAGTTTTTTCCGTACACGATGGTGGGCCTCAGGATTGCACACGGAAAGTCAGTTTCGCGTATTTTCTGTTCCATCTTTTTTTTTGATTTGGCATACGGAGACAAATATTCTTGAGTAACGGAAGCGCTGCTGAAAACGATTGCGTTTTTGACGCCCTTTTTCTGTGCGGCTTCCAGCAATCGCATCGTATCTTCGACGTTCGTCTTTTCGTAATCCTCTTTCCCGTCCTTTTTGGTTTGCGCGGCCATATGGATGAGTGTGGTTACGCCGCGTAGTTTGGTTTGGTAGGATTCAGTATCTTCCAAATCCCCATTGACCCATTTCACGTTTGAAATCGGGTGCGGGGGGACTTTTCTGGAAAGTGCAAGAATTGAATGGCGTGTTGCTAACAATGGCAGGATGTGTTGGCCGATTTCCCCAGTTGCCCCGGTCATGAAGACTTTTTTTGTTTTGGTCATAGTTGGATTTTTAACCCGTCTCATGGGTAACCAATACGTTGGTATGCCCAAACAAAAGCCTGCACTCGATATTTTAATTGCCATGTATTCGGGGAATGTGGAAGATGTCCGGAAAAATTTGCCTATCATCATGAGGACGGTGGACGAGAAGCTGACGTTTGTGAAACCGCGCGTCACGCTCGCATATAATGGGGCTCCGCCTCCTTCATGGGATGAAATGAAGGCGTTGGTCAAGCCTTGGAAAAATATACGCATTACCTCCGTGTCAAAGCCGGGAAAGGGTAATGCTATTTTGAATAATGTTAGGTCTACTGATTCAGACATCGTCGCGTACATGGATGCGGACCTCGCCACGAGTATAACCGGCTTGCCTTCCCTCATCGAAACGGTCCGAAACGGCGCGGATGTGAGCACGGGATCGCGGTATCATTCCGATTCAAAAATTTCAAGGGATTTGGTTCGGTTGTTTGTTTCAAAAGTCTATACTCATCTCCTATTGAAGTATGTCCTTCGCGTTTCCTTCGCCGATCCCCAGTGCGGGTTTAAGGCCTTTAAACGGAAGCGTTGCCTCCCTATTATTTCGAAAGTCCAGGATTCATGGTTCTTTTTCGAAACCGAATTGTTGTTCCTAGCCGAGCGTCACGGGTTGAAGATTGTAGAGATTCCCGTGACGTGGGAAGAACGTTCGAATAGCTCGGTGAGATTGTTTCCCACGATCATTGATTTTTTGAAAAACATGATGCGATTGCTCCAGCAACGCCGCGTTCCAAAAAATCCGCCTTGGAAAGAAGATGTGTTGGTCATCCGTGATGCTTCTCATGCGTGAAGGGAGGAATTGGAAGGATTTTTCAGTGAAGATACCAGGAACCGGATGACTCCACCCTTGCGATATGG
>CAYJRE010000012.1:0-24988 GCA_964372665.1 uncultured archaeon | reverse complement strand
AGCCCACGCCTTTAGGCGTGGGAGTGTCACGCGTCCATTTAAATGCCTAAAGCCTATTTAGGGAGTATTCCGTACAGGTTTCGGTGAAAAGGTATGGGTCGCAGTATAACGATTGTTTCGGGGAAGGGCGGGGTTGGAAAGAGTCAATCCTATGACGAATACATTTCTTTATCGAACGGGGATGCCATTCAAATCGGCCCCTACATCGATTTCCTCATTGAGAAAAATCCTCAAGCAGTGAAAAAAGTAGCTGTTAAACTAGTGGATGGTTCTGAAGAAATCTTTGAAGTGGTTGATTCTCCAGCGGGATTGAAACTAAATTCTTTTTTGTTTTCGGAAGAAAATCAGAAAGTGGCCCATTTTCAAAATAAGCCGTTTGCGTTGATGCGAAAACCCGCCCCCAAAAATCTTCTCACCATTGGCTGTGCGGCGGGAAACGTCTCGGTTACTCCCGAACACCAATTCATTATCATGCGTCAAGGAAAATTGCAGAAGGTGCGTGCGGATGAAATAGTTTCAAAGAAAGATTATTTGCTCTTGTCCAAACGTAATTATGATATCGAAAACGATGAAGGCGTTCCTATTCACATCGCGACATGGTTAGGTTATCTAATTGGCGATGGAAACATGCGTAGTAATAGTGTTTCGGTTTGGTCGGCCCCTGGGGATATGGCTGACAATATTCGTGATTCTTTTATGAGGGTTTTCGGAGAGTATCATGAAAGGCCAGATAGAAATGCGCTCGCATTTCGCTTTCATAAAAAAGAAAAGATTCGTTCTCTATTTGAGAAGTATGGGGTCAAAATAGCTCTTGCGGGAGAAAAAGAAGTTCCAACTGCGTTATTTAATTCAAATAACCCATCCATTGCTGCCTTTATCCGTGGATTGTTTGACACGGGCGGTACCGTGAATATTGGTCGTCGAGAAATCGAATACGATACTAAATCCAAAAAGCTCGCATTCCAAGTGGCATCATTGTTACGAAACCGATTCGGAATCTCTACACAGATACAATTGACCTACAAAATGGCCACGAACGGAAAAATGACGGAAAAGCAACCCTATTGGCGATTATATATCACGGGAGAAAATGCCCGCCGATATGCGGATTACATCAGTTTTACGAATAAAGAAAAAGCGGATCGTTTATTTGATCAATTACAATCGCCCGTCGACGAGAATACGAATATTGATGTATATCCTGTGGGTAAACTGCTCAAACAAATCCGAGAGGAATCCGGTTTAACAGGGTTGCAACTGGGTAAAAAACTTGGCTGCACAAAGCAAATGGTGTATGAGTATGAGTGGGGATACTGCGCCTTGCCCAAATCAACGGTAAGACGCTATTTATCTGTTTACAATGAGCTGAACATCCAACACCCCTTGATTTCGTGGTTAGAGCAAATGCTTCAAGGCAATGTCGAATTCCGCCGCGTGGATGAAGTGAAAAGGATGGAATATAATCATCCGCACGTCTACGATTTTCAAGTCACCGAGTACGGCGGTCATTTTGAGCACGCGTCCGGAATCATCCTTTCCAATACCACGCTCTGTGGAAACCTCGGCATTGCCCTTGCGCAGCGGGGAATTTCGGTTTGTTTGGTGGATGCCGATATTGCAATGGCCAATCTTTCGTTGATGCTGGGCATGCAGTCTTCTCCCATCACGTTGCATGATGTGTTGTTGGGGGAAGCAAATGTACAGGACTCGATTTACGATGGTCCGGCGGGTTTGAAACTGATTCCTTCGGGTCTGAGTTTGGAAAACTATCGTAGGGTAGATGCAGATCGGCTCGCAACGGTTATCAAAAACATTCAACACAAGTTTGATTTTGTGTTGTTGGATGGCCCCGCTGGAATTGAAAAAAGCGTGCTCGCAAGCATTGCAGCAACGGAAGAGTGTTTGTTGGTCGCGACCCCGGATTCTCCGAGCGTGGCAGACGTGTTGAAAACCAAGATTGTGGCGCAGCGATTGGGAAGCAAACCCGTTGGAGTGGTATTGAACATGGTTCGCTATGAAAAAGGCGAAATTGGGAAGGAAGAGGTTTCTCGGATGATGGAGTTGCCCGTATATGCGAGTATTCCCTATGATGATGAGATGAGACCTTCCTTCGTGCGAGAGAAATCGATGCCGGTCATACTGCGTAATCCCCAAGCCAAGTCTAGTATTGAAATCCAAAAGCTCGCCGCGCGATTAGCCGGTTTGCCCGTGCAATTGGAAGAGAAAAGATCCGCCGGCCTATTTTCGGCCATAATGGGTTTCTTTGCCCGCTTATTTGGCGGCGGAAAGAAAACAGGTCAGTCCGGTGGAAGAGGGATGGAAGAGATGCGCGTGGACTAATAATTGTTTTTTCAGGAGGAAAATGAAAATGACCAATAACACCCAAGCTTCCCGTCCATTCGACATGCTGAGCGAGTCCATCAACAAAAACGTGTTGGTGGAACTGAAAGGCACCCTTCAGTTTCGCGGCGTGCTAAAAGCCTTTGACGTGCACATGAACATTGTTTTGGAAAACGCGGAAAGCCTGGAAAACGGCCAACCCAAAACCAAATACGGAAAAGTCATTCTGCGCGGGGATAATATACTACTGATTTCGCCCTAGCATTCATTTTGATGGAAGTGTAGAAGAATTTATTAAAATGACAAAGCGGTTTTTATCAGATGAAAAACGATAAACCTTTTTTCGTTGGAATTGCGGGTGGTACCGGGTCAGGAAAGAGTTCCCTTTGTTTTGCATTAGAAGATAAATATCCTGGAAAAGTTGGTATTCTGCATTTGGATGATTATTTCAAGAGAAAAGAGGAAATTCCCAAATTGAAAGGATTGATTAACTTGGACTCCCCGAAGGCGCTGGACTTTGATCAGTTTATTAAGGACATAAAAACGCTAAAAAAAGGAGAAAGTATTGTAGTACAGACTAAAAGTGAACGGCACAATCCAAATTATCGAACGAAAGGAAAAATTCCACTTAAAATAACACCAAAACCAATTATGCTTGTGGAATGATTCTTACTTTTGCATAAAAAAGAAGTACGTAATATATTGGATACTTCCATTTTTCTGAGTATTCTGTTTGAAGAAAGTCTGAAGCGGCGAACAGCTAAGGCTCTCGCAAATGGACAAGAGTATTTTGAAAAAATCCTAGAACCGATGCACAAAAGATATGTATCTCCTTCAAAAAAATGGGCCAACCATTTAATTCAAATTCAAGACAAAACAAAAGAGCAAGTGTTGGAAGAAGTGGAAAGAATTCTCAAACCCATGATCAAATAATTGTGCTTAGTGGACGCTGGGGGATTCGGGAACGCACCCCTTTTTCTTTTGAGAAGAAACTTTTGGAAAAAGTTTCATCAAAATTTTGATTGACCTTTTCCTAAAAGGTCAAAGAAAAGTCGCGCCCGGTCAAAAAGAAAAGGGCAGGCCGAGGGGTAGCGAAGCTACCCCTCCAAGTTCGCAGTGGCCAGCCGAAACTGGCCATGGACGCTGGGGGATTTGAACCCCCAACCTCTTCCATGCCATGGAAGCGCGCTACCGTTGCGCCAAGCGCCCAACCCTTTTTTTTATAAAAAAAGATTGATCAAAAAAGAGTTAGGGTGCCTTATCGGGTACCCATACCCTGCTGATAAATGAAAGGCGGGTCAGAATGTTTTATAAAAAGCCCGTCGAGGAGCTGGCCTCGTTTTCCGTTTTTCGTTTCTTTTTCGAAACTTTACGAATGCTTTACTTGAAACTTTCCAGCAATTTTTCATTTAAACAAGCTTAGCAGAGGGTGGTGTGTTCAACCAATAATTATTGGGTTGGCAGATGATTCGGCCCAATGGGGAGGTTGTTGTATGAATACGAATGTATTTGGAATACTGGCCCTGGTTTTAGTCGGGGTATTGTTTGGGAGCGCGGTGGGCGCAGTGGATATTTCGGCGATTACCCATTCTGGAATAACCGCGAATGGAGAGAGTAAAGCCGACTTGGCCAGCGATGGAGTCACCGTGACACGGGTACCAGGAATTCAATCCTATCACACCGAGGTAAAAGTCGAGAAAAAAGAGAAAGCCGAAGACAAGGTTTTCGTGGCCTCGAGAGCATCTGTTTTAGCGAATGTCAACGCGCAACTAAAGGTGATGTCGAAAGAGAAGAAAGACGAAGCCAAATCCATCATTAAGGAGTTGAAGCAGGTCATTAAGGAATTCCGCGAGAAGCGGAAGAATGACGAATCCCAATTTCAAGGGTGGAGCGTGGAACGCCTGATTAATGCCTCTGGTTTAAGCGTGGAACAAAAGAACATGCTCTTGTCGAAGTGGAAGGAATCCAAAACCAAAGACAGCGCAGAGCCTTGGCAGCGACACAAGTTTGTCATGGTGAATCTTGAACAAGACTTTGTGGCGATCGGAAAATTCACCGCGGAAAAGGGAAGCATGGATAATTTCTGGTACGGCCGAGGATTTTCCACGGTGTACGATAAACGCTTCCTCATGATAGGCGCCAACGGCGTGTTAGTGGGGTTGCAGAATCATCACACGTTTTGGGGGACCTATGACAGTGATTCGGTGCGCTTAACCTATGACACGGGTGCTGTATACGAGGCCCAATTCAAGGTCTACGACTGAAAAAACGTGTTGAGCCAGCAAAAAAGGTGTCGAGAAAAGGGTGGCCGTCTCAATCTTCCCCCTCATGCCCCTTTCTCCCCCTTTTTTTATTTTCCTTATTTCTTGAAAAATTCGGAGATTCGGTTCCGCTTCTCTTTTTTGGAGCGGGGCTCTTCTTCGGTTTTTTTTTCATTCAGTTTTGTTTCTTTATGTATTTCAGGGGCTGCGGATATGCTCGGCGGGATGGCTTCGCGAATTCCCGTGTTTCCCCCAACGACACGTTGCTCCATCCACTGATTTACGAGTCTAGATAACTGGCCCACCACCACATCCAATTGGCGTTGCTTGGTTTCCATGAGTTGAATTTTTTCGTCGGCCTTCGCCTCGAACTCGGTTAGTTTTTGCTTGAATTGTTTGGCTTGGTCTTCTCGTTCCATGTTGGTTTTCTTGAGGTTTTCCACGAATTGTTTTTCGAACATATTCACGTTTTGCATGATGGTTTCAGCTTCGATCAGTTTTTGGGCCAATTCTCGCTTTGTTTGGGCAATCTCTTGGGCTTGGTTTTCTATTTTCTGAAAGAAGTCCTTTTCTTTCGTATTCACGATGGTTTCCATTTTGATGTTCACTATCTTGTCCATCGAAAGCATTTTCTTTTCCATCATGGAATCCATTTCCCTGGCCTTGTGCTCTACCATTGCGTCTATCTCTAATTTGGTTTGCTGCATTTGCGCGTTCAATTCCTTGAACTCTTGCAATATTTGCTGAATGTCTTTGGATGTCAATTCCGACCCCAGTTTTTTGAGTTCGATGATTTCTTTCTTCAACTCCCCGCGCAGGTCCTTGATTCGTTCTTCGAGTATTTGGTTGGCTTGGTTTTGGATTTGCTCGGTTAATCCCTGAGTTATTTTTTCTTCCAATTCCAACGTTTTTGTGGCCCTTTCTTCCACGCGCTGAATTCGTTCCTCTGTCGTATCCAGCATGCGGTTGGTTTTCTCCTCCAGTTCCTCGAGTTTCCGGTGCACATCCGTTGAAATGATTCGTTTGGTGTCGTCCAGCGTCCCTATTTTTTGTTGGATGTCCGTCATGATATCCTGCATCACTATTTTTTGTCCTTTGGCGCGCTGCAAGTCTTCTTTCGTCGATAAATTCAATTGCCTCATTTCCTCTATTTTTTGGGAAATGATGTCATCCACTTCCTTCACTTTGGAGGCGATTTGCCCGTCCATTTTCATCCGTAACAATTCGCGCTGCGCGTCAAACAAGGCTTCCATTTTTTTTTCCATTTCTTCGTAATGCTCATCCACTTTGTTCTCAATCACGCGGTCGATGTTTTTTTTCAATTGCTCCATCTTTTCGAGCTTGGCATCCACCGCGGTAAGGATTCCTTTTTCCCAGAGTTTTTCGGTGATAGTGTCTTTGGCAGGGAGTTTGACTTCAGGCGGTGGGTTGACTTTGGGCGGTTGTGGGACCTCTTGCGTGGCAGCGGCTTCCTGGGCAAATGTTTGCTTGGTTCGGGCTCGGGGTTCGATTTTAGGCAATTGCGGTTGGGATGGTAATTTTTCTTCCATTGGGGATGGGGCGTTGTAGATTTCGGCCGGGGAGACGCTCGTGGCCACTCGTTCTTCTCTCGCGGCTTCTCGAACCCATCTTTCCGCTTGTGGTCTTGGGATTCCCATGTTTTGCATTTCGCTGAGCAAATCTTTCCCGCTCAGACCCATATCCATGAGCTTCCGGATGTTATCCAAAATGGCCTGCGTGTTGGGCATGTTCGATGGAAATGGAAAATTTCGGCAATAAAAGGGTGCGGGTTATTTCCGTGCTAAAAAAGCCTGCAATTTGACCGTTTCGTAAAATATCCCTGTTGGCTCGACTTCGAGTAGTTCTCTTCTCAATTCTGACTCGAAATCGTTTGCTTTATCCAAAAACAATTGGCGGGAAGCGAATGAGTTTGAAAATAAAAAGCCAACAAACTGGTCAAGGGTCCATTTTCGACCATATTCGTGAACAAATGGTTCAACTGTTTGAAAGGGTAATTTTTCCAGCAAATCTTCGTATTTGCCGCGGGGTTTGACGAATAAGGTATTTCCGGCCCGCCTTCTTTCTCCTAAGTATTTCTGGATCGTTTTTTTGGTAATTATTTTTCATTTTTCGGTTTCGCCTTCTTTCCATAAAGAGACATAATCGCTCACTATGACCAGCCCCCCGTCTTTTTCAAGAATGCGATAGGCTTTCTCCAGCACTTTTTCTTGTTCCATCCAATGGAGACAGGATCCAAACGTCACTGAAACTCCCACGCCCGAAGCCCCTGCCTTGAAGGCAGGGGTAAAGGCGTCGCAATGATTATTGCGTTTTTTCAAAGCAATCCCGGAAGAAGCCCACGCCTTTAGGCGTGGGAGTTTCACGAGGCGGAATGATTTTTCTGTTTCAAAATTTTCCGCTTTTCCCCACACCCACTCGATGTTTTTTATCCCCCCTTTTTCAGCCTCTTCTTTTGCGACTTCAAGCATTTCCTTTTCAGAGTCCAATCCTATTGCGAATTCGAAATATCTTGACAATGGTAGCGTGAGCCGCCCTGTCCCGCACCCACTGTCGAGAAGGCGTCCTTTTCCAGTTAGTTTATAGTGGTCTGCGACTTTTTCAAAAAATACTTTTGGATAAGAGGGCCGATATTTTGCATAATCTGCTGCAGCACCCTTGTATAATTCCCTATTTTCGATCATATTGAAGATATCCCCGTGAATAGGCCCGGGCAGAGGGTCGCAACCTTTTTCGATGAAAAAGCTTGGCCAAAAAGAAGGGCTTGGGGATTTTGGCAAATCCCCGATAGGCCCGGGCAGAGTCGAACTGCCCCCTCCACCATGTCAAGGTGGCATCCTAACCGATAGACAACGGGCCCAACCTTTTTTGCTTAGGCAAAAAATGTTGATGAAAATAGTTCATCTGGGGTATTGTTATAACAATATCCCTGCTCCCGGCCCCGCCGGAACCTTTTGTAAAAAGGTTCATCAAAATCCGGGCGGCCGGCGGATTCCGGCCATCGGAAGCGGCGATACGGCAACGGGCCCAATATTCAAAGTGGGCAGAATAACGCATATAAGGCAAATTGTCTGGTTGGCGCAGTAGGCCTATAATTCGTAGAATTCGCGCATTTTCTGCTTGACTTCGGAAAGTTTTTCAGGCGGAATTTTTCCGATTTTTCCGGTGATGCTTCTTTTTTCGATTACAACCGGGAAATCGACTTGGATGCTGCTTTCATATTTTAGTTTTCCTTCGTTCACGTCGGATTCTTTTAATGAGATATCAAAAGGGTAATCTCCTCCTTTGCTGGTGACTTTGAACACAACGATATCGTCTGAATTTTGGTTGTATTTTTTCATGCTCATCACGAGAGCGGGTCTTATTTTAGCCCCAATTTGGTTGGAGAAGGAGATGGGGGCGATGATGATTTGCCCTTGTTCAAAATTCGAATAGTTCATGCGCTTCACTCCACCCTGTTTCGACCGCGTGGCGGTGGGCATGAGCCATCCAGAGTTCCTTCTCTTTTTCTCTCGAAAGCCCTTCCCGCTGGATGATTTGGGTGATGATTTTCTTCCAATCGATTTCAGGGTGCGCACGCATGAGCCTGTGAATCTCATTCACGGAAATATCCCGGTCTTCCAGTTTTTTGGACATGAAAAACAAAGTGAATAGTGCGATATTTAAATATATGGAAAATTTTTCATTCTTTCTTCCACGCTTCAATTTTACCCGTTTTCAAATAATAGTCAGCCATGCGCAATTCATCGTATATTCCCTCAATCAAATCGTACCCTTTCGCTTCTTCCAAAGAAACCCAGGCGTGGGCAACCATACTCTCCTCTAATTTTACTTCCCCTCCCGCATGTTGCGCCATGAAGCTCACAATGAGTCCAGGAATTTTGTCCGGGCGAATAAAGGTGATGCTTGTGACGTAGCGGATGTTTTCTATTTCCAAATTCACCTCTTCTTTCACTTCTCTCCGAACAAGGTCTTCGAGAACATTATACCATAATCCCCCCCGCATCCGGGGATCGGTGAATGTAATCCTTTATTTCTAATTTTCCTCCGGGAACAGTCCACTTGTTCGGAAATGCTTTTTCGCGGGGGGATCGTTGAGCGATTAAGTATTTTCCTTCTTTGACAATAATGGCTGTGGCAGAAACATAGTGCTTTTTTTTCTTCCTGCTCCATTCTTTCATCCGTTGAAAATAGGTAACCCGTTGCTGGTGGGCGAGGTTTTATTTTTTCCGAGTACGTTGATTTGTTCCGGCGTCAAGAGTTGAGGCAAGTCTTTCCCATTTCGTATTCGTTCTTCGTATTTGCAGGCTTGGCATACGTTTTGCGAGCTCAAATCTCCGCACGTCAGACACACTTTCAATTCGGTCTGGGAGGGCATTTTTTCCAAATAGGGTTTCATCCGCAAAAAACTTTTGATGATGCTGTTTTTGGTTCCTGGTTTTTTCATTTCCATTTGGTCCAGCATCAAGCGGTAAATGTTCCGGTCCGCTCCGTGCGAGAAGGGGCAGCATTTGTCGTTGTAATGGGGGTATTTTTTAATCTGTGCGAACAATTCGACTTCTTCTTCGGGGGAATTATACAGTGGTTTTACTCGTGGCACCCACCCTTTCATTTTTTCGTTGTTGTGCGTTTGGATTTTGGGTCCCATGCGTACGAGTTTTTCCAAATTGTCCGTAAAGAGATTCATGCACACGCTTTGGGCTTCATCATCCAGGTTGTGTCCCGTAACCAGTTTGTCTGCTCCCATTTCGAGCGCGGTTTGGTTGATGTATTTTCTTCGGAAAACGCCGCAAAAGGTGCACGAGTTTTCTTTCCATCGGTTCACGTGCGTTTTCTGTACGATTTCCTGCATGGAGTGGTCAATCTCTTCTTTGTATTTTATTATTTTGTAGTCGATGTCCAGTGTTCTGTAATTTTTTATCGCTTCCTCAATGGCGTTGTCGCGGTATCCGGGTATGCCTTCATCGATGCTGATTCCGATGATTTCGTGCCGGGGCATGATTTTTCGGATTAGGTTGAGTGCCACCACTGAGTCTTTCCCTCCCGAGCACGCAATCGCGATTTTTTCTCCTTCTTCGAAAAATTTGTGGATGCGTGTCGTGTTTCGGACGCGGTGTTCGAAAAAGTATTCAAAGTGTTCTTGACAAAAATGGTGGGGGCCATAGGGCAAGTGTATAGTGGCTTCGCGCATGCAGCGTTGGCAGGTTTGGGTCATCGGAGTAGTATCTTTTCCCGGGATTTGATTAAAAAAAGGGGCTAAAGACCCTTACCCTGGGCTCTGTTGCGTTCTTTTATAAAGAGCCTAAAAATGAAAAATAAACGACAGGTATTGGCTTATTGAAATCGGGTTACCCCTTCATTTGAAGGATTGCAACAAGCCCCCTGTCCTGCAAAATATTATATACTCTGGCCGGATACCCCTGTTTATGCCAGAAGGTAGTCAAGATCCCTTATCCTTTATCCCTGCCGCTTGGCGGATGCCCGTGGTGGTTGTGGTTGCGTTAGTCGTTTTGGTTTTTATCATGACGGGGTTATCCAACCAGCCGGGATCGAATCTTCCTCCCTCAAACCCGGTGTATGTTCCCCCCTCCAACAATATCACTCCCCCAACCGCTTTGCCGGTAGAGCCGACGATTAATATTACGCATGATGCGGGCTCCTCGCCCACAGCCGGAACACCCATTACATTCACCGCAGAGGTCCAATACGCCGATGACTTGGATCGGGTTGAGGTTTGGTGGAAGCAGTTTGGGAATTGGAAAATCACGCGTTGCGATTCTTCCCCATGCTCATACACTGTTCAATCAGCGGCTGCGGGAACCCATTATTATTTGTCCAAGCTTTACTTGAACGACGGTCGCGTCATCGCGAGACCGGTAACCGAATCGTACACGTTGCAAGTGTTGCCGGCCGTAAAAACAGGCGACACGATACCACCCAAGATTGTGGTTTTTCACGAACCTGTGAATCCGCATGCGGGGAATAGTGTGAGCATCACGGCTTCCGTGAGCGATGTTTCGGGCATCGAGGGAGTGGACATTTATGTCAATAATGAATTGAAGAAAACGTGTCCCCAAAAGGTGAAAATTGCGCAGTGCGGATACATCATGACCAATCCGGGAATCGGAACGTATGAGTATTACGCGACCGCTACCGACACGTATGGAAATGCCGGCCAATCCGAGCCATTGTCGTTTACGGTCACATCTTAGATCGTGGGGAATAGCCCCTTTTTGCCCTCGCCATTTAATAATCCCTTTTTTCTCAAAGGGCATGGTGGAATAACGTATGAGTGATGATTCCTTCTTCAAGATTACGGAAAAGCCTGGGAGTGAGAAGGATTCTCCGTGGGGTTTTTTGAAGGTGGTGAAAGTACTGGTCCTCCTTATCGTAATGGTTTCGTTGATCTATTTTGTTTTTCCGGAATTGGGATTGAATGCCCCTTCCATTCAAACGGAAAATCAACCCAACCCACCCAAACCACCTTCTTCGAGTGGTTCTTCAACTTCTTCTTCCGATGTCGAGTATTTCACGGTGGAAACCTCTCCCACCGACCCGACTGCGGGAAACAATGTCACGTTTTCAGTCTCCCTTGCCCCCGAGTTTGCTACGCCGGACTGGTCGAGTGAGTTTTGGTTTGAGATTTGGGTGAGGCAATTTGGGAATTGGAAAATCAAACAGTGTTATGATTCACCCTGCTCCTTTACGTGGGAAAAGGCAGCGGTCGGAAAGCTGGAGTATGTCGTTAAGCGTTTCACTCAGAATGGGGATCAATCCGCGCAACCCAGCAGTGGCGCGTATGTGTTGGATGTGGAGACTACTCTTCCGAGTGTAGATACGTTGCCTCCGAAGATTGTGCTTTCGCATCAACCTCAAACTGTTTTGGTGGGGAACGCGATTACGATTAACGCGCAATCCTCAGACGAGTCCAGTGTCGAAAAAGTAGAATTGTATTTGGATGATGTCTTGGTCAAAACCTGTGAGCAAAAGGTGAAGATTTCCAATTGTTTTTATTCCACGTCCCAACTGCAGGTGGGGGCCCATTCCTATTATGCGACAGCCTTGGACTCGGTCGGAAATTCCGGTCAATCCCCCAAAGCAGGGTTTAACATGAATGCCCCGTATTCGGGATACGCGTAGAGTCTTCCCTTTCCCGCCTCACGCGTTCGTTTTTAATTGTTTTCACCCCGTTTTGGGTATCCGCAGGCATTGTCTATGTCATTTTCGAAGCAATTCCAATCCATTATTCAAAAAGAATGGTCCCGTTCCGAGGACAGGGATCACGACTTGGATTACGGGCTGTTTTTTCGCCAACGTATGATGGATTATCGAAGCACGCCGGAAGCCGTGGTAAAGGTCGAGAAGCCCTTCAATATTTCTCGCGCCAAAGCATTGGGGTACAAAGCCAAGCCGGGAATAATTGTTGCGCGGGTTCGCATTCGGAGGGGTGGGGGCATGTTTTTACGGCCACGAAGGGGTCGGAAACCCAAGCGAATGGGTATTCGGAAGATGACGCGGAGAAAGAACATTCAGGTCATGGCCGAGGAGCGGGCCCAGAAACGCTTTCCTAATTTGGAAGTGTTGAACTCGTACAAGGTGGGTGCAGACGGAAAGATGCATTATTTCGAAGTCATTCTGGTCGACCCATACAATCCCGGCGTTCTCGCGGACAAGGATTTGAATTGGATCGCCGAGCCGCAACATTCTGGAAGGGTGTACCGCGGAAAAACCAGCGCGGGACAAAAGAATAGGGGATTAGGAAACCCGGCTGGTGCAAGGGGAACCGAAAGAGTCAGGCCCAGCTTGCGTGCCAATAAGAGGCGAGGAAAGTAAACTCAAATAAACAACCACGTTATCCTCATTTTGGGTATCATGCATTCGGCTGTTCACGATTTGGTTTACCCTTCTGCCGTTTCCTCGCAAGCGAATCCAGTAGGGGTCTTATTTTCTTCGTTGGAGGAATCCAAGAATTATTCGTTTATTCAGCACCAAAAAATTGTTTTTCTTTCGAGTTTTGATCCTGCGGAAATCCAGCGCTGTGCCTCCGACAAAATCCCAGTACTGTTGCATATCCATTCCCTGCAATCCGCGTTTGATGTGTTAAAGTTGAATGGAGTAAAAATGGTTTTGGTAACCTCTGAAAAAAACAAACCCATCATCGATTTTGGTTGGATGCAGAAGGCTAAGGAGGAGGGTAAATCGGTTGTTTTTTCCTTTGCGCATTTTCAAAACGCGTTTCAAAAAAGCGATGTGTATGCCATTCAAGAGTACCGCAAGCTCTCCAAACTCCTGGAAAAATCCCGTGTTCCATTTGGAATAGCTAGTTTTGCCCAATCGAAAAATGAAGGGTTGAACAAACGAGAAAAAAGCGCGTTGGCGGGCTATTTGGGGGTAAAATCCTTTTCGTTGGAATGGGTCATATAAATTCGAGGTTGGCGTGATAATCGAATGGCTCAAGAAAAGAAGTTTGTCTCGACGATTCCATTAAGCATGCGGGGGAAAAAAAGGTATATTTTGTTTCAGGTTTCCGTGGAAGGAATTCCCAAGATTCCAAAGGGTGAATTCGAGAAGACTTTGAATCAACACCTCGTGCAATGCTTTGGTACGCTTGGCTTGCCCGAGCATCGGGTCAAACTGATTGTTTTCGATGAAAAAGGGGGATTGGGGATTCTGCGCTGCGCCCACACGTCCAAAGATTCCATCATTTCCGCATTGATTTTGTTTTCTTCTTTCCAAGGGAAGAAAGCCGTCCTCCGCACACGTTTAACGAGCGGGAGCTTGAAGAAATTAAAACCGGTTTTTCAGGGGATGGCGGGGTAAATTTTCGTTCCATTAAATTGGCTTTTCGCGAGGGGATATGAGACCTTTTTAAACTAATCCGGCCTCTTTTCCTTATATAAGAGAGAGAAATGGGTTTTGGTTGGGAGGTTGATTGGCCTTGTATCCCGGTTCTTCGAAGATTGCCGCGTATGATCGTTCTGCGACTATGTTTAGTCCGGATGGACGATTATACCAAGTCGAGTATGCGTCCAAAATCGTCCAGCAAGGAACAACGGGCGCGGCGTGCGTGTACAAGAATGGCGTTGTTTTCGGCGTGGACAAGAACATTACGAGCAAGCTTATGATTCCAGATTCGATTGAAAAATTGTTCAAGATTGATGACCATATCGCTGCGGTTTCCGCGGGGTTAGTGGGAGATGCCCGGAGACTCGTTCAGGGGGCCCGTGCCAAATCCCAAGAGAACATCATGTTTTACGATGAGCCCATTCACGTGGAAACCCTGGCCAAGGATTTGTCGGGGAGCATGCAAATCGTGACCCAATATGGGGGCATTCGTCCGTTTGGGGTATCCTTAATCATTGGGGGCGTCGATGAGACCGGTGCGCGTCTGTTTGAGACCGAGCCCAGCGGGGCATTGGCCGAATACGTCGCGGTGGCCGTGGGGCAAGGTCGAAAGGAGGCCATGGAGTTTTTCGAGAAAAATTACCAATCCAACATAAGTCGAGAACAGGCGGTTAGGTTGGTGTATGGCGCCCTTGAAGCCGGGTTGCCCAAAAATCAACGATTGAGCTTGGATCGCGCGGATTTTGGTTTTGTGGACAAAGATAAGCCATTCGCGCGCATGGACAAGAACGAACTCAAAACAGTCATGGGGGGCCGTTCACCCGTTTCTTCCGCTTCCGAATCCAAGGATGGGAAGTCGACGGAATCCAAGAAAGAAGAAAAAGGCAAGACCAAAACTGAAAATGAATAATACGACAAAAATCATGCCAGCAAAAGAAAAGTAAAAACGAAAATGATTGAAAAGTAAAAATGACTGAAAAGGAAACCCCACTTTTTTTGGGATTTGTTAAAAATTTCCTTTTAGGTAAAGGAAAAAATGCAGGAAGGTCGCAATACCAGTATGGTGAAGCTCGAGGATACCGTGATTGCCCGCTACACGCACGCGGGAAACCATTTCGAGATTCTCGTCGACCCCAAATTGGCGCTGGCGTTGAAACGAGGGCAGGAAGTCGACATGGATAATCTGTTAGCCACGGACGAGGTTTTTTCGGATGCGCGAAAGGAAACGCGCCAATCCGAGTCCATGATCAACAAGGTTTTTGGAACAACCGATATCAACACGATTGCCAAAAAAATCATTCAGGAAGGGGAAGTCCAATTAACCACGGAGCAACGACGAGAATTGCGAGAGGAAAAGCGGAAAGCCATTGTGGATTTCATTGCCCGAAATGCGATGAATCCCCAATCCCAGTCTCCGCACCCCCCGATTCGGATTGAGAATGCGATGACTGAAGCCAAAATCCAAGTGGACGAGTTCAAGGATGTGATGCAACAGGTGAATGAGATTATTCCCAAACTTCGAAGATTGTTGCCCATTTCCATGGAGCGCATTCAAGTGGCGATTAAGGTGCCTGCTCAATATGCTTCGCCGGCCCTCACCGTTTTGCACAAGTTTGGATTGAAAAAGCAGGAGTGGCAAAACGACGGGGGTTTGATTGCGGTTGTGGAAATCCCGGGTGGGATGAAGCAGGAATTGTTTGACAAACTGAATCATGTTTCGCATGGGGGAGTCACCACCAAGCTGCTGGAGAAGCCCATTGCCTGAAAAATACCAATTGGTTATCAAAAAACGAAAGGAGTGAGTGAAGATGAGCAAAGAAATAGTTGTTCCCGGAGAGTTATTGAGCACGGAACCGAAGCAATTGGGTGCGCATACCTTTTCGCGCGAAGAAAAGATATATTCCGAAGTCCTCGGCCTGAAGAACGAGGTGGAAAACCGGGTGAGTGTGGTTCCCCTGGCTGGGAAATACGTTCCATTGGAGAACGATGTGGTGATTGGCGTGGTTTCCGGAGAAAAGTTCGCCGGCTATGATATCGAAATCAACTCGTTTTATCCAAGTTTTGTGAATAAGCAAGACCTGCGTTCCCCATTAAAAATGGGCCAGGTGGTTTCGGCCAAAATCATGAAGGTGAACGAAATGAATGAGGTGGATTTGGCGATGGTTCGTTCCCTCGAGGATGGAGAAATCATTTCCGTTACCCCGGTAAAGGTTCCTCGCATCATCGGAAAGAATGCTTCCATGCTGAATGCCATCAAGAATGGGAGTGGAAGCTCTATTATGGTGGGGAGAAACGGCCTCATTTGGGTTCACGGAGGAAATGAGAATTTGGCAGTGGAAACCATTCGCCGTGTGGAAGAATTTGCACACGCGGAAAATTTGACGAGCGATATTCAACATTTTTTGGCGGCCAAAACCGGGACAGGCATTCCCGGAACTCATGGTCCAACCAATGAATCCTTGTTTGATTCAGGGTTTGATTCAAGGTATGGGAGAAGCTCGTATGGCCCCCCTCGTGGAAGGATGGGCGGAGGATACGCTCGTCCACGCTACCCAAGTCGTGGGCAAGGTTTCTCCCGAGGACCGCGCCCATACGGGGGCGGGAGGCCGGGCTTTAACCGCGGTCGAAACAATTTTGGGGGAAGCCAATCCAGTCCAATGGGTTTTCGTCCAAACAGGAGGTTTGGAAGCAATTATGAGTCAAACCCCCCATCATCCTCTGCACCCGATTTTGATCGAAGAAAGAGGACGGGTCGCGATTCACGAGTACGTGGAGACGAGGATCCCACGTTTGACTAACCAAAAAAGGAGAATTCGAATTTAGGTGATAAACATATGGTGAAAGACAAAGAGGCAAAAGAAACCAAAGCAAAAAAAACAAACAAAACCGATTCAAAAGAGTTTTGGGTGGATAACAGAGGAAAGCGCATCGATGGTCGCAATGTCCTGGATTTGCGTGACATCAAAATAAAGGCCGGCGTTTTGCCCAATGCGGATGGTTCCTGTTATTTGGAGTGGGGCCAGAACAAAGTGTTGGTTTCCGTGAATGGGCCAAGAGAAGTGTTACCCAAGCACCAAGCCAACCCGTATCGTGCCATCGTGCGTTATACGTATCGGATGGCGGCCTTTTCGGTGCCCGAACGAAAAAATCCCAGACCGGGTCGAAGAGAAATAGAAATCTCCAAGGTTTCGGGAGAATCCCTTGAACGCGCTATCTTTTTGGAGCGATTTCCCAACACCGCGATCGATGTGTTTGTAGAAGTATTGGATTCCAATGCCGGAACACGCATCGCGTGTTTGACCGCGGCCTCAGTGGCCGTGGCGGATGCCGGGATTCCCATGCGGGACTTAGTGTCGGGCATCACGGTGGGAAGGGCAGATGGTCATTTGATTGTGGATTTGAACAAGCACGAGGAAGATGCCCCCGATGCGGTGGACATGGCGATTGCCTTCCTCCCCAACACCAAAGAAATCGTGTTGCTCCAAATGGACGGAGAATTGCCGCGAGAAGAATTCACGCAACTCATGAATCTGGCCATGGAAAACGTGGAGAAGGTGTACGAGTTGCAAAAGAAGGCATTGAAAGAGAGCATCGAATCCAAGAAACCCGAGCCTATTCCCGGCATGGAAGAAGTGAGCATGCATGTTTCCCCTTCCACTGGGGAAGAGCTTCCTTCAGAAACAGCTTCGGCCAAGGTCAAAGACCCCTTTTCCTTCCACGAAGGAGATTACACAGAGGAAGAAACCGAGACCGGGGAGGATCCCGCGGATGAACAGCACGAGGCCTACGATGCAGGCCGCGAATAAAGAAAGAAAAAAAGATCCAGGGGAAAAACAAATAACAAAAAACAAAAAAGCAAGAAAACGAAAAAATAGCAAAAGAAAATGAGGAAAAACAAAAAATGGTTTTTGCAGGAGTGAAAGAAGTATGGCACAATTAGATATTTTGATGGAATTGCGACGCGCGCGTGTGGCAACCAGTATTGCGAAAGGAAAACGCGCATCCAATCGCGGAACAGACGAGTATCGAAAAATAGATGTCCTTACTCGTGTTTCGGAAAATGCGAATGGCTCAGCCCGGATAAAGCTAGGCCAAACCGACGTGATTGCGGGAACCAAGTTCGGGATCCAAGAACCGTATCCGGATTCTCCCAACGAAGGGTCTATTTCCGTGGGGGCGGAGATGACTCCATTGGCTTCCCCCCTGAATGAAGTAGGTCCTCCCTCCCCGCCCGAAGTCGAGTTGGCTCGAGTTGTGGATCGGGGAATTCGAGAGAGTCACTGCATTGATTTGGAAAAGATGTGCCTCGTGCAAGGAGAAAAAGTCCTTTCATTATACATCGACATTTACGCGTTGAATGATGATGGAAACATGTTGGATGCCTCCTCGATGGCGGCGCTCGTGGCACTGAACAATACGCGTTGGCCCAAAATAGAGGACAACAACCTTGTATATGGAGAGTATGAGGGCATGCTCAAGCTCGCCAACCACCCCCTGCTGACGACCACCGCAAAAGTTAGCAACACATTGTTGACCGACCCGGATTTGGGAGAAGAGAAAGCGGCTTCAGCACGATTTTCGTTTGCGAGTACCGAGAAAAGCGTTCTCACCGCCTTCCAAAAAGGGGGCAGCGGTTCTTTTTCCCACGAAGAATTGGAGCAAGCCATCGAAACCGGACTCAAGAATGGAAAGAGTTTGAGAAAACTATTGAAGGTTTGATGGCAGGTTCCCGGCCCGGTTTTAAAAGAGTTTCGGGAGGGTTGTTCCTTTATTCTCTCTTATAGAGGGTCACCCCCATGGTTCAGGAAACTCGTCACACGGCTCGTTTTGGCGCGCGATACGGCGTATCGGTTAAAAAAAGGTACGAGGCGGTGGAGCAGAAGCAACGGAAGCTGCATCCTTGTCCCAAGTGCGGTTTCCTCAAAGTGAAGCGAGTATCCGCCGGCATTTTTTATTGCAAAAAGTGTCACACCAAGTACGCGGGAGGCGCCTTTTATCCTCAAACCCTGAGTGGAGGGATCATCGCCAAAATGGTTTCCCAAAAAGCCTTTGGTTTGCTAGCCGCAAAAGAGTTGGAAAGTGTTTCCAAAATGATAGAGCACAAATCCCCATCTTCCATCCCCATTCCAGTTGAGCTATCAGAGGAGGAGCGGATTGAGTCATTAACGCAAACCCAGCCCTCTAAAAAAGAGCGGAGAAAGAAATCCGAAGTGGAAACACCGGAATCAGAAAATCCTATTTCTCAAAATCACGAGGCGGCGTGAGGGGATAAGACATGTACAAGTGCAATCGCTGTTTGCAAGAGTTTGATTCCCTTCCCGTGGGCTTGGTTCGCTGCCCCAACTGTGGAAACAAGATTTTTTACAAGGTTCGCGCACCCGTCGAAAAGAGGGTTTTGGCGCGCTAATTCCCTAGTGATTCAAATGAAAAACCATACTTTTTCCAAAACCTTTTCCTCCGAAGAGGAAGCACACGCAGTGTTTGCGGCATTGCTTCCAGAAACCAATGCACCCTATGAACGCCGAGCCAAAACAACCGTGGACCGAAAGGAAAGAAAAGTGATCTTTAGGGTGGAGGCCCGTGATCAGCATGCTTTTCTCGCCTCTAAAAAAAATTTTGCCCAATTGATAGAGTATTTGAGTGGATTAGAATAGGAAGGATGAAAATAATGATTCAAAGTACGGTAGATATTCGAGAAAAAATTGTGGAATTTGAGCGCCAGCGCCAAACCTTGTTGAGTGTAAACATGCAAAAGCAACAATTAGAGGTTTCGGTGAACGGTCTCACGAAAGCATTAGAAGAATTGTCCAACTCCAAAGAGGAAAAGGCCTACAAGGCAGCAGGGAACATTCTCGTGGCCAAGGACCGTAAAGAATTGGTGAAAGAACTAGAGGAATTAAAGGAAACTCAGTCTTTACGTGTAAAAACCTTGGATAAACAAGAAAAGAGTTTGGTGGAAAAACTCAATAAGCTAAAAACCGAAATAGAGAGCCAAGCCGGAAAAGCGGCCGCTGCCCCCATATTGGGGGAAGGCGCAACGGTTATATCCTCCAAAAAGGATTCGGCGTAATGCCGGGTTCGTTTTATAAGGAAACAGCAATTCTCCTTCGAACGATTCGAGGGAAAAAAGTGGTTTTTCTTTCGCACGCTCGACCAGACTGGGACACGCTGGCTTCCGCATACGCCCTCACGCATTTTTTTTCTGGCAAAGCCCAAACCACCTTTGGTTTGTGTGAGGAGCCAAACCCGGAACACCAGAACTTTTTCTCTCATTTTTCGGGAAAGGAAGTTGTTATTCAACGATTAAGCGATTTTGATATTGTAGCGTGCGTTGATTTTCGTTCTCCCCTTATGTGCGGTAATTTGGCTCCCCTTTTCTCGCGTTACAACGGAAAAGTGGTCCTTCTCGATCACCATTCTCTATCCACGCACGAGTTTCCCAATCAGCCCTTGCATTTGCTCCGCCCTTCCTCGATTGCCACGGCCCAAATGGTCACCCAAATGGGCATGGAACTAAACGCGGATTTCACGAAGCCGGTTTCGACGGCATTGGCCGTCGCCATCATAGCCGACTCAGCTCGTTTTTCGGTGGCGAACACGGAAACCTTTGGTGTCATGGATTTTTTGGTGAAAAAAAGCAATAAAAAGTACGAGGATTTGGCGGACCTCGCGTTTCCAGCCCATTCGTTGTCCACGCGGGTGAGCGTGCTCAAGTCGCTTCGCAGCACCGAGTTTTTTCAAGTTGGAGATTATTTGGTGGCGGTTTCGCATTCCCCTTATCACGGGGGACTTTCTTCCACGTATCTCGTTCAGTTGGGAGCGGATATCGGATTGAGTTTGTTCCGTTCCCCGGAAGGAATTTTTTCTTCGATTAGGGTTTCTTCCCGCGCGCATGGAAAGCTAAAATTCGATGCTATGAAAGTGCTTTTGCCGTTTGCCAAAAAGAATAATGCGGTCTGTGGAGGTCATGGCCAAGCTGCTCAATTGAATGTGCCGCCTTATTTTTCAGAAAGCCTGGTAATCGATTTAATCACGCGCGCACTCTTAGAACGAGTTCGAAAGAAAGACAAGAAAGCCGTCCTTCGCAAACGCTGAATCTCTTTAGCGAACATAAATCACATTTTTTCCACTCTTCACCTTTTCCCGTTTAGCTTTTTTGAGCAAGTAGTAGACCGTGCTCTTCGGCACTCCAGTACGCTCGCTGATTTCACGTACCGGTAAGAAGTCTCTTTTCAAATCCACGATTTGGGTGATTTTTTGCAAATCCACGTGAATCGCTCTTCCTGGACGATGCATGCGAACGAGCGATATTCCTTTTTCGATGAGCATTTTTTTGGTTTTTGGGGTGAACCGTTTTTCGATCGTGGGACTCGCCCCGATTTCGTTGAGGCGTTTGCATCGCTGCAAAATGCCGATCATTTTTTTAGTGGAGAGGGGTCGCACGACATGGATATGCTCCAAATCCAAGGGTAACGAGCTCACGGGAGTATTTTCTCTCACGGCGTAAAACATGATTTTGCCTCAAGGAAACCTCATATAAAGTATCTTTATATATGAGGGTTCTCCTTCTTGCCTTAACCCCTTTAGGGAAATCATACTATGTCTCGAATACGAGGTGAGGTGAAACGATGATTACGCTAAATAAAGGCGGGTTGGCCGTGTTGGTCCTCTTGGTTGCTTTGAGCGGTTTTGCGTTGGCAGAAACCGGCTCTGGCAGCGGCTCTTCCGATAACGAGGGGAAGACAATCAACACGATCAAGGCCCAGCAGAAAATAGAAGAGAAATTAGCGAGCATAAAGAAAACCAAAGAAAAGGGAGACGATGATGTGAGCGAAAAACTCGTCAAAATCATCTACAAAAACAAAGATGAAAGAAATAGAAAAGAAATAAAAGAAAAAATTGCGATGGAACGCGACGGCGATCGCGATGAAAGGAAAGAAGAATTCCGTCTGCGCCTCGAAACCCGGCTGAAAGAACGGGATGAGATTATTTCCATCGAAAAGAAATGCGACCAACTCGTACGTAGAGTTGAATACGTTTGGAAGATCGCACAAGAAGAAGGCCGCACCGAATTGGCTGAAAAACTGAAAGCCATCTTGACTCAAATCCAAAATGCGTGCACGGATGACGATGTTTCCGACACCGACAAAAAAGACGCGGATGATACGATTTGGGAGCACCATTCTAAACGTTTGATTGAAAAAGTGGAGAAAATCCTCACGAAAGCCGAATCAATCTCGGCCAGATTGACGAGAGCCCTCAATAGGATGGATGATTTGGAAAAGCGCTTGCCTCGCGATACCAAGAATTCGGTGATTGTACGCTTGGACAACATCCAAGAGAAAGCAACCAAGTTGAAAGCAAAGCTGGACAAGAGCATTGCTCAAACGAAAGCAAAATTGGGTGCGTTCAAAGCCGACCCCACCAAAGAAAATGGCCGCGAGTTGCACAAGGGCGCGATTCGGACAAAAGTCTATGCTAAGCACGCCGTGAACGCGTTGCGGTATTGGGTGTCGCTCTTCAACCACATCAAAGACCGGAAAGAAAGGCCGACTGCGGACGTGGCACCGACCAGTGCTGTTCAGGCTGCAGCCGACACGGTTCCAATTGATGGAGTCGCGGCAGCGGTGGATGCTGCGGTCCCGACAGAAGACAAGGCGAAAATCGAAGCGGAAATCGAAGCGGAGACGGAGGCCGCGATAGCCTTGTATCCGATTGAAGATTCCAGCACGACTGGAGAACCGCAAACCGTGACCGGGGGTGAAGTCGAATGAAATCCAACACATTAATCCTGTCAGTGGTAGCGGTGCTAGTCTTGCTCCTCCTTTCGGGGTGTGCGCAACAGCCAACATCCGCGCCGCCCACCACCCCAAAAACAGGTGGAGCCACGGTGGATGATTCAACCAATATCGCCTCCCAATTGACAGGGGGAACGGGTGCCACCCCGTCCGACATCACGAGCCAGGATCTAGACGATTTGCAGCAAGATTTGGATGACGTAGACGAGGGCGCCGAGTCCCTGTCCGAGTCGAATATATAGGGCGGAAAGGGGAAACCCCCTTTCTACAACCCCTTTTTTGGGCATGCCAAAAGACTTATATATAACTCTTGTGTGGGGGTGAAGATGAAACCCCCCACCCTGGCCCAGATTTGGTCGGCCGAGTCTTGGCTTGCTTTTCCCCTCTTGGATAAGCGTCTTTCTTCGTTGGAAGAGCAATTGCTGGCGGTTACGCATGCGCGTTGGCCCACTTCCTCGCTCGAAATCGCCGAGTTTTTAGGTCACACGCTTGTTTCGCGGGAACAGAAGCGTTTGCTTTCTTCGCGCATCACGTATCACATCAAAAAACTTGTCGAAAAGAAAAAGCTCATGAGCAAGCGCGTGGGGAATGCGTTGGTGGTATGGCCTTACGAGATCGAACCATTGCGTGGGAGGAAGGGGATAATACTCCCTCCAACCCCCTTTCACGAAAAGGAGCCCTGACCATTCATGGTCTTGAACAATTTTTTCGACAAGTTCATCTTTACTTCCCAGCTCAAATTCAAAGACTACAATTTTTTTGTTTTGGATATTCCGTTCGCCATCGTTCCGATTGATATTCTCCTGGGTTTCTCCGAGTTCGATGATCCCATCGTAAACAAGACGATTTATTACGCCTTCAAGAAATCCACATTGGAGAGGCTCATGCCCAAATTCAAGGCGGGGGCCACCAAACAAAAATTTTTAGAATTAACCGAGACCTTTTTCGGTGCTTCTGGATGGGGAATCCCCCAAAACATTGAAATCGATGAGGCGAATCATCGTGCCATCGTAGTGGTTTCCCATTCCCCGCTCGCCAAGTCCTTGCAGGGAAAAGTGAAGCATCCCACGGATCATTATTATCGTGCGATTATTGCGGCCATGTTCACATTGTATTTCGAATCCAATGTGGAAGCCGTCGAAACCAATTGTTCTGCGTTACAGCCCGGGGATTGTACGTTTGTTGTCAAACCACTCAACGAGTTCGATTTCACGAAGGAAGAGACGCAGAGGCAGCTTTCACTGAATTCATAAGTGTTATTTTTTCCTTTCCATCAGATAATCGGAAATAGAATCGAGCATTTGCAGGCTCTCTCTTGAAAAACTTGGTTTGGCCCGGCGCAATGCCCGCTTTCCTTTCTCATTGTATTCTTTCGCCAGCTTTTGAGCATAATTCACAATTCCTTTTTTGTGCAAAATGTGCATGGCCTTCCCCACCTCTTTTCGAGATGCCTTTTCTTTTCCCAACACTTTTTCTATTTTTTTCCAATCCTCTTTCTCCAATCGTGACCTTGCTTCTAAGATCAGGATGGTCGTTTTTCCTTTTCGCAAGTCGCTTCCCAGCATTCTCCCTTTTTCCGCCCCTTTCGTCACATCCAAAATGTCGTCCTGGATTTGGAAGGTGGTAGCCGAGTAGTTCGCATACTCATCCAAGGCCATCAATTGCTTGTTGGAAGCATTCGCCATGACTCCCCCTATTTTTAACGCCCCCCCAATCAATGCTCCCGTTTTCAAGTACGCCATTTTCAAGTATTCTTTCGTGGTGATTTTCTTTTGGTGCTCGTAATATACATCCAGCATCTGCCCCAAATTCACCATGCGATAGGTCTTTTCATACGCTCTCAAAGCTTTTATTTTTCTTTCCGCATCAAATTCGCTGTCCAAAATAGTTTGGGCTCCGAGCGAGAAAAGCATATCCGTGGCAATGACGCTCATGCTTACCGCGAAGCGTGATTCGGTATTGGCGAACAAGTGTCCCTTGTATTTGGTTGGGACAAATTTTTTTTTGAACCACGTAATCAATAATTCGTGTGCGGAAACGATTTCCCTTCTTTCTTTGTCTTCGTCCATGACATCGTCCAGAATGAGCGAAGCATTGTGGAAGAACTCCACGCTCAACGAGGGCAGGATCATTTTTTCCTCTTTCTTTCCTCCGCACGCATAATAGCCGAGCAGGGCAAAAATGCTCCGTAATCGTTTTCCTTTTCCTTGCACGTAATTCTGCATGGCTAAATAGTTTTCTTCCGCAATATCCCCATTGACTTCCATGATGTCTTTTCTTTTCTTCTCGAAATAGGAAGACATTTCACTGTCTATTTTTTTTCTTTTTTCTTCGAGCAGGGTCTTGAGTTCCATGCTTTTTTCACACCTTTCGGTTAATCAAATATTCGGAAAACGCTTTCAGCGTGCGTTTCGCTTCGGTTTCGGGCAGCACTTTTTCGACTTCGATCCAGCTTTGTTCAACCAATTCTTTGGCTCGTTGACGCGCGTAATCGATGCTCCCGTGCTTTTTGATTATTTCAATGGCTTCCAAAATGGTTTTTTCGTCGCTGGGATGCGCATTCAATATTTCCAGCAATCGTTTCTTATCATTTTCACTTGCATTTTTGAGTGTGTGCAGCACCATGAGCGTTCTTTTCCCCTCATGAATATCCTCCCCCACTCCTTTCTTTTTAGCAAACTCTTCCCCAACCAAATTCAGTATATCATCCTGGATTTGGAATGCGAC
>CAYJRE010000011.1:0-26338 GCA_964372665.1 uncultured archaeon | reverse complement strand
CAACAGTTACCACTGGGCATTAGAACTGTTTTTTGTTTTCGTTTTTCGCTTTTTTTCGCGTTCGATAGTGGAAGTGAGGGGGCGCCCGCCCCACCCACCCTAATTATGTATTTTTTGAATACATAACTTATTTTTTAGAGTTGGTCCAACGGGCTTTGAACTTTTTTCAACTCTTCTTTACTCACGTGCGTGTAAATGGAAGTCGTGCTCAAGTTGGCATGACCCAGCAACAATTGGATTTTTCGAATATTTTCTCCGCTTTCGAGCAAGTGCGTGGCGAAAGAATGACGCAACACGTGGGGGGTGACGCGCTTCATTAATCCGCCCTTCTTGGCCGCATGGCGAATAATGCGTTCGACCGTATCAGTCGAAAGGGGTTTTCCATTTTTTTTGGAAAAAACAAATTCACTCTGACTTTTTTTCTTCTTTAGGTATTTTCGGATCTCTTTCGACCATTTCACCGATAAAACAACGACTCTATCTTTATTTCCCTTGCCTCCCCGCACATTGGCGGTAAGTTGGTCCAAATTCAATTCTTGTATTTTGAGTTTAATCGCTTCGCTGACCCGAACGCCAGTCGAATAAATGAATTGTAACAGCAACCTATTTCTCCCTGGTTTGGTGTGACTAAAAACCATTTTCAATTCCGGAATGCTTAGTACGACCGGCAATTTTTTGGCTTTTTTGGGGATTTTGACCTCGTCCACTACTTTTTGTCCCCAGTGTTGCTCCAAAAAAAACTTGAGAGAGGCGTGCATTAATGCCAACGTCGCATTTGAACTGTTTCGCTGTTTAGCCTCTGCGAGAAATGAAACAATGTCTTGCTTTCCGATTTGGGTGGGGTGTTTTTGGGTGTGTTCCAAAAACTTTTGAACATACAACACATACATTTTCAGGGTTCGCGGCGAATACCCCGTGACCATTAATTCTTGTTGAAATCGCTTCACGAGGGCGGGGATATCTATTTTCGTTGGTGCGGTTGGTGGCATTTCAGAAAGGGGGGGCAGAACAGGCGCCGACTGGCTGAGTGGGTTGTTTTCTGGGTTGGGATTCCGTTCATTTTCAGGCATGCATTTTAGAAACGTTTTTGTCGGATAAAATAGTGCGTGTTTTTTTGGGGGAAAGTGCGTGTTGCTCGTCGTCAGGACCCGTGCCCTTCTCTTTGGCGGGTGCCTATTCTATTTCATTCCCATCTCCTCTCGGTTCGGTGCTGGTTTCACGGGAGGAAATACCACTACTACTGGCTTCTTCTTCTAACTCTTGCAATACTTTTCCTTTTTTCCCTTTTTTTACTTCCTCAAAATCCACCACGAGCTCTTCGGCCTCTTCATCATCCAATCCAAGCAGATGCAGCTTTTCCAAGTGGTCATCTTTGGTCATTTGGTCGAATTGCTCCTTCCAAATCTTGTCTTCCGGCTTACTGATTTTGCCTTCCGCTCTCCTTCGGTTTCGAAGCGACTGCATACACAATCCCCCGCCGCGCTTGGTTTAAAATCCCCGGGGTCGCTTTCTGGTTTCCCGGGTTCGACCCCCCTGGAAACAATACAAAAACACTACATAAGGAATGTTTATATACAAGAAAGCCCCCACTATATATTCCCTGAGATTTTTGACAAATGCCGAATTGAGCCATTTTCGGTTTTTGGGTCAAAATTTCCTAGTCTGAAATGGGGGTTCCCTGTCGTATGAAGGTCGAAGTCACTGAAGCGTTGCGCCTAAAGCTGTTAGAAGAGGAGTTCAAGCTCCGCGCCAAACAGCCTACCGCGTGGACCAAAACCAAGTTCCGTCCCTACGCGAACTTTCGCCGACCCAAACTCGAGCAAGCCATCCAGAATTGAGGGGGGTGCCTTGTCTATCGGCCCGCTTTTTCTTTTTTTTAGCCAACGCACAACTTAAATAATCGGATTTTGTTTTGATTTGGATGGAATTCAATCGCGTTACCGTGGGGGTGGGTCTCCTCATCCTTCTGGGCCTTGCTTTCGTTTATGTGTGGAAACCCACTTTTACTCCTACTGCTCTGCTTTCGTCCGCGTTCAAACCCACCAGTAACCCTTTTTTGAGCAAAGTGACAAACGCCATCGAGACCAATTTTGCAGACAACCCGCAAGCTGTGATTGAGCAGGGTAATCGAGTCGGATTGGTTTTTCCGGGTGGAACAAGTGTCCAATTTGCCATCGAGCCGGGTTCAACGGACCAAGATGTTGTGATCATTTTGAATGCGAGTCTGATTCAACTTCCGAACGCAAATACGTACCCTGCTTTCGTATCCAACCAATTTACGTATGTTTCGCCCTCCGAATTAGGCAACGAAAACCCCTATGTTCAAGCGTTATACCCTCACGGGTTGTATCTCATGCCTATCAGCGTGGAGAAGTGATGAAATGAGCACGCGGGAATGGTTTCCATTGTTCTTTGTTCTCTTTTCGTTCGCCTTCTTTTTGTTTGCGGTTGATTTTCGATGGTTGGGCATCCTTTTCTTGCCTCTCGTGTACTCTTTTTTATTGTCGAGGGATGAGTGGCGCTTGGGTCGTGTGATGTTACAAACAACCGTGTTTATCCTCATCGGTCTTGTTCTATTTTTTTCTTTTTCATATATTGCAACCGCAATCGCTTTCTCCTCCACACTCCGAGGGCCTCTCGTCTTTAGGTCTGCGGTGGCATTTTTTTTCCTTTTGTTTTTGACACTGGGGGTGGGAATCCCAGTTTCCTGGGTGGGGGTTCAGCTTCGAAAGCGCTTACAGAATTTTCCAGGCTCGCTTCATTGATGCGCGGCACGCGTTGCAGCGGAATAGGTTCCTTTTTGCGTTGCTTGTTTCTTCGGTAATACCAAAATCCCCCAATCATGAGAATCCCCAACCCAACCAATGGCCATGCTTCGGTCAACGTGCTAAGTCCAGTCAGCACATTTTTTCGTTTTTCGTGTGCTAAGACATTTTTGGCAATGTAAATGGCTTTTCCCCATTCGTCTTGATGAAGGGCACCCTCTGCCTTTTCTACACTCTGCTTGATTTGGGGGCTGCTCAGTGCGTTAGTCATTTCGTGCAATTCCTCAACCAATCGGTTGGCTGCCTCTTCCAAGACACGGGTTGCATCCGTAAATTGTTCATTGGCTCGCTGGGCCATTTCCTTTGCCTGATCCACTTTTCCATTTTCAAGCTGTTCTTTTACTGTTTCATCCTCATTATTCTTTTCAATTTTCTTAATCCACTTTTCTAAGTCGCGTTTGTTTTTCGCCAAATCGCTCTTTAGCTCTTTTTTTTCTGCGTCAGGGATAGGGCAAACGAACCCCGCTTCCAATAGCTTTTGACACGATAACGAATTGTTTTTCTCGTACTTTGAAATTGATTCGAGTGCAGTTTCTGTGATTTGCAACGCATCCTGAAGGAGAAATAAAATGGTGCTTTCCTCTTTCTTAATTTCTTCCAAAACAGGAGTGTCCTCTTTTTGTTCCTCTTTTTCGATTATAGTCTCTAATTCAAACATCGTTTTCTCCAACCCCATTCTATTTTTTTGGGCCAAAAAGTTTTTCCCTATTTTTACTAACCGAACAATTCTTTCATTTTCCGATACGTTTTCCCCGACTAACTTTTCTTGTATTGCTCGCCATTTTTGTTGCGCGCTTTCCCACGAGAAAATGAGCGCCTCTGAATCTCCCTTCAATGCTTCCACTCTCGAAAGAATGGTCGGTATCTTTTCGGCGATGACCTTTTCGCCTTGCTTTAGCAACTCTTGGAGCTTTTCATTCAATGCGAGTGCGCGTACCCTAATCTCATCATTTTCATTTTGCATGAGTTCGTACAATTGTTGGTGTATTGTCTGAGAAATAATCTTCCAATTTTCGGCAAAAGGATTCATCGCCAAGCGGACTGTGATTTTTCGTTCTCCCAAGGCAGGTAACCATATTTTTCGGCCAACCAACCCGAGCGAATCATTCAATTCAGTCTCGATTTCTTTTCCTTCTTCATCAAACGCCTCATAGTCGGAAACCTGCAGCGGATTTCCCGGTATCCCCAAGGATACCCCCGTGTTGATTTCACGTGAAAGATCGTTCGAAATCGTGACAAGGTATTCATGAATAGGAGTTTCCCACTCTTCATATGTTCGAATCAGAGAATAGTGGGTGCGCACTTGGTTTTCTAAGGTATAATGTATTTTTACCGTGGTTTGATTTGAATTCACAGCGATGGGTGTTTGAAGTGTGTCGTTTATGAGATTAAAAGGCAACGATACGTTTTCCATTTCTACTAGAATGGATTGCCGCTTAATTCCAGATGGTAGTTTCCACTCGATTCGGATATTGATGGGAAAATGTTTCGTGGTTAAATCCAAGTGAGAAGTCGCCCAGATGGTTGATCCAATTACGCTTGTTACCTCGAATCGCTCGTTGAGGTGAACCATTTCCTGCCGGCTCTTTGCTTGGAACCAAATCCCTTTTTCTGGGAGAAAGTTCTGATTCCAGACTATTTGGGTATCGTCGAAATCGATAGAGGCAGGGGGGTTTGACTCTATATCATGAATTGGGAACGGGGTTGGGATTTGAATTTCGTTTGGAAGGGATAGTTCTCGGCCAAATGGGTTTTCGAGGTGGGTTTTCCACACTGCTTCCCTTTCCATGTTGGGAATCCACTCTGCGTTGGATGTTGGCACCCATTTCATGCGTAACGCTATTTCATTCAGTACTTCCATCCCTTTTTTTTCGGCCCAACGAATTTCGTCTGAAATCCTTTCATCGGCTTTCTCCCTTTCCTCGGGCGTAAGAGGGCTTTTCGCTTTGGTAATGAGTTTTTCCCAATCCTTGGCCTTTTTTTCCCACTCCCCCACGGTCTGATTTTTGGTTAGTGGGCCTTGGACGCGGGCGAATCCGACGGCATACTCTTCCAGTTTCTGGGCATTTTCCAATAGTGTTTGAACTTCCTCGTGGCTTTGGTATTGGGAAACAAAATGCGCTAACGTACTTTGGCATGCAGGAATTGCAGCGTTTTCTCCAAACTCGTACACAAACCATTCGCTGGTGTATGCGCTTTCATCCATTTCGAGTGCACGGGCGAATGGTTGTATTTCATTCACACATGCACGGAGTTCAACCTCGTTTTTAATGCGCCCCAAATCACTATTCTTTTTAGCCCGGCTTTTTGCTTGAGTGAGAAATGCAACACAGGATTCCTCTGTCTCCATGACGGAGTCTCGTTCACTCGTTATCTCGGATGCCGTTTTCTTGCAGTCTTCCACCCAATGTTGCCAAAACAAATCTTCATCGCTTATTTTCTTTTCTAGTGTTCCAATTTGGTTCAACGCGTTCCGAAGCCTTTCCACGCGCACTCCCAAAGGCCCTGTATTTCGAATGCGTGAGATCTCCCATTCATTGAGGGTGTTCGTCCATGTTTCCACGTTTATTTCGATGAATGAAACACGAGGCCTCTTTTCAAATCCACCCATGCTTTTCTTCCATTGCTCGAGCTCTTGATTCCATTTCTCATACAATCCTCTTTTTGCCACCAGCAGGGTTTTCTTTTCTTCTATTTCGGAAAGACGCTTTCGGATTTCTTGGATCAGTTGTTTTTCTTCTTCCTTCAGCAGCAAAATTCCTTCATCCAAATCCCTCATTTTTTTTATTAGCCAGGGAACAATCCCGCTTTCCGGATTCACATTCTCTTCAATGTGGGTAATGATTTCTCCGGCTTTGATTTTTTCCAATAGTTCGATTCCTCGTGTGACCTGTTGTTTTTCCCGGTAAGTGGTAATCAGGCTTCCCCAAATCGGGGAGAACATGCGGATTGTTTCCGCTTGTTCCGGATACGCCTTTTTGATGGCCGTTTCATAGAAGTCGAAAGCGCTTGGTAGGCGAATGCGATATTTTTCCACGTCTTGGGTGGTGATGCTTTTTCCGAGCTCGTTGAAATACTCTTGGTTTTCCTTCACCTTGTCAGACAAAGTATTGGAGGTTGCCCCCACTTTCAAATCCTGCACGAGTTGCAATCCATCGGTGTAGGATTGGAATGCTTTCGTATCCTTTACTCGTTCTACCTCTTCTTTTTGGGCTTTTTTGAGCACCAATTGCAATGCAATAAACGCATACACAAAGGCAGATTCGCTTTCTTTTAGCGCGGTTTTGAGATGAGTGGCTCCCACGCTGCCTCTCGACAATAAGCTCGAAACAGTTTCCTTGGCACACCTCTCATGCAGCTCTCGGAAGACAAGACTGGCTTCATTGAGGCCAATCCAGCTTCCAACAATGCCCTTTTCAGCTAAGTACTGGGGTGTGCTCTCAGGCAACGATGAAAAGGGTTGGATTGGAACGCTTTTTCTCCACTCGGAAAAACAGGCTTCGGCCGTGTTGCAGAGTGGAATGTGCGTCAGGGTAGTGTGCGTGGACGACAAGCACGCATCCAGCTCTCCCCCCGAGAGCTTGTTTTCAAGGCAACCCGCCAATAAAACAGTAATGAAGGCCCCCATGAATGCCACCCACTCTCTCGTGCGCATGAGGGAGCATTACTCTCGGGGTTTGGGTTAAAAACCTAGGGAAAATTTTTAGCCGTTTTCGATCGGCTGTCCCGGGCCAGTTTCGTCTGGCCGCTGCGACGCACTACTATCGGGGATTTTTTTATAACAAATCCCCACGTAGGGCTTTTTGGTCAAGCCTTTTCGCTGAAAAAGTTTCGCACCGAATCCAGGGAGACTGTTTTGCAATCTCCCGCCAACTATTACGTGCACTCGTCCACGGTTTTTTTTCCATGGTTTTGGTTGATGCCATTCACTAGGCAATCCACTTGTTCTTTGAGCAACGCGTTTTGGTTCTGAATGGTTTGACTGTTTTGCACCATTGCCGCTCTTTCGGCGTTGAAGAAGGGGTCGAGGAAAGGGGACAGGTATGCCCCTACCACTATTCCTAGCACGAATAATCCAAGACCCAACCAAAAGAGCGGCGGGATTCGCGTCTTTGGTCGGGAGCGGGTTTCTTCATCCATGGTGAGAAAAGATTGTTTTTTTTGCTTTAAAGGGCTTGCTTTTTTCTCGAGACTGAGTCATTTTTAAGCCACGCCATTCTGTCTAGCTATGCGTTTGGGTAAGGAACGATGGTATGCCTCTCTTTTACTACACCCGGTAAGCGCCACCAAGTATATCCGAGAAAATTTTTCCGAAGCCAAATTTCGCTTAATAAGGCGTGAAACCAAACAAGGGTTCATGATTCGGAATATTCAATTTACTATTGATGGAAAAACGATCTTGCGCGCGCGTTCCGTCATCGATTTGAAAAAAACCCACCCCCAGATCGTGAAGATGTTGCGAGAAACCAACAAACCGCTCGCGGAAATCATCCTGGGTTTTCGGGTCCGGCGAACCCGCATGCGCTCGACCACTCGAACCGGGCAATTTCATTACCTTGGGGATGTTCACGCCAAAGTGTGGGAGCGGTTCTATTCGTTACCAAAAATAAAGTCCGAGTAATCTTTTTTTATTTTTTTTATTGTGCCACGAGGTGATCCTTTTTCCCTTCTCTCACGGATAGGGTTCCCTTCGAATACAGGCCGGCATCCAAATTTTCGGGTGGATTTTTCACATTCATTAATTCGAAAAACTTTTCGAAATCAATCCATGTTTTTTGGTGGTACTTCTTTTTGGCCAACAAAATGACATCGCTCGGAACATGCTCGCTTGCGAACTCATACTCATTTTTCAGAAATTCCAATGTGCGAAGTCCAAACATTTTTACTTCTTCGTGGATGGGCATGTGTTTTCGTTCCAATCGCTTCTGGCTTTCCCCTACGTGCATGTAGCCTTTTACTTCCACAAAATCGAAATCGCCTTTCCGGATGAGCGCGGCATAGTTTTCTGGTTCCACATCATTGATGCCTTTGACGATGGTTAAACGAGCGGTTTTTCGGTACTTTTTTTTGGAAGCGTTATCGATGCTTTTCAAAAATCTCTCCCAATAATCCGAAAAAAGAGGAGCATCGATTTTTTTCAACACTTCTTGGTTAGGCGCGTCTAGGCTCAAGTACAATTGAGTCACCGTTCTCAAGTTTTGGATCGCTTCCGGGTATTGGGCGTTGGTCACCAGGAAAGTGGATATTTTCTTTTGATGAAATTTTTGGCATAGTTCATTTATTTTTGGGTACGCGATGGGTTCGCCTGTCAGGCTCAATGCCACGTGCCCAACATGTTTGCTTTGTTCAAATGCCCGTTTGGATGCTTTTTCGTTTCCCCCAAAACCATTTAGCAGCTTTTGGTGGGCTTTCAGGCTTTCTTCGATAATAAAGTCCGGTTCATCTATTCTCCATGCCCATTCCTTCGAGACCGGGGCCTTGTATCCCCGCCAGCAAAACGTGCAACGGTTCGCGCAACTCAGGTTGGGGGACATTTGCATGCATTGGTGGGAACGAATCCCATAGAACTTGAACTTGTAACACCCCCCTTCGCCTCGGAGCATGTTTTTGGTCCACCCGCACACTTTTACTGCAGAATGGGTTCCCACGATTCGGTATTGCTGCTTCTCTAACTCGGCTTGGTAAGTAGGAGCCAATTGTCGAGCGGGTTCAATGATTTCCGATGCCGGGAGGGGAATACTCATACGTATTCGTTTGGGAAAGAAGCGTTAAAAAAGGGGGCTTTAAAAAAGACCCCTCCCTCAATCTGAGAATGACCATTCCTTTGTTTTCCCGGAAAAAAAAGGGGAAGACGGGTTCGCCTTCCCGGTTCCGTGAGCATTGGGAGGAGGAAGCCCTGCGGGACCTGTTCCCTGTTCGCAAGAAAAAACCCATTCGGCGAGGGTAGGGCTTTCCATTACATAACTCGCCTTTGGTTGAAGAGAGGCGTGTCTGCGTAGAATAACCTTTTTATATTTCGTATTCGTTCTACCCTCAATCAGGGGGTTTGTTTACCATATGTACAAATATGCGATTGCACGCCAATTGGCGACGAAACGAGTGATAACCAATCGGGGGGACGAAGTGGGGCGGTTGTCCGACCTCCTCGTGGACGAGAATTCGGGCAACATTGAGGCCTTGATTGTGGAAGTGGATGCCGAATCCAAGCTCATTAAACGATTGACCCTTCAAGACCGGGTCATCCAGATTCCGTACGCAGCCGTTACAGCAGTATCCGACGTTTTTATCGTGGATGAGCGCGAAATCACGAGCATGGAAGAGAAATAACGGGTTTGCTCTCCAACCAAACCCCCCTCTTTTTCAATCTACTTCCCATTCAAGGGTGTTGTTTTCCAGATTCACCTCTTTGATTCCAGGGACCCTTTTTCGGAGCTCTTCCCCCATCTTCTTGGATGATATTTTTTGTTTTCGGCCACGCGAAACGGCTCGAAGCACATTCTCTACCGACTCAAAGTGGGAATAAATCCATTCTCCACATTTTTGCAGGGCCTCGATTTTTTTCCTCCATTCTTTCACTTGGTGCTGTTGTCGCTCCAGGTTGATTTGAAGCGACTTTTTTTCCATTTCTATCTTTGAATTCGTTTCCGGTTCGGCTGCCTCCTTCGTTATTTCTCTCTCGATGCGTTCCATCGTTTCAGCCCAACTTTTTGGATTTCCTTCTTCTCCGTGGCTTGGCAGGATTAGGATTTTTTCTTTGTGTTTTGCTTCCACAAACGCTTCGGCTTTGCGATCAAACCATTGCTTTAATTGTTCACGAACTTTTTTCCATTCGGCTTGTGTGGGTTTTTTCTTCTCGGTTGGTTTTCGTTTTACATTCGCGCAAATGATTTCGATCCAGGATTGGGGGACTCCCATTTGAGAGACAAGCCACGTGCCCCAATCTCGGAATGAAATTGGAAAATCGGCCTCTTCCACCTTTTCCGGCAACTCGTTCCATGCCCTCGGCCCATTTGGGAACGCGTATTTTTCCCGCATTTTGAGGGTGCGTCCTTTCCACGCCTTCGCGTTCCAAACAGACAAGATGATTCCGTGGTCATCTATCACAATCATGTTTCCCGCACCAAAAAGTTCCAGGATGATGGAGTGTTTCTCCCCCTCGATCACCAGGACGCGGTCAAGCCCGTACTGGAATACCCGTGTAATTCGCTCGTTTTCGATTATCTTTTTCGTCGCGTTCACGATTGGAGGTTGTTCCTCCATCGGTTTCCATGAGAGCATGCTCTCGGCGATGACATTCGGAAATGTAACCACCAATTCTTTCATGTATTGTTTCGTATTTACGCGTAACAGGAAAACATTTTCGCGGCCGGCGCGGAGATGCTGGATGTACCCTCCTTTCAATTCGTTATTCCACTTTTCGGCAAAATAATGCAACGTGATTCCAGGGATTTCGAGTCGAATAGACATGCTTTTTCATTTCCCCCCTTTCCTTTTAGAAGAATTGCTCATAATTTTTAGCATTAAACCGGTATAATGCTCGCTTGAGCTTTTTTCCATCAAATTGGTACTTGCGAAAAACATAGGCCTTGTCCCCGTAATATTTGAAGAAACTATGCCCCACGCTCGGATCCAACAACAATATTTTCTGGTTGACTTCCGTTATAACCACCCCGTGCGTGCGCAAATCCTCCATTTCCATCACGTAAACGAACGCTTTTTCATCCCCGAGGGCGCATAGGCAGCTGCACACGAGCACGGCCAAATCCTCGTCATCCGAGACCTTGTGCATGAGAATCTCTTTTGGGGTTAGCCAGAAATTGATACTCAAATCGTTGGGAATGTATTTCACTTCCCGCGTCAGAAACTCAAACACTTGTTGAGCAGCGAATAGGTAGTCCCGTTCATACGCATAATCCTCTGGTTTGAACTGGGTGATCACGCTTTGCACCGAAAAATCTTCGGGGTTTACCAACTGCTTAATTTCTCCAACCGTGCGCTTTTCTTTCTCATTAATCAACTCCGAATACTTGTCTAACAGCATCTTGTAAAAGCCTTGACGATTGTCGGATGTCATAAGTCTCGTCCCTTGAGGGAGTTGCTTTTTTTGCTCATGAAAACCCCCAACCTATACATAAGGTCTTTTTTTCCTTATAACCCCACCCTGCAAATCCACTCGTGTTGCCTTTTTTGAGAGGGATTCCATGCTCTTTTCGGGATGGTTTTCATTCGAGGGGTTTTTTATTGGGCTTCTGGGTGTGTTCGTTTCCATGGCTACCCGCGGACAAGTCGGATTTGAGTATTTGGTGTTTACGGCCTTCCTCCTGCTGGTGGCTGGAATCCTCTTCGCCTACTCCTTTATCTCGTATTCGACCGCGATTCAATTGGTTCAAACGCAGGCCGCGGTTGATGAGATCGCGGCAGCGGTAGATTTCGTATACGCGAAAGGACCCGGTAATGCGATCGTCGTGGATATCAAACTACCTGTTGGATTGACTGAGTTGCGCGTGGACCAGAACGTGGTGCGCGTCACCCTGAAACAACTCGGCGGAAACACCCATTTGTTTGCGTTCACCAAGGCCACCATGGGCCCGAACTTTCTTTATTTTCAAGAAGGATTGTACTCCTTGCGCGTAACCATGAATGATGCCAATGTGACGGTCGTTAATATATGATCCAAGAATACAATGGAAACAATTTTTCCCTTTTGTTTTTTCGGGGGCGAGGACAAGTCTCCACCGAAATCCTTTTTTCAGCCGTCATTCTCCTCTTCCTCTTTGTGCTCGTGCTTATTTTCATTGAGCAAACCAAGCAGCAAGCCGAGCGAGCACAAGAAAACGTGGTCGAACAGGAGATATGCACCAAATTTTCTACGATCATCACTTACATGAGTTCGAATCCGCCGTATACGGAGACCACGCTCGAGCTAAACGAAGATGCCAACATTATTGGCGGAAAAATTTTTGTGGGAGACTACTTTTGTTCCTTTCTCGGGAAAGCAGCCAATGTTCAATTGTATCGGGGGATTGTTCGTGCGTTTGACATCAATGGGGTTGTTGTCTTTACGAACGACTTGAATTATTCTCCATTTAATCCGCTCCCCCCGCCCCCGGACGTGAATGGGGGGGTTGCAGGAGGGCTCCTCTTGTTGATTGATGACCAAACAAATCAGTGGGTGAGCGAAGTGCAGGCCGACGACACGAGTTACGCGGTTTCGCCGGACGATTTAGGAGTAGATCCAGACTGGGTGGAATTTCGGTTTGCGAATATGGGTCTAACCAGCGCGAACCCGATTACGCAAGTGACCTTCGTGGCCAAGCATCTCGAATCCAGCCAACTGGGGTTGGGAACCGGAAACAAGAACATGGTCCAATGTTACAATGGAGCCGGATGGGTGGACATTAATTCATACACGCCGAGTTTCACCGAATTGTATTATGTTTCCCCAAACTTGGTGAGCTGCATTTCGGATTACAATCTAGCCAACAACGCCCGTTTGCGTATGACCTACGAGCCCAATGGGGTGGGGGACACCATTTCGATTGACTATGGAAGACTCGATATCGGTTTTCTTCAAGCCGGATCGGTCATCAATTTGTGGGAGCACACGAATGACTTGCCGCAACCCGTGGATTTCAGGACCGATATCAATAGCACGGCCAACACGTTTGGTTCGGGCCAAGGAAACGATGGGTGGGATTGGAACCGACTGGCATACGGTGGAACAATCCCTTCCGCCATTTTACTTAATGCAGACCCAAATTTTGATGGAAATAGTTCGGATAGCACGGTTGGCTTCGTTGACCGACTCGAAATAAAACTGGGAGGAGGAGCGATTGGAGCCCCCCCTGATCCCGATGACAATGCAACGATCGGTCCGGTCACCAGCGCAGCGTATGGAATCCAATTCGACATTTCTCCAACCCAGTATTCGAGCATTCAAACAGGTTCGCAACTCTTGCTCAGCTTCACGTATTCCATCGACGCCGATGCAGGATGGGGAAACACGCTCGAAGCCGGAGAAGAAGGGTGGATCAAAGCCCGATTTGGAAACGCGGGGGGAATGACCTATTTGGGGAGCAACATCGACATGAACGACAACGACGCGGACACCACGAACGAAATTTGGTGGGCGGAACAACCAAGCGACTCGAGTGCCTTTTTTATTCAAAATATCGCTTCCCTCGTTACTACGGGGAGCGGCGCGTATTACTTGGAAATCGGGGGCGCATTATCGGACTGGGACAATTCCAAAGAGGGGTTGGGCATATATATTGACAACGTGAACCTGGTGGTGGTCTAGGAAATGTACCCTGAATCTTCGAAGGAAGGAATCCCAACCCGCTTTGATTGGAAATGGTTACTCGGACCGCTTTTCATCATTCTAGTTGCAGTCGCATTCGTGTACCTGGCCAGTTTTTTGGATGCGGAGAAAGAAAGCGCTCTTCCTTCATTGCCCGAGCAACCCAGCGTGTTCGCCCCCGTGGTTGACGTGAAAAAAGCGCGTGAGCTATCCCGCAACCAATGCGAATCCACGTTTGACTGTTCCCAAGTGGATTGCCTCGAAAAAATCCTCACACACATCGATTCTTCCACTAAAACAATTGAAGCCATTTTACGCACTCCTGCCCCGCGTGCGATGCGCGACCACCTTCGTTCCGCTATCCGGAGAGGAGTTGACGTTAGGCTCGTTCTGGACAACAAACTCAACCCCAAATTCTTTTTGGAAGGAGGCCAAATCCGGGTGAAACCCGCTACTGGTTTTGTGGCCACCAACTTCATGATAATCGACCGCGAGCTCGTCGTCTTTGGGACCGATCCTCTTGTTTACGCCGCTTCTCCCGATATTATTCGAGTCGCTTGCCAAAAGGATGAGCAACAACCCTATTTGGATTTGTTCGACCGTTTTTGGCAGCAAGAGTCGACCGCGTTTACCCCTCAAACCGAGCAAGAGGAAATCCTTTCCGAGAACGAAATTATCCAGAACACGAACCAATCCTGCGATGCTACCACGTGCGGACCAGACCCATTCACATGCGAAGGCACCACCAAGATTCTCAAAGACTATTTTTGTGCGGATGCCTGTGTATACCAAATTCTGATTCTCGCATATAGCCCTGATTGCGGATACTCCAATCCTGGCTTTGGTCCGGATGGAAACTCTCTCATCGTTATTTCGGAAGCCGAAGTAGATGAAGGACAGTTGGGTTACGAATTCATCGAATTTTTGTCCCTCCAATCATTGGAGTTAACCGGCTTCCAACTCTTGAAGGACGGGCAACCCGTCCTCACCTTTTCTTCTACATTCGTGTTGAATGGGGCCGCGCGCGTGTATTCGGGAAGCGGGACCAACTCTCCAACAATCGTTTATCTGAACCAAAGCAGCGCGATCTGGTTGCCAGGGACAACCGCCACGTTAGCCAATCCCGTGGGAAATGTGGTGGCCTCGCGCACATTCGAAGGGTGAAAATATGACTGAGAGAAAACACCAAAAAACTGGGCAAGTAAGCATGCCGGATATTCTCTTAGCCACCCTCATTTTCTTGTTAGTGTTGGTTGGATTATACGAGTACGCGATCAACCTCCCCTTGTCCGGCCAATCCGCCCTTGATCGAAAAACACTGGATGGGACGACAGCCAATGTAGCGGAATACCTTCTAAAGAATCCGGGTAATCCGACTAATTGGGAAACGCTAACCGATTCCAATCAGATCATCCAAATTGGGCTAGCCCAAAAAGACCGCGTGCTGAGTCTCTCCAAAGTGGTTGCATTTGTTAACTTGGGGAACCTCAATTACTCGCTGGCCAAACAAAAGATAAATATTCCCCATTACGACTTCTATGCGGTGTTTACTGGAGGAGTGGATCTTTCTACTGGGCAAGCTTCTCCAGGCAACACGGACACTTCGGTCGTTCAACGATTTGTCACCATCAATGGAGTCGAAACCACGTTTACCTTGACCCTTTATGAATCGTAATTCATTCATTCCAAACCAAAAAGCGTTCGCTTTCAGCGCCGATATCGTGCTCGCACTCATTTTAGTTGTCAGCCTACTCTTTTTTGTATCCTTTCCAACACAACCCGCTCCCAAATTGGAGGAGCGACGCATTACTGACCAATACGTCGACGATATTTTTGTGGCGCTCGACCATTCCGGGTACATCGCCAACGAAATCGATACGAATGGTTTTTCCAGCCAAACATTATCCCGAATCTACACCCGAGCCCAATCCCACTTGCCCGACAACTATGACCTGTTCCTCGCGTTGAAAAGCTATCCCGTCGATGTAAACAAATGTCGTACCTACCAGGATTTCACGAACTGTTTTCCAGATGCGAACGTGAGTTCGCTCAGCCAAGGGATAACTATCCCAAGCAACGCCCCCTTTGTTCACGGAAGAAGGATTTTTCTGAAGCAACAACCGGCTTCCCAATGCAGTATCGTTTCCCCTGCTCGCCCCCAAGACCCATCTAATCTTTACCATTCCTATCCCGCCTCTCTACACTCTCCAGATGGTTCTCCAGACTTGAACATCCACTTCGATGTGAATGTTCAACCCAGCGGTCCTTTAACCTGTGACCAGAACATCACAGCGGCCCTTTCCGTCACCGCTAACACAGGGGCACGAAAACCCGTTGATATGATGCTCGTGATCGATCGTTCTGGAAGCATGAGCTGGGACTCCCAACTCGACACGAGCAATCCGCAAGGACTTTTTGTGAGCGGAAACGGTGCGTATGTCGCGGATGGTTCTTCCGGCCTGCGAGACGTGAACATATCCAACCCCGGGTTGCCCCTTCTTTTGGGAACGTATAACAGCCCCGGCACCGCACGAGATGTGGCCGTGAGCGGAAATTATGCGTATTTAGCGGATGGAACACAAGGCCTGCGTGTTGTGAACATCGGCAACCCTTCTGCCCCTATCTCCGCGGCCTCATTGAATTTAGGAAACGATGCCTATGGCGTTGCCACAAATGGTTCTACCACCTATATTGCGACATTCGGAAGCAGCACAACCGACCAAACCAACACAGGAACATCCAATGCCAATTTGACTATTGGGCAAAGTTCTTCCGCCCAATACGCAGGACAATCCTTCATTCCCAGTATTAATTTCATGACGGGTGCAGCCGTATACGTGCGAAAGGTTGGGAATCCAAGCAATGGTTTAACCGTAAACATTCGGAGTACATTGACGGGGACCGACATTGCAAGTGCTACCATTCCCGCATCCTCTATTACCACGAGTTATCAGCTCATTTCCTCCGCGTTTTCGGATGCTGTCTCATTGAGTAGCGGGTCCACCTACTACCTGGTGTTGACTACTTCCACCAATAATGCATCCAACTATTACCAATGGGGGGCACGCAGTAACAGCACGTATGGGAATGGCGAAGCCTACCAAAATTCCACGGCGCAGGGAGGAGATGCGCGCTTCCAAACCCATTACCTAAGCGGGCTCATCAAAATAAACACGAGTACCCCCACTATCCCTCAAGTGGTGGGTGCAACCGCACTCACGGACGCGTGGAGAATTTTTTTGAACGGGAATAACGCGTATATCGCCGATGGTTCCGCCGGTCTTCGCATTTTTGACGTGAGCGGGAATACGCCCCTACTCTTGGGGACATACAACACGAGCGGCACCGCCTATGATGCGGTGGTTTCAGGCAGTTATGCGTACGTTTCGGATGGCACCAGCGGTCTCGTCATCGTGAATATTTCCAATCCCTCTTCCCCGGCATTAACGGGAAGTTATAACACGCCGGGAACGGCTTACGCCACCCGCTTGAGTGGAACAACCGCATATGTCGCTGATGGCACATCCATGCAGGTTTTGGATGTTTCCAATCCTGTTTCCCCTTTGTTTATCAAACGATACGCTACTCCTTGGACCTACCGCGATTTGGAAATCCAAGGAAGCTGGGGATACGTCAACGTGAGCACGGGGGTCGTTGGTTTAATATCATTAAATCTTTCTAACGGCCCCAAGATTGACCAAGCCAAGGTTGCCGCCACTACTTTCGTTGATTTCAACGGGTGGGATTCAAACGATGACCAAATGGGATTAGTCAGTTACTCTTCAAACGCGACCACAGATCAGACGTTAACCCGAACATACAGTTTAGTGAAAGCGGATATTAATGTGCTTGTTGCAAGTGGGGGAACCGGCACCGGGGAGGCCATCACGGCCGCCACGATTGAGTTGAATAGTATCCGGCACAATCCGAATGCGCTCAAATTCCAAGTTCTCATGACAGACGGCTTGACCAACACGGGGAGCAGTAGCAACTCTGCCGCCATCACCGCCAAAAATAGGGGTATTGTCATTTACACGATTGGATTTGGCGCGGACGCGGATGCCACCGAACTCCAAAACATTGCTACCATTACGGGAGGGCAGTTCTATCAGGCCTTTGACCAGAACGCGCTCGTGGACGTATACAATCTCATTGCTCAGAACATTCAACAATTGGCTACTGATGCTAATTTGGTTGCCAGCTTTTCTGGTGGAACCATCATTGTAGATGATGGAAATGGTTTGCTGGCTGGAAACAATTTGATTTTTGACATCAACACGCAAGAACCACAGCCTTGGACTGCCACTTACACGTTCAACATTCCCTGCACCTCTCAACTTGCCTGCTCCTCCACCCTCATTTCCATCCCAAGCCCGGGAACCCAGTTCCAATACATCGACGTGAATGGCAACCCTCAAACGCTTGACTGGAATGTCTTTTCAACGCAAACCTTTCAGTATCGCGATTTGAACATCGACATTATCGGAGGAAACCTCCTCGGGTCCAACAATGTGGACCTATCCGTTAAAGTTTCTAGTGTTGGAAACAAAGACACGAATGCAAGCAGCGTACGTTTCTACAAAAATGCTCCGGCATTTGGAAGCGTGATTGGAAATACGAGTGTTCCCGCCCTCTGCGGAAAACTCGTTCCGGGTTGCGTTAACTACGAGTACACGTTCACCCAAAACGTGGGGGCCGAAGGAGACTTGTATGGCGTCGTAAACCCAGATGGCATTATTCCCGAGTGTACATTCAACAACCAAGACGTTATTTTTTGTTATTTCATTCCTAGCACGCAATTCTTCACGCTGGATTATTGGGTGTGGTTACGTGGCTAAACGCTTCCAAAAAGGGGTGTTGTTCACCTTCCTAACTTTTTTATTTATTGGCGTGATTATCGGGCTCATCCTATTTCGCGTCCAAGTGGACAAGCGACAATCCCAAACAACCGTAGAGGTGGCGGTGCTCAACGCCATTAATGCCAAATATGACGACATGACAGACGACATCATCACACTCGATCACCCCATTGGCGTTCCGTCCATCCAACAACGCATCATCCCATTCAATTACTCCCTCGATACGAATACGATTACTTTTTCGCAAACGTTGCCTTTGGCTGGAGGAAAACTATCCCTCTACTATGATTTGCTGAACGCCTACTCTATCTTTGTGGAAGACCAAAACGTCCAACACACATTTGACGGCGTGGAAGTCGACTTGAACGTGCCCAAACCCAGCTCCTGGGGAGGACAAGATTTTGCCGCTCGTTTTAACGTTTTGCCGCAGTGCATCCAATACGGGGTCATCGACTCGAACAATATTCGCTTTGAAAGCCAAAGCACGCTCGGATGCGAAAACAATTTTTCCTTGTTTACTCATATTCGACGCATCGATGTGAACATTTCGCTCCCAACAAGCGTGGATGATTACAATTCGGTCTCCTGCTCATTTGACGGAAACACGACTTGCCCCCACCAAGACTATAACATGGGGCTCGGGCCCTACCTCACCATCTTGTTTTTCGACTCAAACTGCGCCAACTGCAGCCTTGCGGCCCCGGACAAGAACATTTCCACCCACTTCGATGATACGGGAACAGACACCCTTACTTACCAATGCGTGGGAAGCAATTGTTCCAGTCCCCCCCTTTCCATTTCTATTGGGGGTGGAATCCGGTTTTCCCACACCCAAATCCCAGTCTCGATTCAAATGAAAGTTACTTTTGCCCAAAACATTAACTCGTTCTATTTTCAAGATGCCAACTACAGCGTTAAAAAACCCGGGTTTACGACATACAAAAGCAGCGTGGTAGTGTTTCCCCAATGAACGCGCAAGACTGGCTATACTTTATTCTCGCTCTCGTCGTAGGGGGCGCGATCTTGTTTTACGTCGTTCAACCATCCAGCGGAAAAATAGGAAGAGATCCTGTACAAATCGTCCTCGAAACGGCACCAACAGTCCGCATTGGAGAATCCATCACGGTTCGAATCGTGGTTACTAACGCGGAAGGAAAAATAGTCTATTTCCACGCGGGCGAACAAACACATTCCTTTTCCTGCACCGTCAACCCTTGCGAGTTTAGGCAATCCATCCCATTCTTCAAAGAAGGAGCTCACTCTCTAGAAGTTAGGGTAGACAACATACGCGCCTCCAAAACCGTGAATGTCTTTTCGTACACCGCGTTGTGCGGAGACTCCACGAAAGAAGGAGAATGTTCGACCACCAAACCCCTTGAATGTGTGAAGGCCGTGCTTGTACCGAACTGTGAGGCTTGCGGTTGTCCCACCGGAAAAGTTTGTCAGAGCAGGGAGTGCACCCCCATCCCCCATCATTTCTCGATCGAAGATATTCGCTTTCCATCCACGATATACCCGGGAAAAGATACTCCCATAACTATTGTTTGGCGCAACGATTCCAACTACGAAACCGAGGGCCTTTTCGTGGTCTTCTTGGACGCGTACAATGGCCAAAAGGAAAAGGTGAAGGAGACTCCGCAACAAATCCAACTCCAAAAAACAGGGCCCAACCAACTAACCCAACACACGCTCCACACGAGCTTCGACACTCAAATTAAGTATGTGGGGGCCCGACTCTACGCATCCACTACTCAATTTGATAGTGGCACGTTGGTTGGGGAAACCAACGAACTCGCCCCCCTTACGATAATCAGCGACCCGACGCCGCCGCAACCCATTTCCAACCTCGCCGTTGTTTCCACCGCAACAGGTTATCAACTCACGTGGACGGCATCTCCTTCCTCGGATGTCGAAACCTATGTGGTTTACCAACAAAACACGGCCACGGGCGGCTTCACCACCTACCTGGTATTTGGGCAAACCCCTTTTCCCCCGTATGATTTGCCCCCATCCGCTCAAAGCCTCGCCTACGTGGTGCAAGCCAAAGATTACGCGGGAAACGAAAGCTCCGCCTCGCAACCCGTCGTGGTTCCCGCCTCCTGAATTAAAAAGTCGAACTTGATTTTTTTTCCTCATGGATGAAACCCCCCAAAAACAATCCTCCTTCTGGAATGGGCTTGGAAAAATCCTTCATTTGAAGCCAAACGAACCCGAAAATCAAGCCAAGAAACCATCCCCATTCGAAAATCCTACACTCGCACTCGAAAAAACACCCCGCGTTCCAGCCCTGACCAAAAAAGAGCCGCCTTTCAGTTCGACCGGGTTTACCCCGCCTGCAAAACCGACCCCGCTCCCATCAAACGTTTCAACCAAAAAAAGCATTGTCTCGCCAATCCCCGAGATGCCGCCGAGACCGATCGTCCAAAAAACGTACGAGCAAATCGTCACCGACTACGACAAGATATACGAGCTTGTCAAAAACCGGCAAGCCATCAAACTCGATGAAATCGCACGATTATTGGGTATGAAAGAAGAAAAAATAGCTCAAGAACTCCAAACGCTCGAGGACAATGGATTAGTCGAAGTGAAATACCCTGCGTTTGGGGAGCCACTCATCTGCTACAAAAAACAAGAAGGATAAGCCATGCCATTCCAACCGATTGAAAACTACGTCGTGGAATCCGACATTCCAATCCCAGTAGAGATTGGGAAAGACGAAAAAGAGTTCGTCAAAATCTACAATCTTCACACCCCCGAATTCGGGCCGGGGACCAGAGCGATGCTTAATGACATCAAATCCCGCATCGTCACCGAAATCAACATTTCCTCCGAAAAAATGTTGGACGCCAAATTTGTCAGTGAGCTCAAACGCGCCTTCAAAGAAAAAGCCGACATCTTGCTGCAATCCGAATTACCCAACATGGAAATCGAAACCCGAAAGAGGCTGGCCAGCGTACTCCTCAACGAGATGGTAGGGCTAGGGCCCATCGAATTCCTCTTAAGCGACGGCAACCTCGAAGAAATAGTCGTAAACTCAGCCGTAGAACCCATTTGGGTCTACCACAAAAAGCACGGGTGGTTGAAAACCAACATCCTCATTGCCCCGGAAGCCGAAATCCAAAACTATGCGAGCATCATCGCGCGAAGAGTCGGAAAACAAGTCACGATCCTCACCCCACTATTGGACGCTCACCTCATTACCGGAGACCGTGCCAACGCAAGTTTATTTCCCATCTCCTCGCGCGGAAACACGATTACCATTCGTCGATTCCGAAGAGACCCGTGGACGAGCACGGATTTCATCAACGCCGGAACATCCAATTCCGCGCTCACTGCTGTGTTATGGCTAGCCATGGAATACGAATTAAACATCATGGTCTCCGGAGGAACCGGAAGCGGAAAAACGACCCTACTCAACGTCATGCTTCCATTTATTCAACCCAACCAACGGGTATTAACTATTGAAGATAGTGTTTCGGGGGAATCGGAAATACTGTACGAACGTGATGACAAGATTACTAAAACGACAGTAGGCGAGTTAATTGATGGGCTAATTGAAGATGATGCTATTCAAGATATTGCCATTGAAAACGATGAAGCAATTCGTATTCCATCCATGACAAAAGAGGGGAAGATAGAATGGCGAGAGCCATCCCATTTTATTCGCCACAGGGTCAAAAAAGATTTGCAAAAGATAGTCCTCAAGAGTGGGCGCACCATAGAGGTGACGCCGGATCACTCCTTGTTCGGGCTCAATGAAGAAGGAAAAATAAGCGAAATCTCAGGAAAATCCATTGTATCCGGCGCATGGTTAGCGACCCCTCGCGTAGTGGGCTGGGTTGGGCAAAAAGTGAAATTCAATTTGCGTGAGCATTTATCCGCCTTTGAAGGGTGTTTTATCAAGAGCCTCGAAGTGTGCGATATTCTGAGCAAAGCAACGCCTGTTTTGCGCCAAACCTACTCGAAAAATACGATAAGGGGAGCTATAAGAAAAAATCTTGTGGCCGTTGCTATGCTTCAGCAAACGCGGCAATGCCCTTCAAGGGGGTTCATTACTTCTCGATTAGGAACGAAGTTGCCGCTGGAAATCGAGGTTGACCATGATTTGGCGTTGTTTGCCGGATTGTGGTTAGCGGATGGATGCTATGATAAAAACAGTATCCTTGTCTCCGTTGTTGAACCAGAAGCACGTGCAGTCGTTGAACGAATTGCTCGACGGTTTGGAACGGTTCCCCGCATGCATTCGGACGGGGCGACGCTGATGATCCATTCTAAACCCCTGAAGCAATTCTTTGAGCGTGTAATGAAACTCGAAGGAAATGCCTATACCAAAAAAATGTCGAATTGGATATTCAACCTTGAAAAACCATTAGCCGCAGCCGTGCTAAACGGGTATTTTTCCGGCGATGGGCGGGTTCGTGAAAATGATATTGCCATTCGATCGAGTTCTAAACAATTGTTGCAAGATACACAAACGCTGCTGCTGCGGTTTGGTATTCCATTGCGTGTCAAATGGCGGCTCCTAAAAGACAAGACCTATGAAGCACGTATTTCATGCCAAAAATTCCTATCACTATTTGTCTCCCAAATAGGATTCACTGTCGAAAAGAAAACCCGTGCGGCCGAAAAATGGCTAACATCCGAGAATCACGACGTAAGCGATGTCATTCCTGTTCCATCTCACTTTTACAAAGTTATTAAGAAATTCATGCGCGCCGAAGTCGGAATTTCTCGAACCTACAAAAGCTGGAAAGCCTTTAGACGCACTGGTAGCATGGGCAGGGAAATGCTTCAAGGGATAGTAACCAAATATCCAGACCTGCCTCCGGCACTGCATCAGTTAGCTTTTAGTGACCTGCAATGGGACCAAGTCGAATTTGTCGAAAACCGACCATTTGAAGGGGTTGTATACGATTTTAGCGTTCCAGAAAACGAAAGTTTTGTTTGTAATAATGTAGTTTGTCACAACACCCGCGAGCTCGTTTTGCCCGATTTCCTTCACTGGGTTCCCATGACGACACGCGAACCGAATGCAGAGGGGAAGGGTTCCGTGACCATGCTCGATTTGTTGGTGAACGCGCTCCGAATGCGACCGGACCGAATCATCGTGGGAGAAGTGCGCCGACAAAGAGAAGCCGAAGTCATGTTCGAAGCCATGCACACGGGACACTCGGTTTACGCAACTGTTCACGCGAACACGGCTGAAGAAACCATCTCCCGCTTAACCAGCCCGCCCATCAATATTGCCCCCTCGTTATTAGAGGCGGTGCACTTGAACGTAGTCATGTTCCGAAACCGACGATTAGGGGTTAGACGCATACTCCAACTCGCCGAGTTTGTTCCCCAACGTGGAGGAAGCGAAGGAAAAACCCAACTCAAACCCAACATCTTATTTCGGTGGCGCGCGGCGACCGATACCATCGAAAAATACGCGGAAAGCATCCGCCTATTCGACGAACTAGCCTTGCATACCGGCTTTTCGGCCGGAGAGCTAAACCAAAATTTGAACGAAAAACAAAAAGTTCTCGAATGGATGGTTAAACAAAAAATCCGAGACATCAACGACGTAGGAAAAATCATGGCCGAATACTATTCCGATAACCAAACCACTCTCAAGCGAGCCGGAATCAAGTGAAACCAACCATGAAAAAAACAAGGAGCACGTGAAACAAAGATGATTGCCCGCTTTAACATGCCATTAAACGTGTTACCCTTACCCCTCTTGCGCTGGGCCAGCAAACACCTGCTCGGAGTCGGAACCCAATTCGGAAAACTCATGCCACTCCGAGACAGCGACATGAAAAAAGCCGAATTGCCGGTGACCGCGAAAGAATACGCGACGATGAGCTTGGTCATCATCCTCTTCTATTTCATTTTCTTCAGCTTCCTCTTCTTCGTCCTCGCTTACCGACTATTCAACCAAGCCACCTTTTTCTTGCCGTTGATCATTAGCCTCATTTTCTCCTTTTTGGTCTGGCTCCAGCTCGTCACGTTTCCCATCATCCGCACCGCCAAAAAGATTCGCGATTTGGATCGAAACCTGGTTTTTGCGCTACGAACCATCCTCGTTCAAATTCGATCGGGCGTGAGCTTGTTCGACTCGATGAAAGTGGTGGCGGAAGGGAAATACGGCTCCGTATCCAAAGAATTCAAGAAAGCGGTTGACCAAATATCCACGGGCACCGACCAAGAACTCGCATTGGAACGGATAGCGGAATACAACCCCAGCTTGTTTTTCAGGCGAACGATTTGGCAACTCGTAAACGGAATGCGGGCCGGCGCCGACGTTTCGACTGTCCTCACGGAAAACGTGAATTCGCTGACCGAAGCCCAGTCCATCCAAATACGGAATTACGAAAGCCAAATGAAAATCCTATCGCTCGTTTACATGATGCTAGGCATCATTGTTCCCGCGCTCGGAATTACGTTCCTCATCGTGCTCTCTTCCTTCCCCCAAATCCAAATCACCGAATTCTTTTTCTGGGGGCTGCTCCTTTTCGTAGGGGTGTCCCAATTCATGTATTTAGGAATCGTCAAAAGCAAGCGGCCCACCTTGCTCGGAGACTAAAACATGCCCCCGCGCGGAGGTACCCCTGTCCTCCATTCGATTTTGTCCGCGTTCGAGACCCAATTCTCCTATTTAGGCATGCGCATCACCCCCAAAAAATTCGTGCTCAACGTTTTTCTCATGGGCTTCGGGTTAGGAATCGTATCCACCCTCTTCACGAGCATCGTTCTCCACTGGCCAATCTGGCTAGTCACCCTCGGTTTTTTTGTGACGCTGGCAATCGTGGTGGGAGGAATCTACATCTCCTTGGATTTGCAAACCGAATCACGGGGAAGACTCGTTGAACGAATCCTTCCCGATGCCTTGCAACTCATTGCGAGCAACATCAAGTCCGGTCTGACGACCGAACGCGCATTGCTCATGTCCGCACGACCCGAGTTCGGTCCACTCGAAAAAGAACTCAAACGCGTATCCACTCGCATCCTTGCCGGAAACCCCGTCGAAAGAGCCATCCTCGAAATCCCCCAACACATCAAATCCACGGTCGTGGAACGGACCACGTGGCTGTTGGCACGCGGGGTTTCATCCGGAGGAGAAATAGCGGATTTGCTCATGCAGCTCTCACGAAATTTGCGTACCCAACTCGCGTTGCAGAGCGAAGCCCGGGCGGCCATCTCCATTTACCTTATCCTCATCTTCGTTTCAGCTTCATTGGGCGGACCCACGCTGTATGCGGTATCCAGTTTCATTGTGGAAGTCATGTTTACCCAAATCCAATCCCAAGCCACGATTGACCCCGCCGCGATTGCCGCGGCCGGGAGCCGATTTTCCGGGCTCAGCTCATTCGTAGGGGGGCGCACCAACGTCATCTCACCGGATTTTGTCATTTTCTTCTCCCAAATCATGATGTTCGTGGGAGGAATCTTTGCCTCACTCATTCTGGGAGCGATTGCCACCGGAAAAGAAAAAGACGGTCTCCGATACGTTCCCGTTGTTCTCCTCTTCTCATTCGGATTATTCTACTTGGTTCGATTCGCGTTACACAGCGCATTCGGGAATTTGTTGCTCGGAAAATAAGTTTGGCGTTCGTCTATTGTTTCTTTCTGCGATCGGCTCCGCTTCTGCGCTCTTCAATTTCAATTCTTCGCGTCGACGCTATGTTAAAGAGTGTCGCTTCACGTCTTGGGGTGGGGAGAATCATACCCAATGAAGCGCCAGGTTGATGCGCATACAAGCGCAGAACATATCGCCTTCCTTTGTGCGTGAAAAACTCCTGGGCCGAACGATTCCTTTTCCATTGTGCATCGTAAACTTTGCTGTGCTTATTTTTCAGTTGATTCATCCACTCCGTGATAGGAATGCCTTCTTGTTTTAACCGCAGGATATCTCGTTCACCCAAAAATCGAAGAGCACTTCCTCTTCGTCCATAAAATGAATCATGCCCTTCATACGGCATAGTCGTCCGAAATCGCCGCCGGTCATCAACACCGGTTCTTCGTCCGCGTCCACTTCTTCTTTCAGGACCGCGGTACGGTCTATTCGCCACCATGGTTAAACCACCTGCCCCTGCTGGAATAGTTCCTCTGTTTTGACCAACGATTTTTTTCCAATGCTATATTGCAAACTCAATTCTTTTTCAAACTGCGACCCTTTGGTATTTTTGAAGAGCAGGATAATGGAGCCTTTTCCAAAATGCTGAACGAGTTTACGTACGTTCGGAATTATTTTTTCGGTTTCGGGATAACGGAAGCCCTCTTGCATGTCGATGACGAGCAATGCATTGTTCATGGTCATCACTGAAACTCCCACGCCCGAAGCCCCTGCCTTGAAGGCAGGGGTAAAGGCG
>CAYJRE010000010.1:0-28343 GCA_964372665.1 uncultured archaeon | reverse complement strand
GAATCCCTCACCCCGCGTGCCCGCGTTATCGGGCAGCGCTAAAGGACTTAGAGGATTCAATCGAATCCTCAAGAGGCCAATTACTATTCTCGCGCTCAATCGTACACGCGTGGTCGTTTATCTATTTTTGTTATCAAAACTATTTTTTCTGAGTGTTTGACTTTGTAGAGCGCGCGATAGTTTCCGATTCGGAAGCGATAAACCGGCTCACCGTTATCCCGTGTAATAAATTTCGAGTCAGAGGGGACCGGATCTTCAGATAGGCGCTTTAATCTTTCAGTAATTCGTTCTCGAATATGTGCGTCTAATTTTTCTAGAAACTTTTCCGCGTGCTGCGATAGATGAACAGCATAGATACTAAATCAGCCTCTTGGTCTTTCCCGCTTTCAACTCTTTCTCAGCTTCTTTAATAGATTCAACATCTTCGTCGGTCAACATCATATCCACATCTACCAAGCGCCCTTTAATGAAGTCTAAATCACTACGAATAGTCTTCAACTCTTTCAAAATAGCTTTCGTTTCCGTTTCCATAACCATAACCCCTACTTTTGACTTAAAAAGCCATACTCAAAAAAGAACCCTTTTCATAACTATTACTGATTCGCACTTCATTTGTGTGAAACTCCCGCGCCTAAAGGCGTGGGCTCCTGTTGGAAATGGCGTTGGAGAAAGCGCAATTAAAAAGGCTAACGCCTTTACTCTTGCCTGAAAGGCACGGGCTTCGGGCGCGGGAGTGTCAGTGAAAAAAACACATGGGTGAATTGAAAGAACTTCAAAAAAAGATTAAAAAATTCTGCCAAACGCATCAGTTGGAATCTCCAGCAGAACACCGCGTTCTGGACACGATGTCCGAACTGGGGGAAGTGGCCAAGGAGATTCTCAAAATGAGCGACTATGGTAGAAAGCCGTTGGCGTATCGGGAAGAGCTCCAATTGGAACTCGGCGATTTACTGTATTCGGTCATCACCATCGCGAACTCCTTTGATGTTGATTTGGAAGAGGCATTGGGAATGGTATTAAAAAAATACGAAACGCGATTGAAGAAAGGAAGCGCGGGCTCCGAAAACGATTGATGCGAATCTTTATTCGCCGGTTCTCACACCCTCCATTTCCATTCCTTCGAGCCCAGCAGCAAGTACAGCAAGTGGAGCCACGCCAACAGTAATGGCACGACCAGGATGGAGAAGGTGGGACCGATTAATACTTGGTTTTCGACCAAAATAGAGGAAGGCAAATACAAGGCTGGGATACTGTTCTCATGAACAGTAGGTTGGCCGGCCTTGGACAAATTTAATATATTAACAATCGGAAAAAGCGGGGAGAGTGTCGTGAGCATCACCAGCAAACTCGATGCCAAAATGGCAATGGAGAATGCGTTTGGTTTGATGTACATGTTTCCCAATCCGGGCAAAAGGATGTTGGCGAAAATGGAAACCAGCACCGATTTTTTTGGTTTTTCCATTTCTTTTGTTTGGCCCTTAAAAAATTCTAAATCGCGATACACATTCGCCAATTTTTCTCTTTTCTGGAGCGGCCAAATCTTGCTGCGAATGGAATGCTCCACCCCATGAACATCTAAGTCGAATGGGTCGAATGTCTGGGCCTGAAACTTTCGCTTGGACACGGTAGGAAAACTGAGCACGAGTATTTAATTCTCGTAGAAAAAGGTGTCGCAGAACGCGCTCGGGAAAACAACTTGGCGTCCCGGAAAAGCGTATCTCACTCGTTACTATTTTTGGTTACGAATTTACTGCATTTGTGCTTTCCGCTCCATATAGCAGTTGCGGCAATACACGGGTCTTCCTTCCTTGGGTTGGAAAGGGACTTGCGTGGCTTGTCCACAGTTGCTACAGGTGGCATCAAACATCTGACGAGGACCTTGTGAAAAGCCCCCGCGTCCTTGGAACGCCATCTGACTGTTTCTCCTTTTGATACTATATTGAGCCTTTTGAGGGGCTCAAGTAAACGATTTTGCCTGCCAAGAGCTTATAAAGGAAAGCATGGGAAAACGCCGAAAAAGAGACTATTTGCCCTCAAAAGGAGTTATTCTCTTTGGGCAAACTTTATGCAACCGGAGTCATTTATTCTGTAAGCATTCCCCCTCCCCCCGGAGGAAGAAAGCGACCGAAGTTTCCTTTTCGTAATATTTCAACAAACTCGAGCGCCACCGGAACTTTTCCTTCTGCCGATGCGCGCGCGTGCCGGGATTCCCACGTGCGAAAAAGATTGTAGTATCCCCCCAATTCTCGCACCAAACCGTCATAGTATTCAATCTGGGAGTGCGCTTCCCGGCTTAATGACAAAAAAACACTCGCCAACTCGCGATCCTCTCGCGCTTTGGATTTCCCCAGTTTTTGAATGAGGGGTTTTGCGCGTTGGATATCACTTTTGAGTCGAGTGATTTCCTTACCAAACCCTACAGTGGCGGCGTTCAAAAAATGATTCATTTCCGGAAAAATATCTTGAGGATTCCTTCGGGTATGAAGGATGTCACGGATGCGGAGGCGAGACGTTTCCGCCTCCGGAAAAACGTTGATACCCACGCTCTGGGCGTGCTCGAGGTGAAAAGCGAATTCACGATACTGTTTTTCGAATGAAGGGCGACGAAGCAGATTCAGAATATCCGATTTGAGCCGTTCTCTTTTTGGATTTCTAGACTGAGAAAAAACGAGGCGCGCTCTTTTCTTTGCCGCTTTCCTGAATCGCAGGCTTGCCATTCGAACTCAACGGGAAAAGCCATATTTAAGGGTGTTGAAAAAATGGCAAAATTCTGAAGAAAAATAAATGGGTTATTGCGAAGCAATAACCCTATACCGCAGCGGCCAGACGGAACTGGCCATGCAGGAGACAGGATCCAGAAGGCCGTTTTCGTCCGGCCACACCGAGATCGGGGTATTGCGACGCAATACCCCCTTGTTTTTCTTTTGGACTGGGAGTCTACTTTTTCTCTTTTCTAAAAAAGAAAAAGGAGTTCATGCAGGAGACAGGATTCGAACCTGTGAAGGCACTAAGCCACCAGATCTTGAGTCTGGCCCCTTTGACCGCTTGGGTACTCCTGCAGGGCCATTTCGTAATCCCCATTCGAGGGACTACACTTGGCGGGAGTTGCTTTGCAATCCCGTAATAGGCCTACTAGAACTTGGCCAAGATAGAACATAAAAAGGATTGGTTCATTTCAACCGCCAGCACGGTACGGGAACTACTTTTTGGAGATTTGGAGATTCTTCTTGCTTTCCGCCAAATGGAGAAAGTTTTCGTTGGAAACGATCGACTTTCCGGTTTCTCGTTCCAGTTCTTTTCGCGTATTATGAGCAATTTTTCCTCCTTTTTGAGCGGAATCTTTGCATTCGTCAAACCCTTTTGAATCCTTCGAAATGGTAATATCCGTCGTAGCTTTTTCCCCCACCATGGTAAGAATAGTCTCCCAGTCCGTCATGTGGTCTCGAAGGTTTTGGTTTTTCTGCGGAATATTCTTGAACGCTTTATACTCCTGTACGGTTTTTCCAAACGTGGCTTTGCTGATTTCATTCGTCAGAATGGCAAACTCATTTTCAGATCCAACATCCCTCTTTTTCCACTCGTCGGTAAGTTCCTGTCGAATTGCAATCCCCCGAATACGCTTTTCAATCCAATCTGCCGGATAGCCTTTCATTTTGTAATACTCGCGCGCACGATTTTGTGCCAGTTCAGGATTTTCGATCTCTTGGGTTCGTTCATACCCCACTTTTGCCAACCATTGCTTGAAGGGTTCGGCTTTGGGGGAAGGAATCGATTGAATAATACGGAACATAGACTTGGTACTGGCACAGTCAGTCTCTCTTAATTTGCCATCTTCCGCAGGTAATTTCAACTGTAAACAAAATGTTAACAGTTGGGTTTCTCTCCCCTTAAGAACACCCCAATACTGCCTGGGGCTTGGACTATCCGTCAACGCAGATATTATGTCGACAACAGAGAAATGCCATTCCTCCTTGTGCCAAACCCTTCGAATTTGCTTATCCTGAAAAACAACCAGTGCGCTTTCCTGACTCATTTTTTATCACAAATACTTATCTCCTTCGCAGAATAAAAACATACGGAGACCAAACCGCTGTAATCACGCGTGCTCTTCAATCCAGTCCAATACGGCCTTCTCCAAATCCGGAGAGCGCAAAAACATGTCGGTTCCATGTCCGGCGTTGTCCAACAAAATGAGTTTTTTGTCCAATAATGGGCCTCCTTGAAACAGGGATTGAGAGGATTGCGCCGAATACGTGTCTTCTTTACTGGCTACTACCAACATGGGCACATTTTTTTGTTTCGAGGAAGTGGTAATATCGACTCCTCTATAATTGGTGCCGGGCGACAATAGAACAACGCCGGGTGAACTCGGGTCTTGCGCCGCATAAATTAAGGCGGAATTGGCTCCAATGCTGGCTCCCACTACCATTATTTTTTCGGCTTTCAAAAAATCCTTGGCTTGGAGAATATCGGTGGGAATCAGTTGGAAATCCGCTTCCGAAAATTCGGTGAAATAAACGGTTTTGGTTCCCTTGCGAACAGATTCACCGTGCCCACGCAAATCAAACGATAATACCGGAAACCCTTTTTCCCATAGTTTTTTGGCGAATGCATCATACGAGTGTCGATCGCGATTCAATTGATGGAGTAAAACAATGGGTGGTTTATCGCTATTCTTGTTTTCCCATAATGTGCCGACTAACACAAACCCATCCAACGAATTGAATTGAACCGCTTTACCATCCATGGGGGAACCCTCCATCGTTGTATTGGGCGTTGTATTGGACGAATCGGCGTTGGTGGGTGGATTGGGGGTTTGGTTCACACAGCCCGAAAAAAAAACGATACCAATTAAAACAATCGTTTGCCATTGCATGTCAAGCCTCATTTCAATGCTGCAACACCGGAATTTTTTCTTTTATTTCTTCATTCAAGGCTAAAAGGCCCCCATGCAGATTAATGACATTTTCATACCCCATTTTTTGCATGGTTTCTACAACCATCCGGCTTCTACTCCCCGAACGACACAACACGACCCATTTTTTGTTTTTGTCAAAGGAATCGAAATGACCAATGGTCAAATCCGATAAGGGCAAGTTTTGGGTGAGATTCAAGTGACCAAATTCAAACTCGCGCTTCTCGCGAACATCAATCCACACATAGTCTGGGTTGGAAAAAAGACATGCCGCCTCTTTGGGGGAAAGATCCAGACCCGCGTGAAAGGGGAACATACACCCCCTTATGTCAGAAAGCAAATAAAAAGGGAAATCCTCCCGAAGTATAAATATGCCCGAATCCCTCGACAAACGACTGGAGCGCTGGAAAAAAATAAAACCCCTTTTGAAGAAAAAATACCCCAACCCCAAATTGGGATTGGCGGGATGGAAAAATCCCCTCGAACTAATCGTTGCCACCATTTTGTCCGCACAATGCACGGATGCCCGCGTAAACATAGTGACAAAGGAATTATTCAAAAAATACAAAAAAACAGAAGATTATCTGAAAGTAAAACCCGCTGAACTCGAAAACGACATTCGGAGCACGGGATTCTACAAAAACAAAACCAAAAACATTCGCGGGATGTGCGAAAAATTGCTAAAAGAATTTGATGGAAAAGTGCCGAATACGATGGAAAAATTGGTAACATTGCGCGGAGTCGGACGAAAAACCGCCAATATTGTGTTATGGTCTGCGTTCGGAAAGAACGAAGGCATTGCGGTGGACACGCATGTGTTCCGTGTTTCAAAAAGGTTGGGATTATCCGATGGAAAAAATCCCGAAAAGGTGGAACACCAATTAATGCAAATCGTGGACAAAAAAGACTGGGGCGTTTTCACGGACTATCTGATTTGGCACGGACGAAAAATCTGCGAAGCGAGAAAACCAAAATGCTCGATTTGCCCACTCAACAAATATTGCCCAAAGGTCGGGGTCGAACGGAGTGCCTTAATTGGGTTTGAGTGACACTCCCACGCCTAAAGGCGTGAATCCTGCGCCAAATGCAAGCCACCCCGATAACGGAACATGGACAAAAATCGTTCCCCATGATTTTCTTGGAAAACCAACTCCAAAAACCAAAACCCTAATTAAGTCGGTTGTAAACACTCGCATATGAAGAACGCCGAAATCGCCACCATTTTCTACGAAATGGCGGACTTGATGGACATTTTGGGCATCGAATGGAAACCCATCGCCTACCGCAAAGCCGCTCGCGTGATCGAAGCCGACGCAGAGCCCATTGAAGAATTGTACGAGCAAAAAGGAATCAAGGGATTGATGGAGTTGGAAGGAGTGGGTGAAGGAATTGCCAAAAAAATCGTGCAATATTTGGAAAAGGGAAAAATAGACGAGTATGACGATTTGAAAAAGAAAATTCCTCGCGGGGTCGAGGAGATGCTGAATGTTCCCGGGCTAGGGCCCAAAAAAGTGGCGCGCTTGTACTCGGAATTGAAAATCGATTCGCTCGAAAAATTAGAAAAATTCGCGCGAGAAGAAAAAATCCAAAAATTGAGCGGGTTTGGAGAAAAAAGCGAAGAAGACATATTGATGGGCCTCGAATTAGTGAAAAAAGGGACTGAACGAAAACTCATGGGAACTGTTTTGCCCTATGCTCGAAACATTGTAAAGGAACTCAGCAAAATCCCCGGCATTGAAAAAACCGAATTGGCGGGGAGCTTACGAAGGAGACGGGAAACCGTCAAAGATATGGACATTGTGGTGTTCACCAACAAACCTCAAATGGTTTCAAAGGCTTTGACAAAATTGTTCGAAGTCGACTCCATCATCAAAGTGGGGGAAAAAATGACGAGCGTACGATTCAAGAACGGGTTGCAAAGCGACATGCGCATTCTATCACCCGAATTGCATGGAAGTGGAATGGTCCATTTCACGGGGAGCAAGGAGCACGGCATCGCGCTCCGCAACCGGGCCATCAAGATGGGGATGAAGTTCAGTGAGTATGGATTAGTAAAGGGAACCAAAATGGTCGCATGCAAAACAGAAAAAGAAGTGTATGCCGGATTGGGATTGCAGTATGTGCCTCCGGAGATGCGTGAGAATGAAGGAGAAATCGAATTGGCGGAAGAAAAAAAATTGCCCGAATTGATTGATTACAACGACATTAAGGGAGATTTGCACACGCATACGAACTGGAGCGACGGTTCAAATACGACGGAACAAATGGTCCAGCGTGCCATCGAATTGGGATATGAATATTACGCCGTCACCGACCACACGAAAGCGGATATTGTAGCCAATGGGCTGGATGAAAAACGATTGATGCAGCACTTGAACGAAATTGAAAAAATCCAAAAAAAATACCCGCAAATTCACATACTCAAGGGCGCGGAAGTAGCTATTTTGGGAGATGGAAAACTGGACTACACGGACAAAATCCTAAAAGAATTGGACATTGTCATTGGAAGCGTGCACTCGGGATTCAAGAATGAAGAGAAAAAGATGACTAACCGCCTCGTTTCAGCCCTGCAAAATGAATATGTCACATTCATCGCTCACCCCACTGGGAGGTTGGTCAATCAGCGCAACCCGTACCATTTTGATTTGGATAAAATATTGGACGAAGCGAAAAAGCAAAACAAAGCCTTCGAAATCAACGCGTTTCCCTCACGGATGGATTTCGACCCGCATCACATTCGTGAATGTTTAAATCGAAAAATAAAATTAGTCATCAACACGGATGCACACTCCATCCCCAACTTGGATTTCATGGAGTTTGGCATCGGCCAAGCGCGAAGGGGATGGGCGACGAAAGGAGATGTGCTGAATTCCTTATCTTGGAAGAAATTTGAAAAGACGATTACACATTAAATTATTTTTTAGGGAATAGCAGGGGCTGCCCTTCGAATGGCTTGGATGAACGAGTTTCCAGATGCAAAGTTGGTGATATCCGCCCAACGGATCTCGGTACTAGGGTCTGCGGGGGTGTGCCATACAATTGGATTGCTCTGCGCGTACGAAAAACCCACCCACAACCCCAAACCAAATAATACGATCGCAATGACAATGAAGCTTTTTCCTATAACAATAGGATGGGCTGAAGCTTGGCTCGCCTTGGTTTTCCGCTTAACTATATAAAATCAGGAGCGAGGAACCGATTTAGAGCATAAATACTTGCCTCTCAAAAGTCCCTCAACCGGCGTTGTTTGGGCGCGGTCGCAAAACCCCCGACTCGGATGCCCATGCGACGCAAGGGCAATTGCGCGGTTTCGAACAATTGTTGGAACAACGCCTCCAATTCCTGGAAAAATTGTTCACGGGACATAACTGGCAATGGCATTGTTTTGGATTTGCTGGCTTGGCTCAATTTGGAGGATATTCCAATCACGCCAATCTGGACAAAAAAGACTCCTTTTGCGGCTGTTTCCTCCCACAGCTCATCCGCATTCTGCTTGACTAAACCCTTTACTTCCATCCACGAATGGGCATCGTTCACCAGCGTCCAAATTCGCGAATGTTGCTTTCGTTCCCTCTCTGATTCGACCGGGCTTTCATCAATTCCTCGACTATACTGAAAAAGCATGTTTCCTCTTGCCACTCCAAACTTTTTCACTAGTTCGTTCGACGAAAATAAGCGTAACTCTCGAATCGTGCGAATCCCGAACGATTCCAACTCTTCCTCTGTTTTGGGACCGACCCCTGGCACCATTTTCACGGGCAACTCATCCAAAAACGATTGAACGTTTTCGGGTTTCACGATTGTTAACCCAAATGGTTTTTGGAAATCGGAAGCCATTTTGGAAACCAATTTGTTGGGACCCATCCCCACCGAGCAACTCAGATTCAATTCTTTTTTAATTTCCTGTTGAAATTCCCTCAATTTCTTTTCAGCCAACTCGTAATCGTTTTGGCATTTTTGGGTGATTTCCGCGTAGGCTTCGTCAATGCTCGCCATTTCCACGGAATCCGAAAAAGGAAAAAGTTTAACGAAGACTTGCTCGGAAATCGTTTGATACAACCCGTGTTGCACCGGCACAAAATGACCCTGGGAACATTTTTGTTTGGCCGAAACAATGGGCATGCCGGCTTTTACCCCCATTTTTCGTGCGTCATAAGAGGCCGAACTAACCACTCCTGAATCCCGTGTGCGCCCCGAGAATACGCACACAACAATGGGTTCGTTTTTCCATTCCGGGTGTTTAGTGGCTTCTATGCTGGCAAAGAAGGCATCCATGTCGATGTGGGCGATGATACGGGAAGGCATTATGGTACAACTCGCTCTTTTTGTGTAGGAACCATTTGGTCTTTTAAGCCAAAAACCTTTCCATAGTAGCGTTCCACTGGAACAGAGATATACACTTGCGATGAGAGAGGGGAAGAATTATGGTCTTGGAGATGAATGCCCATTCCTTTGAAAGCGAAGTCGTGAAAGCCAAAAAACCTGTTATTGTCGATTTCTGGGCAGCCTGGTGCGGCCCCTGCAAGATGCTGGCACCCCTCATGGAAGGATTGGAGCCGGAGTTCAAGGGAAAGCTCGCGTTCGCCAAAATCAATATTGACGAAAACGAAGGCCTCGCCCGGGAATATGAAATCACGAGCATTCCCTGCCTCGTCGTATTTTCGCACGGAAAAGAAGTGGATCGAATTATTGGGTTAAGCCCCAAAGCCCAACTGCGAAAACTGATTGAAGAAGCGCTCAAAAAAATCTAAAAAAAAAATTATTTGCGAACGCGCTTCTTTGAAAACCTTCTTTTCCGCTTTATTCTTAGGTCGGGATACGCGTGATAGTTGGGATACGGGTGCGTCGGTTTGGTGAGAGCATGACGAACACGCATGGGTGCCATTTTCAAGCGGTGAACAAAAATAGCTGGAAAAAATTTCAACCCATGCACCATCACACGGAAAACCAATCTCAATGAAGGAATTTTTTTCCAGTGATTAAACAAATACATGGTTACCCCCAAAAAATAAATCAGAATCGCAATAAACAAAAAGTTGAAGAAGTAAAAAAATATGGGGCCCCAAAAATCTTCGGGTTGGAGAAAGATCATAAGCGTTCGCTGCTAGCCTGAAATCGCTTCGAAAATATAAAGGCACGGATTCCTCCAACTATAAAGCAGGCACGCTCAACAGCTTTCCAATGGCAAACCCGACCAATGCGGCCCCAGTCCCAATCAAAGCCAATTCTAAACCAGACCGCCACCACACCACTTTCGTAAAACGTCCTTTAATCGAACCCGCCAAAAATAGAACGATTAGGGAAAAAGGGACTGAAATGATGGCCGCGGTTTGTACGGGAAAAATAAAAAAGGGAATGAGGGGAAACAACGCTCCCACCAATGCGGCAATGGTGACAATGACGGCGGATTGCAACGGTGTTTCGCGTGGATTCTGGAGCTTCAATTCTTCTTCCATAATCACCTGCAACCAACGCTCGCGATTCGCAGTAAGCTTTTGGACTATCATCTCCAATTGCTTTCCACGAAAACCCTTCCGGTAATAGATTCTTTTTACTTCCTCTTTTTCTTCGTGCGGGATTTTTTTTATTTCCCGCAGTTCGCGCTTTTTCTCGCGCTCATAAAACTCCATTGTCGCCTTGCTCGCCGTGTACGCAACTGCACCCATCGAAATCCCTTCCGCGAACATCGCGGCAAGACCAGCAATAATAACAATACGAGCATCACTCGTCGCCGTGGCTACACCCAATACCAAACCCAACACATTCACTAAACCATCTTGCCCGCCAAAAATGAGATCGCGCAACCACTCGCCGTCCATCTCATTATGCGAGTCTTTCCCGCTAAAGGGTTTCTTCTTTCGGGGGAGGGAAGGCATTCCCTACTCCAAAAAAGGAGAGTATTTAATTCTGAAGGAAAATCTGAGAAAAAAGGGATTCAGGTCTCCGCAAGGGCGGAGTCGATGGGCTCTTTTTCATCGGTCTTTGCAATCGTGCTCACGAAAATCTCTCCAAAAAGTTCTTCTTGCCACGCATTGAGTTTCCCATCGTTCACCAAAAACAAGAGGGCCAAAAATAATTCGATTATTTCGCTTGTGCTTTTTCCGTGCACCATCACAGAAAAACGAACGAGGCCGGTTTCATCCGAATAATGCTGGGCTAGCTCATAAATCTCTTGCATTTTTTCCTCCAAATTCATGGAAGCAAACGGAAGCGCGAACTGAGGCCTATCTCTCCCATCCCTTTCTCGCTGCACTTTGGATTTGGTTTTCTCCAAAATCTCTTCAATGCTCGCGACGAGCTGGTCCAAGGTCACTTTGCCTTCGCGTGTGAGATTAGGGCTGAGAAGCTCGGGCATCATCCCGCCCAGCAATTGTTCGGCCGTGAGCAAGGTTTTGATGCGACCTTCCTCTTCCTCATCAATCGAAGGCAAATGGAGGGCACGTGCCTTGAAACGCAAGAGGATGGCGGAGGCGAGGATGGCATTCGCGGGTAAACGCAAATCCGTCGATTGCAAACTCCTTATTTTTTCCAAGTATTTTTGGGCGAGCAGCTTGATATCAATGTTCCATGGGTCCATTTTTTCGGTCTTCACGAGCGAAATGAGAATCGTTTTCCATGCGGGCTGCTCGATCAACCCCACCAAGTCTTCATGCGTTGAAACCTGCACATCGGTCTCGATGGTTTCGATATCGGGATAATCGTCTTCTTCCTCGGAATGCGTTTTCTTCTTGGAATGCGTTGCCATACGTTAATGAAAATAACAGCCCTATAATAAAGCAAGGGGGAGATTCCTTTTTATTCCCCAGTTTTTTGAAGAAAGCATATGAATCGTGTCGCGACCGGAATACCGGGTTTTGATGAGCTCGTTGAGGGAGGGATTCCGGAAGGGGCATCTGTGCTCGTTTCGGGAGGCCCGGGTGCCGGGAAAACCATTTTGGCGATGCAATACATCTATGAAGGAGCCCGCTCGTACAACGACCCGGGCCTGTATGTCACACTCGAAACAGGCTTGAAGGACATCACGTGGAACATGCAGTCTTTTTCATGGGACATCAAAACCTTGCAAGACAAAAACCTGATGAAGATTTATCGGTTGAATTTCGGCAACGCCAAAACCGCGGAACAAATCGAGGAACAAATCGAGAAAGAATTGGCGATAATAACCAAAATGGTGGATTCGATTGACGCCAAACGCTTAGTCATCGATTCCATCACAGCGTTTGGAGTATGGATGGACGAATTAGGCCCGCTGCGGCACATGCTGTTCGAGTTTGTAAACCGTTTGAAGGAAGTGGGATGCACGACCATCCTCACGAGCGAAATTCCGGGGGAGGAACGAAACAAGTTCTCCGCGTTTGGCGTGGAAGAATTCGTGTGCGATGGAGTGGTGGCGATGTATTTCACTCCTCCCAATCGAAGCATTTTCATCCGAAAACTACGCGGAACGAATCATTCCAAAGCGGTGCACGCGTTTGACATCATGGAAACAGGCATCGAAGTGCGACCCAAGGACGAAATATTGTGGGGCGCGTTGAGACAATAAAAAAAAAACTAAAATTATTATTTTATAATCTCATCCAACAACGGTTTCACGGCTTTCACCACATCTTGGAAAACCTGTTCAATGCTTTGATTGGCATTAATAATTTGAATGCGTTCCTTGGGTAATAACGTTGGTAAGCGCACGTATTGTTCTCGCGCCTTTTCCAAAAACTCTTTTTTCTCAAACTTGTCTAAGGACCTTCCCCGCGAATCCAGGCGCGCGATGCAACTTTCAATGTTGGCGTTAAAAATAAGAGTAATGTCGGGGATCGGAAAACCGACATACTTTTGGATGATAGATTGGACTGGAATTCCTTGAGTTGACTGGTAAACGATGCTCGAATGTTTGTATCGATCGCATATCACAATGGCTTTTTTTTCGAGCATGGGAGCGATGATCTCATCCACATGATTTTCCCTATCCAAGGTAAAGAGCTCGAGCAGACGTTCTTTGGAAAGTATTTCCCTTCCCTCGCTCACCGAATCCAAATACTTGCGAATCTCTAACCCAAACTTGGATTGTGTGGGCTCATTCGTTAAAACAATCGTATCGATTTTTTTATGCTGATTAAAAATCCATTCGACCAACCTCAGCGCTTGGGTGGATTTTCCACACCCGTCAATCCCGTCCACCACAATGAATAGACCTTTGCTCGGCACAATCAAGACCCCTGTTGGATGAGTGAAATGAGCTGGGACACGCGTTTAAAGACTTTTGAAGGTCCGCCTCGACCATTCACTAAGTAGACCGGGTATCGAGATGACGCCCACTCGATCACGAGCTGGGTTTCTTTCTTGTACACCCCAAAACGATGCTTGACAACAACGGGCTTATCATCGTCACGTTGAAACAGTTTTCCACCATCACTATCACACACATTTTTCTTTTTTGTTTTCACACCAACCCCGTAAATTTTTTCACATGTGACGCATTGCCTTCTGCCCGACAAACGCTTAATCAACTCTGGGATGGGGACTTTCAGAACAATAACCGCGTCCAACGGAGTGCCAACCTTCCGCAAAACCTTGCCAAACCCTCGAGCTTGTCCCAAATTGCGCGGATACCCATCCAACACAATCTTTTTGGTCCTATTTTTCAAAAAAAACTCGTTGAAAATGGGTGTGACAATTCGATTGGGAGAAAGAATACCTTTTGCATTCAATTTGCCAACGATTTTAGCGTATTTCCCATGATTTTCCACGTGTTCGCGCAAGGCTTGCCCCATCGAATAGTGAATCCAACCCTTTTTCTTAAGCATTTGGGCAATGGTTCCCTTTCCACTGCCCGGAGGACCCATGAGCGCGATAATCATATGCTCCACCAATGAACTAAAGATTAATAATCATTTGGGGAAGAAACGCAGCCCCACGCACACCTGCTTTTTCTTCGCCGAAAAATCGCCCACTTTGTGAACATAAATCATTTTCCATTCCCGTTTCACCTTTTTCAAGAACGGGGCAATCATTTCCTTTATTTTCACGTCTCGCGTATCCTGGGAAACGAACAAATAACAATGAATCATGCCCCCCTTTACCGGCAACCATTTTTCGGCCGCAATCAAATACTCCAACGCGGTCTCGGGAGCGGGCATAATCACTTGGTCGCATTTTCCAAGCGGCTTTATTTTTTTCACATCCCCAAAGACGAGGTGAACGATTTCCTGGACGCGATTTAATTCAGTGTTTTTTTTCATCCACTTAACTGCTCTGGGATTCCAGTCGATGGCATAAACTTTCTTTGGTTTTGCATGTTTGGCTATCAAAATAGGATAGGGTCCAACGCCCGCGAAAAAAACGCATACTTTTTGATGGGGTTCAATCAGTTGGGTAATACGTTTTCGTTCGGTTCCAAGTCGGGGATTGAAAAATGCCTCATTTGGATTGAATTGAAACACGCACCCCCATTCCTTGTATTCTGCAACCGTGTTTTTTTCTCCTGCCAGCCAACGAATTTTTTCGACACGAAACTTTCCAGAATGTATGCCAACCTTTTCATACACTCGCGTTATATGGGGGTTGGACCCCAACAGAATTTGGGCAATCTTTTTCTTTTTTTTACGCAATGCACTTGGAATTTCGATTGAAGCCATGCCTCCCAACCCATCAAATGAATAAATGGCCCGTTTGCGTTCATCAGTAGTCAGGATTTTTTTAAGTTCATCCCGAAAAGAGAGCCTTTTTCGCGGTTTCATTACTCATTTCCATTTAGGGCATTGCTTAAAAGCCCGTGTCCTCCCTCAATAGACTATATGGCTTGGGATTTCATTTACGACTATTTCATCCGACCCATGATCGATTCGAGCGTACCGGGATATAACCCGGTGAATACCCTCGTTTATGGAATTATTTTGTTGGGGGTTTCGTTTTATGTCCTTTATCCTTTTTTGAACAAGCGGGGCGTTAAATTCGATTGGGATTTTTTGAAAGCCATGCTCCCCTACATTTTGTTTGGTACGAGCTTGCGCGTACTCGAAGACCAAAAAATATTGGTGCGCAGCGCGAATCCGCTCGATTTCGGATTCTACCTCTTCACGCCAGGAATCTGGATCCTGACATTTGCGTTGGTGGTGCTAGGCCTTGGTCTCGGTAAAATCTACCAGCAAAAAACAGGAAAATCGTTCGTGTCGTTCGCCTTCTATTTCGGATTGGTTTTTTCGCTCCCGGTATTTTTGTTTAATTTGCTGCAATCCCAAGAGGTGGGGGGAGGCATTGGAATCATCGCCTTAATTGCCCTTTCATCCGGCATCGTTTTTTTCATCGCCCAAAAAATAAAATGGAGTTTTCTAAATCGCCCCTTAGCTAAAACTGCATTCATTGGACAAATGGTGGATACGAGCGCCACATTCGTGGCATTGGAATTCTTTTCGTGCGGCGAACAACACGTTTTGCCCCGCTTGCTGTTTGGCGCATTTGGGAACATCTCATTCTTTTTCGTGAAAATCCCTCTGATTCTGCTAATATTGTACTGGTTGGAAAAAGAATTTGCAAAAGAAAAAGACGAAAACTATCACGGGTTTATCCTCCTATTCATCAGCATTTTAGGTTTGGCCACCGGAACGAGGAATCTGCTCACCGTGTTAGCCGGTACCTGCACTCCCTAACTCAAATTGAAAAAAAAGGGGCCATTATAAGGACAAATGAATAAAAAAATCTTCATGATGTACCTCATCGGAATAGGATTGAACCCTAGACAATTAACTTTGGAAGCCTTGCACGCCATTCAAGCCTGCGAACGCGTGTACGCGGAAACATATACTAGTCAATATGCCCACGGTGATTTACAATCCCTCGAAAAAATAATACACCAAAAAATCATTCCTCTGCAACGAAAAGAAATGGAGGAAGAAAACGATTTTTTGTTAAAGGAAGCCCAAAAAAATACCATTGCGGTTTTGATTTTTGGAAATCCATTAACGGCCACCACCCATGTTTCGTTGCTGCAAGAATGCCTTAATCAAAAAATAAATTTTCACATCATCCCGGGGATTTCCATATTCAATTATCGGGGGATTTGCGGGTTGGACGAATACCGTTTTGGACGAACCACTACCCTTGTTTTTCCCGAAGAGGGATACGAACCCTTGTCCACGTTCGATATCATTTTGGAAAACAAAAAAAGGGGATTGCATACGCACTGCTTGTTCGATTTGCACCCGCAAAAGAAACGGTTCATGGATATGAAGGAAGCCATGGCTTTCTTGGAAAAAACGGCCGATGCACGCGACACACGCACGCACCATTGGATAGGAATAGGATTGGCGGGAGTCGGAAGCCCGCACCAGCAAATTCAAACAGGGCATTTGACCGAACTCAAAAAGAACGAATGGAATGTTTTTCCCCAAAGCCTTATTATCTGTGGAGACCTCACTCCGTATGAACGAGAAGCGTTACACGTGTTAACCGGATGGAAAGGATAACGAATGCCCGAAAATGCCCCACTCAATCAAAAAGGCCTGAAAGAAACCCTGGAAGAGCGTGTGAAACAATACAATGCCATCACGCAACAAGCCCTCCAAAAAGTCAACATGAAAGCCAAGGAAGGAACCAAAGAGCACACGATTGCACTCGATTTCTTGACGATGGCCAACAATTACTTCAATGATGCCATCCACTTCCAAGAACAAGGGAACTTAATTCTCGCGCTGGCCGCTTACTCGTATGCCCACGCCTGGCTCGATGCAGGTGTGAGAATGGGCGTTTTGGATGGAAAAGAGGATGATAGGCTATTCACCCTGCCCTGATAGGAGAGAGTGGAACATGCAGAATAAAAAAGTCACCGGTTTTGGAAAACGAGTATGAAAGTCTACAATCACAACCCATTGGGAATCGAAAGCCCGCCCCTAGACAACTGGATTATTCCGTTGATTATTTTGCTCCTCATCGTTGGAATCTATGTAGCCGTGTACGGAGCAAACCCAAATCCGGTTTCGGCCCGGCTGCTCAAACCAACTATTCGATTGTCCACCAACGAATCCACGATTCTGCATGTTTTCGTGACCAATCCCTTTCCGGAAACCCAATCCAACATTCCAGTCAATGTCGATGCGCCGGGCTCCACGAAAATTAGTATCCATCCCAAAACTCAGACGATCGACACATTGGGTTCCAACGAAAGCCGAAAACTCGAGTTTGCCGTAGTGCCGATCGACGAAAAAACAAGTCCTTTTCTCCCAGGGACTTATAAAATCGACGTGTCTGTGAAAATGAATAATCAAACGTATCAAACCCGTACGTTTATCGAGGTGGAAAAATGACTGGATACGCACACAAAAGTTCCAATGGAAAAACCTATTACTTACACAGCCGAGGAAGACTGTTCTTCTTCTCCTCCAAAAAAGAAGGAGGAATCGAATTGCCTCTCGGATACAAAGTAATCGAAAGCGAACGAACCAAGCTGCCTATGCTGAAGAAAAAATAAAATAAAAACGAAATTAACAAAAATAAAAGTAATGCATGGGAAAAAAGGATGAATCCATTGCCCAACGACTGGTTTTCCAAGGGAAGAGTGGACACGCTCTACATTGTAACGAGTGAACAATTGAGTGACCCCCTCCTGACCAAATTTACCGGGTTAGGACAAACCGATTTCTCATTCTGGTATATCCAAAACCCAACCCGAAAATTATTGCTTTGCGGAACACTGGAAGCCGGTGTGGTAAAACAAAACTATGATGGGCCATTGAAAATCATCCGCTCCAAAAAAGAAATCGTTAAACAATTACTGCCTTTCTTTTCCAGAAAAAAAGTGGGATTGAATTACAAGTATTTGACAGCGAGTCAGCTCTCATTTCTAAAAAAAACATTCCCCAAAACCAAATTCGTGGACGTGAGCGAATCCTTGTATGCGAGCAGAGAAATCAAAACCAAAGAAGAAATCAAAAAAATAAAGGAAGCCGTACAAATCACGCAGGAAACACTTAAAAAAATTCCCAACATGATTCATGCCCACACGACCGAAATCCAACTCGCGGCCGAAATAGAGCACGTATTCGCACGCGAAGGATGTCCCCCCTCTTTCCCCACCATCGTGGCGTTTGGAAAGAACTCCACCCACATCCACCATTTCAACACGCACAAAAAAATCCAAAAAGGGTCAACCATTCTCATTGACTGCGGAGCCAAATACAAGGGGTATTGCGCGGACTTGTCCCGCACCTTCGTGTACAAAAAAGGGAATGAAGAACAGCATTTTTGGTACGAAAAGATAGTGGCCAGCCAAATCGCCGCGTTCGAAACCATCCAACCCGGAAACCATGCCCACCACACCTTCGAAATCGCCGAAAAAACGCTCGGAAAAAAAATCCCGCACGCGCTCGGGCACGGAATAGGATTAGAAGTGCACGACGTTCCCGGAGCGATTTACCCCAAAGCGGATTGGGCATACAAAGAAAACATGGCCTTGGCAATTGAGCCAGGGTATTATGGAAAGAAATGGGGGATACGAATCGAGGATGATTGCTTTGTCACCCCAAACGGGAACAAACGATTGAGTTTTGCACCCAAAAGACTGTTGGAGGTCTAGGCCAATGGAAATCACAAAACGAGTTCTAAATATTGTGGAAAAAGCTACAGAACTCAAGAATAAACACACAACTGAGAAAAAAGCGCGCGTGAACTACGCATGTTTCTTCTCCCAAAGCAAAAAGGAATACAATGATCTCATCAAAGAGGCTCACAAACTTGGAAAAATAATTGAAAAAACGCCGACAGGACCTTTGTTCCAAATTAACCCATTGAAAACAATCTCAGGAAAACTCCAGTTACTCAAAATACGTGCGCCCGATTCCACACGAAAAGAAATGGGAGACGCCGATTTCACGATTGCAAAATATAACACTTTCAAAAAGAAAGTTCTCTCCAAGAAAGGGTTTTCTTTAATTTCCCGTACAGGATATGAAATGATTGAGTTGGTGGATCCAGCATTCGATGTACGTGCCTATTTTTCCAACCCGCCTATTGATCGCAAACTCGGACTGAAATAAAGGTCCGGGAGCCCACTCCCTTAAAATTCGTAAAGATCGAAGATTTCTCCATGCAACTCTCGCAAGCCAAGGAACGCCTCGATGCCGCGCTGGCACGAAAAGACTTAATCATGCTCGTGGGAGACTGCGAAGTCAAGTATCAAGGTCGGGCCGCTTCTAATTTGCCTATGGGCAGTCGGTTGCTGTTGATCAAGGGAGACGGGAGTTTTGCCATCCACCAAAACCGGCTCTTGCGTCCCACGAATTATTTGATGAGTAACAGTTGGTCCACTGAATTAAACAATGACCAATTGATTATTTCGGCCACCAAACGAAACCCCAAAGAAACATTGACGGTTTTTTTATCCAACGTGGAAATGCTCAATGTGCATGGAATGGAAGACCGGGATGGCGATTTCAAGCTCGTGGGGACGGAGAAAGAATTGAACGACCAATTGATGACGGATTTGGAAGTGCTGGAAAAGGGATTGCGACCCTTGAAACAGGAAGATGTGCTGCGGAAAGGATTCGTAGACATTTTGGCGGAAGACAAGGATGGGAATTTGGTCATCATTGAATTGAAACGGAGGCAAGCGGACTATAATGCGGTCATGCAACTACAGCGCTACGTGAACGAACTCAAAAAAATCAAGAACAAAAAAGTCAGGGGGATCATTGTGGCCCCTAGTATCGGTAGACAAGCCCTAGAATTGCTAAAAAACAATGGAAACGAGTATTATTCGTTTGAATTTGACGTAACGCAGCCAAAAGCCACGATTGCGGGAATTGATACGAAACAACGAACGATATTCCAGGCACTCAATGAAAATGCAATTAAATCCAAAAGCAAAAAATGAAAGAGGGATTCAATGGACTCGTATGGGGGCGATTTTGAATTTTTTTTACAACATACGACAGAAAAAAATGTGTTGTTCCGCGAAATAAAAAAAGAAATAGAAAAGCATCCCGTGCAATCACTTTTAGATATTGGAGCCGGAGAGGGCTCACTCAGCATCCCCCTTTCTAAAGCAGTCAACGAATACTTGGCGGTGGAAATGAAGCCGGAATTCGCTCAAAAGCTCCAAAAAGCCGGGGTCACAGTCATTGAATCCGAAATTCAAAAAGCAACCATTTCCAACCAATTTGACACGGTACTCATGTCTCATTCTTTATATTTTAGAGAGGACTATCGTGGTTTCACGGAAAAAGCGTGGTCGCTGGTCAAGCCTGGCGGGTATAGCTGATCATCACGTATCGAGGAGCCGGCGATGAGTGGAATAACCTCCTTGAAGGCATTGGTTTGCCTCCCAGTGCACTCAATCGACTGCCCTTCTCAGACGTCCTACAATACCTTTCCTCGTTTGGAATCGTATCGCAGCGAAGAGTGAAAACCATTGTAGAAACGCAAACCTCTGAGGGGATGGTTCGAGCATTGGCTTTTCTCATCCTTGTACGCGGGCTTGAAGAAAAACAAAAATTTCTGGATTGCGCGGAAGCCATAACCCAAATACTGGAAAAGGAGTACAAGAGCAGAAATGGATATATTTTCCCTTTCTACCATGTATTTCTAACGATCCAAAAAAAAATAATTTAGGGGTGAAAAAGGCATATCACCCTTTCCATCCGTCCCACATCGTGGGAATCCCGCTCACGATCGCCAATACGCCGGATTGGTAGTTTCCGAGCAAAGCGGGAGAGAATTGCATGACTAGGAAGGCAACGAAATTCAATCCCCCGACGTAATACCAGAAATTACTCTTCCAATAATATGCCGTAGCCACGAAACCGATTGCCATCAAGATGGCCCAGTACGCCCAAGGTGACGGAATGACAGCCGGCAAGATTTGATTGGCGAACAACCAATGGTAAATCATCCCAAGCACGACCACGACCAACCACACGTGAACCACTTTGTTTTCCAACCATTTGGGGACCCATTTTGCCATCGCGACGATTCCAATGATGGAGAGCACGCTCCATAATACCAACGGTTGGGGAAAACTAGGTTCAGCTAGAAAAAACTGGTACACGCCAAACCCAACCAGGCAAATCAATCCCCACAAAAAAATGGATTTCTGAATCCCATCCATGAAAAAGACCTCCAACCAAAAATAGTGTTAAGAAGGAATGCCTTTTCCGAGTTTAAGAAGGTGACCCTTTCCGCGACCCCCAAAAAAATTATTTTAAAGGAAGCAAGGGTTGCACCTTTAAATAGAATAAGGTGGTTGGAAAGACCTTGTTGGGGGAAAGAGATGAAACAGGGTCCAACACGATGGTTGGTTGTGGCTTTGCTTCTCCTCTTCGCCCCACTCACTTTTTCTCTCGCCGAAGAGCCTCCTGCGGGTTTCACGGACGACATAAAGAATATCATCACTAGCGCGTACAACGTCACGTTCACCAACCGAGGATGGGGAAGCGTATACGATTTGCCTCAATCCGAGTTTTCGGTGGACGACATTGATTTTTACGACAACTCTGCCGATTTTGGCGAATTAGGATTTTACGCATTCGGGCTCCAAAGCCTGCTCAACCCCTTGTATGATGACTTGGATCTGAATGCCGGCATCCCTCAACAAATCGCTTCGGCAGCCAACCAAAGCGTACCCTGGGTGTGGACCCCGGGCTCAATTGGGTTTGGAACCCAGCACAAAGGAAAACTCCCGCATAACGGGATCAGTATCGTACGAGAAAAACTCCAAGGAATCGTGGGCACTGATAACACGTGCGTGAACTCGTCGAGTATCGCGTACAATTATTGGGGATTGCCCAAAGACACGATCAACAAGCAAACCACATCCCTCTTATCCTCACTCGCAGGGGGAGGACAACTCTTTTTGTACGCTGCCCAACATGAAACCGACCCAACCAAAAAAGAAAACTACACGCAAGTAGCTAATGGTATCGGAGACATGCTCTTAACCATGATAGTAACCCCAGAAGGGGAAACCTTTGGCATTCATCCCTCGCAGCTCGTGGACAAGCGCGGAAAAAGCATGCCCGAGGGAATGATGCCCTACCAATTCACACTCAAAGACGAGGAAGACACCCCACTCTGCACGGATGGCGGAACCATCAAGCTCCACGAAAACAAAAAAGGAATGATGGCGCAGGCAGCCTTGCTCCTGCACGAATTGGGAATGGAAACCGGAAAAACCGAATACGAAAAAGCCTTCCAAATCATTTCAAATGGAATGTTGAATCTGCAGGAATGCGACGGCACCTACAAGGATTACACGCGCTGGGAGGGGCCGGGCGCGGTTCCCACGACCTGCACACCCGATGATGGTTCGCCTGCATACGAGGCGTATCCACCCAATGTGGTGATCAGCGAAACGCGAGGGTTCATCACGGACTCTGCCTTATTGCTTTACTTGCTTTCCAAAGGGAATCCCGAACTCTACCAACAAAACCAAAAATTCAAAGCGGGCGTATTGTCCTTGCTGGATTTGGAAGAGCGTGAAACAGGATCCGGTCTTGCTCGAAATGGAGATCCCCTCAAGTATGCATCCTATTCCATCAACACCACAGACAGACCCTTCGCGCAAATAGTGTTGGGCACCCTCTTCCTGCGCGCCTCGTGCCAAGAAACCGATGCCGAAGTCGAAAAGCGATTACAAAAGAAAGGGTTTAGCCTCATCAACAAAGCTAGTGTATTGATTCCCGGCGAATTGGATGCCAAAATAGGAAAAGCAATCGCACCGGACGTCGGATTGAACATGTTTGCGATTTCGGCAGCAGCAGAAGCGTGGAAAATCGCAGACAAGGGTTGCCAAGAATGCAAAGACCTGGATGGAGACGACTACATTGATGGAACCTGCGCCGGAGACACCGTAAAATACGATTGCAACGATAACGATGCGATGATTCATCCCGGGGCTTCCGAAGTGTGCGACCAAATCGACAACGACTGCGACGGAAAAGTAGACAACGGATACGACAACGACGATGATGGCGTATCCACGTGCGCCGAACCCAAGGATTGTAACGATGAAAATAATGAAGTGTATCCCGGGGCATTGGAAAAAGTGGACGGGCTTGACAATGATTGCGACGCCAAAGCCGACAACACCGGAATCGAAATCACACTACAAAACGATGTGAATGTGGGAATTTCCAATGTGGAAATGATGTTCATTGATTATGGAAACGCGTGCGCCAACTCATTCGCGGTGCTCGCCAAAAGCATCCCTCAAATCAAGGAACAATGCTCGACTGTCGCGAGTTGCACCACCGATAGCAATGGAATGTGCTTAGCTGAAATCAAAAAAAATGGGAAATATCAAGCCCTGGCCAACATTCCGGGAAATGGGGCCGTGTCTTTACCGATTGAATTTTCCCCCGGGCAACGCATTCCCTTGCTCATGAAGGCCGACGTGAACACTACTGCTATCGAGGACCAAAACAAAACCATGCCCTCTCCCAGCAATCCTTTCCTCAACAACCCATCCGTGATAGTGGGAGTCGTTATTCTCGGATTGGTGGGTGCACTCATCCTTGGGTTTTACTTGATTAAAACCGGGGATTTGAAACCACCCAAAGGATTCAAGATGGGAGAAATGGTTGCAGTAAAAAAGGGAAGCGGACCGACTCCGCTGGGGCCGAAGCCGAGCCCGAAAGAGGAAACCAAAACCCCACCCAAAGAAATGGCGAAAGAGCCAAGACCCGGATTTTGGTCTAAACTCAAACTACCCACGCTTCCCAAAATAGAAAACAAACCCACTCAAATCGTGCTCAAAGTCCCAAAAGTTTCGGCATCCAAACTCGCCGAAAAAATTGTTTCAGGAAAACCTATCGGGAGTAAACTCGCAGAAAAAATGAACAAACCCACTAACTTTCCACCCAAACGAACCACGCAACAAACAAAAAAGGTTTGGAAGAACGAATGACTTCCTCCCAGGCCTAAAGGCTGAGGCATTAAACCCAAGACTGCAGCGCAAAAGCGCTGCCGATTAAGCATTACTTTTTCATCACAGCCTTTTTGCCAAGCCCTTCCTCTATTTTCAATAAGCGGTTGTATTTCGCCAGCCTTTCGGAGCGCGAGAATCCACCGCCCTTCAAATAATCCGCTCCCAATCCTACCGCCAAATCGGAGATGAATGTGTCTTCGGAATCCCCGGCACGATCCGAAACAATCACCGTCCACTTTACATCGCGGGCAAGCAAAAAGGCTTCGATGCTTTCAGTAATGGTTCCCACTTGGTTGGGTTTCAACACCAATCCATTGCACGCTTTCAAATCCATCACGCGCTTGATACGAGTGGGATTGGAAACCAGCAAATCATCCCCGACAATCGGATGCGTGTGGCCGATGCGGGAAATCAATCCCTGAAAGCCTTGCAAATCGTCCTCCGCAAAGGGATCCTCCAACACGGAAATGGGATACTGCTCCACCAAATTGGCATAATAGTTGATGAGCTGACGATACGTGAGGGGTTTTCCATCCAAGACATACGAGCCTTTTTTGCGCATGTGGCTTCCCGCCACTGTCAACCCAATCTTGACTTGTTTCTCGTACCCTATTTCCTTACACGTTTCCATGATCAAATCCAACGCGACGTTAACCGAGTTCGTGGGAATGGCAAACCCGCCTTTTTCTCCCACATTCGTGGCGCGCACGTCAAACTTTTTGCGAACATTGGCGCGCAATGTTTGATAGATTTCGGAAACCATCTGCAATCCGTGACTAATGGTTTTGGCTTTGTGGGGCTCGAGCAGGAATTCTTGAAACGGCATATCATTACCGGCGTGTTTCCCCCCATCCAAGAGCGTGACTAATGGAGTGGGCAATGAAACCCCTTTGGCATGCTTGTTCTGAGCGATTTGGGCATGAAGATGCTCGAACAGGGATATGTCTTGAAGCAACGCTCCTAACCGTGCAACGGCCATCGAAGCCGCGATCGTGGCATTCGCCCCTAACTTGGATTTGTTGGGAGTCCCATCCAGCTCCATCAACGCTTTATCGATTTCGGCTTGGTTAATGGCATTCATTTCCTTGAGCTCGTTGTGGATGAGACCATTGACCGTGCGCATCGCCTTGCTGACTCCCATTCCATTAAAGGAAGGGGATTCTTCATCGCGCAAATCATGGGCCTCGAATCGGCCCTTGCTGACCCCGGAAGGAGCGATGGCCGAGGCGATTAAGGAGCCGGAAACGGCTTCCACCTCGATCGTGGGAAAGCCCCTTGAATCAAACACCTGCCTCGCCCGCACTTTTTCGATGGCAAACGGACTCTTCATCGACAATCAACCATAGGAAAAAAAACTAATCTATGCTATTGGACAACAAGATTTAATAATCAGGCAGAAAAACCCAAAATAATCAGTCAAGAAGACCAAAAAAAAGGATATTAGGTGACTTGGAAAGAATCCTCGCCTGATTTTCCCTTTTTTCGCTCAATGATGATTCGTTTGAGCGTGGGAAAGCCTTTACCACCCAACAATTCCTCGGTTAAATTGATACCTACCCACGTATCCAACGAAGCATAATTGGGGGCCTTGGTTTTTCCCTCGATGATTTTCTTTAAGTCCGGGAACCCTTTCCTTATATACCACACCCCTCCTATCCTTTCCGAGGTGGGTTTCCCTCGAACCGAAAGGCCGTTTTCGATAAAAGCCACATCCACCTGGCTAAAACGCCGGGTGTAAAACCCATCAAACCAATAGTCATGGCCCACCAACACGATTTGAGTGGGGGTAAACCCTTCCCGCTTCATCAATGCCTGCAATTCGACTTGACGATAGTATTCGTCCTTGCAAAACGCGTCTTCGGCGCATCGTTTATCATAAATGGCGCGATCGATTGGCTGCATCTGGTTCAAATATCCCGAATGGACTGCAAATACCTTTTCTCGTGGAAAATACTTTTCCAACCCAAATTTGTTCAATTTTTGACGACAAACGGCTTCGGTGTAGCCCGTGATGAGATACACCTGAATCCCCTTTTCACGGGCATATTTTTGAAGATGGCGAAGAAAACGATGCACGCCCTTCATGTCTAAATCAGGACAGATTTTGCCCGGAACCAATACGTCTTCCAAACCCAAAACGACGACGGACTTGCGGGAAGAAAAAGTCGGTTTGGGAGGCGACGAACGCGAAGGAGCCATCTATTCACACACGCCCTAGGACCCTTTAAAACCCGGCTTCACAGACGATTGCCGCCTAATTCTAAACCACCCCTTAAAAGCATTTATTCACATTAATTAGTTATATGTTGGGGTGGGGGGGAAGTAAAAGCAGTATGCTGGTAAAACCAGCAGCCAAGTGCGTGGTATGTGGAAAGAAAGCCACGGCCGGAAATATCTTCAACTTGCCCGGGTGTGTCGACCACCTTATTTTACCCACCAAAGTTCCCAAATGCCCGGAATGCGATTTATTGATGCTCGTCAAAATGGGAAAAGAGCGCGCGTTCTGGAGCTGTCCGGAATACCCGCATTGCTTTGGCACGCGAAATTTGCTGAAGCCGGATGAAGAAATGAATATCTTGTGAAACTCCCATGCCTAAAGGCGTGGGCTTCCCATCAGGGAAGCGGGACGTCTGTTTCCCGTCAACGGAATCAAAGCCACTCAGGACCACGGTTTGGAGACAGTGGCTCTGATTGGGTTGGTAATTGTTTCCCCCGATAGGGGTCATTGGCTAACTGACGAGCCATCTTCAAAACCCATTCCCTAAAAAAAAAAGATTTTTCTTCTCTAGCTCGGCTACAAAAATAGGGCCATCGTGCACGCCATAATTTGCCATTCATGCGAAGGCAACCAAAAGAGGCTTAAAACTAGGGAAAACTTTTACATTTCCAACCCAAGCACTATTTCTTGATTTATTTTTCGTTCATCCCATTCCCGTTCTCTTCTTCCGTTGGCAACGCCGGCGGCTTTGGCTTCAAGGGGTTGGGTATCTTTTCCAGCGCCTGCCTCAAGCGCTCAGTTCGACCCACTTTTTTTTGAGGGAATTCCGGCATTTCCTTGAGCTTGCTCAAATGGTGTTCCAACACGGAATGCCAATGATAAAACTTGGAAATGCTATTCGCATCCATGAAAAAGGAAGAGACATCCGACAATTGCCCCGGAAACTTTTCGCGAAGCAACCGAGCAAACGCATGATATTCCCCATAATTGGCATGCAAACTCTCAATCACGAATTGATGATTATGCAAGCCCTCTCCCTCTCCCGCAAATACGACTGATTGGTTTTCATTCGCCCACGCCACGAGCTTCCTGATTACGGAAGGATGATTCACTTTCACGAATGAAAAAGCATGGAATTGCAATCCAAACTTTTCTAAGCTAGGCAATATCAAAAACCGGTCCACAAATTTTTCATTCCACAATCGGGTGCGAATCCGCGTGATAGTTGGTTGAGAGGTCTTTAACTTCGCGGCCAATTCGCGATCCGAGAGGCGCGCATTCTTGGCTAATTCCAGCAAAACCTGCTTCTCTCGACTCGAAAGAACGCTTTTCATAATAGAGAAAGGGATTTTTGGGGCTTTTAACGCTTTTCATCCATCACTCGAATCATTGAAAAACCCTTGAGAAAAACCAAATAAAGGGTTGGGACAATCCTCTAAGCAACATTTTTTCCCCCAAAATGAATTTTTGATACAAGAAGGAAGCAAAAGGGTTTTGTCAAGCTTTTATAGATGAAATTTCCCCAAGAGTACTCGAGGTGGTTGACAAAAGTCGGAAAAACGACAATCTCAAACTTGGTTTGGGAGTTAGGCTCACCCGGCTCGATCGGGATCTTTTCCGAAACTCCCAACCACCTTACCCTTTTTAGGAAAAAGGTTCATCAAAAAGACTTCCGAAAAAAAGGTTAACAAAAAAATCTTCGCGTCAACTTTTTTCTCGAATAAAGCGTGACTCCCCAAAAAAAACCAACACAGGCGGGAATGCATGCTTCCGAAAAAAGGGTGATTGCGAAATACAAAACGAACAACCAAAAAAATATACCTTCCAAATGGGTGGAAATATTCTCCTCCACCAGTCGTCTCCTCAGCAAAAACCGGGTTGGGAAAAGCGATTTTCCCACCCATTTTTGCGCTTTAACCCGCTCGTGCTCACGCCGTTATTCCGTTCGACGTAGATGGAGAGCTTCACGAAACCCAAAATAGCGACGGATAAATTCACCCGCTTTTCTTTTACTACCTAATTCTCGTACCACCCCTTGAAATCCCCATTCTGCACTTCCATCCATCTTTTTTCCTGCCAACACATCTTCCGCCAAATACTGATTATGACGGAGGAAATTGGTGACCAAACTCCAATACGCCAAAACAACCTCGCGTTTATGATGATCGTGAACACCCATTACCCGAAGCGCATGAATGGTGCCCATTCGATCGATTTCATCAGCCAAAAACGAACTCCTCATTTCGGGTGAAACTCCCACGCCTAAAGGCGTGGGCTTCTTCCGGGATTGCTTTGAAAAA
>CAYJRE010000009.1:0-30526 GCA_964372665.1 uncultured archaeon | reverse complement strand
CACGCAAACATGTCTCTTCATCTAAATCCAATGCGAACGCGGTGAGCTTGAGGGATACCGCTCCTTTGATATGATTGCGATGCATTTGGTCGATGAGATGAAAGTATTGTTCGCTCACGCGCACGGCTTCTTCTTTCGTGGCGGCCGCCTCCCCCAATACATCGTAAATGGGATGGATGTTCCTATTCTGGATTTTTCTTCCGTACGCAATCGCTTCGCTCGGCGTTTCTCCAGCGATGAATAGCCCAACCAAGGGTTTGAGAAGGAGCTTATGCCCGCACATGTTAGGCTCATTCGTCTCAAGTATAAATGGGTTTGTTTAACCTATTTTTGGATGTCAAGTTAAATACTTTTATCTTCCATACGTTTAGGTAGATGGGTGATGGGTTTGGGCGAGCATGTTTTAGGGGTCGTGAGCGAAATTCCCCGTCTCGGGTCCAAAGTATATTGGGTCGGTGCTATTCCCATTGCTGTTTTTTGGAGTAAAGGGAAGCTGCACGCCATGAAGAATGTGTGCCCCCACCAAGAAGGTCCTGTGGGAGAAGGTTTCTTGGATGGTCAAGGGGAAAACATCAGTTGTCCATGGCATGGTCACTCATTCAACATTCAATCAGGCGCCTCCCTCTTTGGAGATGGGGTTGCAACCATCTATCCTGTCCGAGTCGAAAATGAGCGTCTTATCATTTCCCTGCCAGAATAGGATTCGCATTCACGGGCTCTTTTTTCATTTCGTTCGTAAAAAGGGATGGGGTCTCGTCGATGTTTGGTCTCACAAAATACCCCATTCCTATTCGTATCATGGCGCGTAAATCCTTCATATTTTTGATGCGCTTGGTCGCGCGCCAACTTTTTCTCACCATTTCCACGAAGCCAGTATTTTGGCTATAACAAAAGGCCAGGATTTGTTCTATTTTGAGGTTGGGTTGTTCATATAGGGGCACGGTCGCATCCATGTTGATGAGTTTTGGGGCCGCGAACTCGTAATAGGTGTTCCATGAAAAGTTTTCAGGGAAGAATCCTTCCTGTTTCGCCCGGAATTCGAGTGCCGTCCCAGGATAGAGCGTCGCAAAATTGGCATGGGGAGGAGGGGTTTTTCCGGGGTCCGAAATTTTCCATACTTTTTTCATCAAATCAAGTGTCATTTTGACATCCGCTAGTGTCTCTCCGGGCAAGCTGTGCATCCAGAACGTTTTGCATTTTATTCCAGCATCCGCCGTCGCTTGTACGGCCAAGAGGACTTGTTCCACCGTGATTCTCTTTTTCATGATGTTCAATACTTTTTGGCTTCCCGATTCGACGCCGTACCCGATGATTCGGCACCCGGCCCCGTGCATCGTATCCAATATTTCTCGATTGACCGTATTCACACGGGCGCGCGCATACCATTGAATGTCTAGTTTCCTTTCCTTGATTTCATGGCAAACCGCTTCGACGTGGCGCCGGTCGATTGTAAAAGTGTCATCCCAAATGTCGAAGGCATTGAACCCGTAGCGCGTGTGCATGATTTCCAGTTCATCTACGAAATTTTTGGGGCTGCGCAGGCGAAAAGCTTTGAATCCCGCATCTGTGCAGAACTCGCACTCATTGGGGCACCCCCTCCCACTCACCACACCAATCGTTTTCGTCTTTTCTCCATCCTGGGCCATGACCTCATCTTCCAAGTGGGCATCATATTTTGAAAAATCGATGAGATGGTATGCAGGAAAAGGCAATTCATCCAAGTTTTTGAGAAATTCACGGGGAGGGGTCTGCATGAGTTTTCCTGACGCGTCGCGGTAATTGATTCCTCGAATCGTTTGGAAATCTTTTTTGTTTTCAATCGCATCCATCAATTCGGCAGTCGTAGCCTCCCCTTCTTCTCGGAATATGACATCGATTCCGGGGACATGGAGAAGGGCATCTTGCGGGGCTCTTCCAAAGTGTGCTCCTCCCGCGATGATGGGAACGCCTATTTTTTCTTTCAGTTTGGCGATAAGCTCGATGGCTTTGAACCGGTTGTGCGTGTGGGCGGATACCCCAATCACATCCGGCTGGAGCATTTTGACTTTTTGCACAGTCTCATCCACGCTCATTTTTTGGGCATTCGCATCAAGATAGTGCACGTGGTGTCCGTGCGCTTCGAGGTAGGCTGCGATGTAGAGGGCTCCCAAATTGGGCAAGTAGGCTTTTACGATCCAATTCTCGGGAGCTTGCACCAGAACAACTTTCATATCTATTCTTCACCCTCTCTCCCTTAAAAATCGAGTATCCTTGCTTTTTCCCTTATGGACTATTTTTGGCATACGCGATTGTTTTTTGGGTGTACACGATGAAGTCCGCGGGAAGTTTGCGGGAAGTCAAGAAAATAGGGTTATAGACTCTCAAGAGTTTTTGGAAATACTCCTTCATCTCTCCCGTCAAAGAGAGTGTAGGAAGAGAAATCACGATATCACTTGGAGGGGCTTTTGAAAATTGTTTCCAATAGAGGGCTTGCAGCACATATTCAGCGGCTTCTTTGCAGAGAAAAGCGACCGCATAATAGTTTTCGTCCGCCAAATTTTTCTGGGCCACTACTACTCTGTCTTCCGCCCTCTTGATTAGCTCTTCCGCCTTTTCATCCATCATTTATTTTTTCCCCAGATTTTTTCATTTTTTCTTCTTGAATGTTTTGTAGGAAACGGTTCCATTGGAGAAAAAAAGCTTGATTCAGCGTGGTGGCAAACCTCTTTCCGGGCTGCAAATAGAGAGATCCATTTTCCCCGCGGGAAGAAAAAATGGCAACCGGTTTCTCAGGGTTGCTTGGGTGGATGGTGGCTGTTCCATTTTGGAATTGGAACATTATTTTGGATTGCAATGGCCGGATGAGGCTCAGCTCATAATGAATGGGAATCTTTTTCTTTTTCGTTTTAGCTTGCAAGAGCGCTGAAACGTCAATGTCTATGTCCTGCATCCAATGAATATTCGCTTTTTTGAGTGAGACGTTCTTTCCAAGAATGTGCGTGAGTTGGCTCAAGGAGTGGCACCCTCGTTCGATGAGGATTCCTCCCCCGCTCTGGGAAGGGTGCATTTGGTAATGGTTTTTTTCCTTTCCTGTTTTCCCCACGATACTTCCTTCGGCCAAGTTAACACTTTTTAGTTCTCCAAGCACATTTGTTTCAATTAATTGTTTCATTTGTTGAACGGAATCAAATGCGTTCCGTATGTAATTGCAGGAAACGAGCGTTGCATGGGCTAAAAACTGTTTGTGTTGTTTCTCATTCAATGCAAATGGTTTTTCGGCAAGGATGGGAACTTTTTTCTCTCCGAAATATTCCATGTATTTCTGGCGGTGGCCCACGGGAGTAGCAATCAAAACCCCGTCGCAATTTGGAAAATCCATTTTATTTTCAGAAATCATTATTCCTTCGGTGCCATATGCCTTTGCCAAATTTTCTATCGGCTGCACGTCTGCAAGCCATGCTATTTTGACATTTGGAATGATGGAAAGAATAGGCAGGTGGTAGGATTGCGCGATGCTTCCGCATCCGACTATGCCAATTTTCAACGCGTCTTTCATGGGTGTCCTATTATTTTTCACGTTTTTGTCTTTGCATTAGATGGAGTTATTTTACCAACCTTTTTTTAAGCCAGGAGCGCGCTTTTTAAACTCCAGGGATGCATGTTGGCTGGTTCGCATGAAAAATTCCCATAAGTATTTGGCGGAGGCCGTGGCTACCTTTGCTCTTGTTTTTATTGGGGCAGGCGCCGTAGTGGCCAATGCTATTTTTCCTAATTCGGTAGGATTAGTTGGGATTGCATTAGCGCATGGTCTCGTGTTAATGTCCATGATTTTTGCGACCGCTCACTTGTCCGGAGCGCACGTGAACCCCGCGGTTACACTAGCCATGGTGGCGACTCGTCGAATGAGTGGGAGGGAAGGACTCTCGTACATTGTTTCGCAACTCGCGGGGGCAGCGGTGGCTGGACTTTTGCTTCAAGCCATTTTTGTGAATGCTCCTTTAGCTATTCATTTGGGGACTCCTGATTTGGCGAGCGGTTTTTCATGGGTTAGCGGAATTTTGCTGGAAGCCATTCTTACCTTTTTCTTGGTTTTTACTATTTTTGGGGTCGCGGTCGATTCACGCGGAAGTGGAAATCATGCGGGTTTGGCAATTGGTCTGGTTCTCGCGTTTGACATTTTGATGGGTGGAAACGTTACCGGAGCGGCCATGAACCCCGCGCGTGCTTTTGGTCCGGCGTTAGCAAGTGGATATTGGGCCACCCACCTCGTCTATTGGGTGGGGCCTATTATTGGCGCATTGGCGGCCGCGTTTTTATATACTCGAATTTTCCTCTCCTCCAAACATTGAGGCGACCATTCCCAATTCTTTTTAAGGGGTTGCTTCTCTAATCCTTTTCGTTAGGTTTTGAGAGAGGTTGGTATTCCATGGCTGAGTTGATGAAGGTCAAGCAATTGCGTCCCCGCATGGGGAATGTGTTCATTGAGTTAGAAGTCGTTTCCATTGGGGAACCCCGCGAGTTTGCTTCCGCGAAGGGCAGTGGCAAAGTGTGTAATGTCGCGGGGAAGGATGAAACCGGAGAGGTTCAGGTTTCGTTGTGGAATGAGCAAATAGATCAAGTGAAAGAAGGAAACAAGATTCGCATCGAGAATGGCTGGGTCTCCGAATACAAGGGCCAATTGCAGCTTTCGACCGGAAAGTTTGGCACCCTTCATGTGCTCAGCTAATGAGACCCTTTCCCCCCTTTTTTTTTCCGGCTGCGAAAAGAAGGGGGCGAAGCGTCGTATTTTTAAATCCTTAGACTAAACGTGTGGGGTAATACTTTTCCTAAAAAAGGGAGTGTGGAAACCCATGAATTTTTTGGATGAAACGATTATTCGCCTGCAAGACGAGGAAAGCGAGGTCCCTGAAGATGGAGAGGACTCTGACGAGGATGAAGAAGGTTGGCCGGAAGACGAGGATGATGACTCCGATTCTGAAGAAGAAGACGTGGGGGGCGAGGAGTAACCTCCCCCTTATTGCTCTTTTTTTTTGTTTTCGCACGCACTCTTTTATTTACTCTTTCTAATTGCGTTCTCAATTGACGGGGAATCCAATGGATACTGAAACGAAAATCGATCGCTTAACGCGGGGTCTGGAAGAGGTCCTCACCCGAGAAGACCTCAAGTACGCCTTGGAAACAGGCATTCCGTTGAAGCATTACATCGGTCTTGAGATATCGGGGCAACCGCACATCGGGGCCGCCCTAAAAACCCTTTACCACATCCACCATTTTCAAAAAGGAGGAGCGGATTGCTCCATTTTTCTTGCGGACTGGCACGCGTGGATCAATGATAAGCTGGGAGGGAACAAGGATGATATTTCCCGCGTGGCGAAAGGATATTTCAAAGAATGTTTTATGGCGGCCGCCAAAGTGGCAAAAGTAGATCCAGAGTCTATCTGTTTTGTTTTGGGGAGCGAACTCTACCACAATCAAGACGCCTATTGGGAAACCGTCATGGATGTGTGCAAGCACACCACGCTCGCACGGATGCAGCGGAGTACCACGATTATGGGTCGCTCGGAAGGAGAGAAAATGGATTTCGCCAAACTGATTTATCCGGCGATGCAAGTGGCGGATATCTATTTTCAACAGATTACGCTCGCGCACGCGGGGATGGACCAACGCAAAGCCCACGTGGTAGCACGAGAGGTCGCGCACAAATTGCAATATCATACATTGAAGCACCAAAACAAAACGATTTCTCCCATCGCCCTGCATCATCATTTGGTCATGGGCCTCCAAAAGCCTTCTCAATGGCCCATTCCTAAAGAAAAGCTCCAAGAGATGCATTCCGCGATGAAGATGAGCAAATCCGTGCAGGGAAGTGCCGTGTTTTTGGATGATTCTCCAGAAGAAATAAAGAAAAAAATCAATGCCGCCTTTTGCGTGGAAAAGGATTTGTCCTACAATCCTGTCTTGGATTGGGCCGAGCACCTGGTTTTTCCATTCGTGAAAAAAATGGAAATAGATAGACCCGCCAAATTCGGGGGAACTGTTTCATATGCCCATTATAAAGATTTGGAAAACGATTTTGCTTCGGGAAAATTGCACCCCATGGATCTGAAGAACGGTCTCGCGGATGCGTTGAGCGATATTTTATCCCCGGCACGAAAGCATTTGACCAGCGAGAAATCCAAAAAACTAAAAGCCGAATTTGAAGAATTGAAGGTCACTCGGTAACATTGTCGCGGGTTGCGCGTCGAAGCCTATCCATGAGTGCACGTCCTAATTTTATTTCGCTTACTTTTTGAGCATAAATAAATGAAATATTTTGACTATCGCATGTCCGAAAAAAAGAAAAAAGTTGGCGGGCATATTGATTAACATTAGCTGGATTTAGTTGGAATATTTTTTGGGTAGAGGGGGTGATTCCAATATACGCCTTATTATTTTGTTTCAAACGAATATCGGTTGGATCATTAATCAGAATGACCTTTCCTTGCGGCGCATAGTGTTGGTGTTGCATCCCTGGGCTTGCTGTGTGTTTGGTCGAGTGAGTATTTATTTTTCCCGCAATCTTTTGAAGTTGTTCCAATGTAATGACTCCCGGTCTTAATAGTCTGGGTGTTTTTGCCGTGCAATCAACAACCGTTGACTCGATTCCGTGGAGGGCGGCAGTTCCCTTGAGGATGAGGGGAATTTTTCCATTCAAATCATTCCAAACATGTTTCCACGTGGTAGGGCTTGGTTTACCGGATAGGTTGGCGGATGGTGCGGCGATGGGAACCCCTGTTTTTTTTAAAAATTTTTTAGCGAGATAATGATTAGGCATTCGAACGCATACGGTTGGCAAACCCCCCGTAACCATATCCGGAATTTTTTTATTTCGCTTAAATACAATGGACAATGGCCCCGGCCAAAAATGGGTAATCAATTGATGGGCAACGGGTGGAACATTTTGAACTATTTCAGGAAGCTGGCTCGTGGAATAGATGTGAACAATCAATGGGTTGTCGGCCGGTCTTCCTTTCGCTTCAAATATTTTTTTAACCGCCCTTTTGTCAAATGCGTTTGCCCCAAGTCCGTATACTGTTTCCGTTGGAAAAGCGACTATCTCTCCATGCTGTATGGCTTTTGCCGCCGTGTGGATTGACCCCGTAACGCGGGTATGATATTTTCGCATAAAAAAAGGGGTGCCCGTAGTGTTTATAAACTTAGAATGGTTGCCCCCTTCGCATGAGCTATTATGCGGATTTGTTTTTGCGCCCCAAGCAGGCCACGCAGTTCGCGCTGCAAAATCCGAGCGTAATACGCGGCGTATTCATGGTTATTTTGGGCAGCGTGGCCGGAGTCCTCGCGTCCTTGCTGTTTGCAGGAACCATTTTTTGGGATGTTTTGCTTTCTTCGTTCCTCGGAGACGTTTTGCGTTGGGTGGTAGGGGGAATTTTTCTCTTGCTCATTGGCATGTTTTTCAAGCACATTCCCTTGAATGGTCAGACGTTTTCCCAAACCCTTTCGCTTCTCGCCCAACTGAATTTTTATGGTTTTTTCCTATTCATGACCGTCGGAATCATTTTGCCGGCGATTGCGATTCCGGGGTTGCTGCAGGCGTCGCAGGATTATAACAAGGGATTGATCGGCGAAGAGGAGTTCAATCAAGCCATTTTTGATTCGTTATCGGACATCAACACGTTATCGTTGCTCGCGCTCCCCTTCATTTTGCTGGCATTCATTTTTTTGCTGTATGGGGTTTATGCCCTTTACTTGGGGGTGCACCATTTTCTCACGATTACCGTCTTCAAGTCCGTCATCGTCATGATTCTTCTGGCTTTCGTGCAAGGAGCCGTTCTTTTTTTGTTGCCTTGATGTTGAAAGAACGGATTTTTACATATGGCGTGTGAAAACATATAATCTTTCTTCTCTCGTTCGGCCGCCTGTCGAGCTAATGCGGTATGTAAATTGGTTTCTGGTCAGAAGGGATAGGAGGGGTTTTCCTGGATCTTGGATCATGAACAGGATTTCGTCCACGTTTTCTTTTCTAGCCGTTTGAATGAGGGAAGGGAGCAAATGTTCAGCTTGTTCCTCGTTCATCGCCCCTATTTGTAGCACACGAATCGGTTTACGGCGCGAACCGCGTTGAACGACCCCCCACGAGATAGGGGCGATTTCCCGGAACAATTTTCCTTGGCTTGCTTTAAACTGAATGGGAGAAAGGACTGTTTTTCGGGGTGTTGGATAGATGGGCCCTTCTCCCCCGAATTTGGGGGGTTTGGGAAGCCGTGTTTGTTTCATTCCTGGGAGGTAAGGACCGCTTGGTTTCCTTCTTCGTGGGGGCATCGGTGTTCTCTTTAGCTCCCTTAGACCTTTAAATGTGTTTAGTCCTTGAAAGAGGGTATATGCCCCTTCACTTATACAACACTCTCACCCGGAAAAAGCAGGAATTCCATCCCCTGCGTGATAATAAAGTGGGCTTGTATGCGTGCGGCCCCACGGTCTACCATTTTGCGCACATTGGAAACTTTCGATCGTATGTAACATGGGATGTTTTGCGCCGCGTGCTCGAGCGAAATCACTACAAAGTCACGCACGTCATGAACATCACGGACGTGGGTCATCTTCAGGGGGATGCAGATGATACTGAAGACAAGATGGAAAAAACTGCGCGCGAAGAAAAAAAATCTCCTTGGGAAATCGCAAAGTTTTACACCAAAGCTTTTTTGGATGACATGGAAAAGCTTAATCTGAAAAAACCAACTATCATCTGCCGTGCAACCGACCACATTCCCGAAATGGTCCGATTGATCCAAAGATTGGAAAAAAAAGGATTCACGTATCGTACAAAAAACGCGGTACATTTTGACGTGCAGAAGTTTCCTGGTTACGGGAAATTCGCCCGCATTTCATTGGATCAATTGAAAGGAACGCGAGAGGGCGTTGTGCGTGATCCAGGAAAAAAACATCCCGCTGATTTTCGCTTGTGGCAATTAAATCAACCCCATCATGCCATGCAATGGGATTCCCCCTGGGGGAAAGGATACCCGGGATGGCATATTGAATGCTCCGCGATGAGCATGAAATATCTCGGGCCCACCCTCGATATTCACACAGGGGGAATGGATAATATTTTTCCTCACCATCAGAATGAAATCGCACAATCCGAAGCCGCCACGGGAAAACACTATGTGAATTATTGGCTCCATGCAACCTTTAATCTAGTAAACAATCAAAAAATGTCCAAATCCCTGAAAAATATTTACACGCTTGCCGATTTGGAGAAAAAAGGTTTTTCTCCCATGGATTTTCGCTATCTCCTGCTCACTACGCACTACCGCTCCGAACTCAATTTCACATTCGACGCGCTAGAAGCCTCGCAGAAAACGCTTGAGAAATGGAACGAATTCATCCGCCGCCTGCAAAAGTATGCGAGCAAATCCAAACCCAATCCTGAAATGAAAGAAAAAATAAAAGATGCCAAAACAAAATTCGATGATTTTTTGAACGATGATTTGAACACGCCCCAAGCGTTAGCGGTTTTGTCTGATTTCCAGCGTGAAATAAACGGGCGGATGGAAAAAGGAGAGATGTCAAAATCCGACGCACGAGCCGTGCTCGAGTTCCTGAAAAAGGCGAATGAAGTGTTGCAGGTTTTCGATTTCGCCCAGAATGAAACGCCTGTTCCCGCGCACGTGCTCAAACTCGCGCAGGAAAGAGAAAAAGCCCGCCGCGCCAAAGAATGGAAGAAAGCCGACGAATTGCGAAAAGAGATCGAAAAAGAAGGGTATTTGATTACGGACTCCAAAGAAGGGTTTGAAATCCGGCTCGCGAACAAGTAATGTTGCTTTTTTCCAGCGCCTCATTTATAAGTTCAATTCTTTTCCAACCACCATGGCCGAACTTTCCTTGCTGATTAATATTGGCATCATGGTCATCGCGGCTGCTTTCTCCTTGTACATCGCCAAACTCCTCAAACAGCCCGTGCTATTAGGGTATTTGCTCGCCGGCGTGCTGATCGGCCCTTTTGGCTTGAATATTTTCTCCAATCCGGAGGAAATCGCGTTGCTTTCCGAGCTCGGAATCATCTTTTTGCTTTTCACGGTGGGGGCCGAGACCAATGTGTCCAAATTCATGAAAGCGGGTCCCACTATTTTTTTTGGGGGGTTTGCGCAAGTACTTCTTACCATGCTCCTGGCCTTATTTTTGTTGCCGGGACTTTCTTTCGAAGCCGCGCTTTATGTGGGTCTCGCCCTCGCGCTTTCTTCCACCATGCTGGTGGTTAAACTTCTCCAGGATAAGAAGACGTTGCAATCCTTGCACGGGCAGCTCATGCTGGGTTTTTTGCTCGTGCAGGACATCGTGGTGATTATCGCGTTGCCCCTGCTCGCGGCGGGATATGGAAATCTCAACATGGATTTTCTCCAATTCCTTTTCATCAAAGGAATTCTTTTGCTGGCGCTCGTCGCCCTCCTATCACGCTGGTTCTTCCCCGCGATTTATCGCTTTTCCGCACGCTCGCCGGAGATGCTCTATTTGACTGCGCTCGCCACGTGCTTCGGTTTCATCGGTTTGGCGTATTTGCTCAATATTTCTCTCGCGATTGGGGCATTCTTGGCCGGTCTCGCGATTGCCAAGCTTCCCTATAATTTAGAGGCCGTGGCGTCCATTCGCGGTTTGCGCGACTTTTTTGTTACCATCTTTTTCGTCTCATTAGGGACCCAGCTCAATTTCAGTACGACCGCCATTCCCTCCTTGCTTTTTTGGTCGCTCGTGTTATTCGTTTTCCTCCTCAAACCCTTGGTGTTGTACATCGTGACTCAACTTGCGGGGTACGGCTCCCATGTTTCCTCCAAAGTTTCGTTCGGACTCACTCAAATGTCTGAGTTTTCGCTCATCCTATTACTGCAAGGGAAGGTTTTGGGGGTCATTCCGGGGAATGTGTATTCTTTTCTGCTGCTTCTCGCCGCCGCATCGATGGCCGTTACTCCATATTTGATGGAATGGGGGCCTCGCCTGCACGAGTGGGCGCGGGAGACATTTCGTTTCAAAGCTTTCTCCCATTTCTCCCTATTTTCTCGCCGAATCAAAGAATTGCAAAAAATCCCCTCTAAGGCGCTGCAAAACCACGTGATTGTGCTTGGTGGAGGGCGCTCGGGAAAGTTTTTGGCCAATCAATTATCCAAACGCTACCACGTGGTGCTCGTGGACCACGATCCCAATGTGATTGCCTATTTCCGCACCAAAAATATTCCAGCTGTGTTTGGGAATGCGCACAATTTGGAATTGTTGGAGAAATTGCACGCGGAGAAAGCGCGACTGATCGTGTGCTGCTTGCCCGACATGGATGAAACCGCGTATGTGGTGGAATATGTGAAGCACCACTATCCCAAATTGAAGATATTCGTCAAAGCCAACTATTGGGACGACGCGTTGAACCTCTACCGCACGGGAGCGGACTATGTGGTCTTGACCGAAATCCTCGGCGGGCACATCTTCTTTGAGCACGTGGACCATTTCCTCCGCAAAGGAAAACTATTGGAAAACGTGAACATGATCAAGCTCAAAGAAAAGAGTTTAGAAGAACGAGAAGCGACGCATGGCGTGAGGAATCTTTTGTGATAAGCATGCTCTAGTTTTTATTTAATCCAGCTTTGTATGATATAAATGAAACATAGACTATCGTTTGCTAGAAGACGACGAACAAAATTGACAAAATTGCCTTTTTCAAAAATAAAATTAGTCAAAGACTGGCCATGGAACTTAAGAGACCCAAGATACGCAGAGAATATAGCTTCCGGATTACGAATGAGAATGGATTACATCCGTTCTCCGTTTTACAGAGAGCTTGCTGATGCAGCTAGCAAGAATGAGATTAAGGTTGAACGTGGAGTACCAATTGTTGTTTACGATGGTAATAAGTTTAGAGAATTATCCTTTTCGCCAGCGCACGCGATCTGGCCATCGCTTCCTAAGCACGAGCCGCCATATTCTGAGCATCCTATTGTTTTTCTGGACAAAAATATTCCGGCTGAATTTAGAGATTTTGTATTCCGTCATGAACGGCGGGAGGCGATTTTGCTATCTGCTGGATACAAATGGAGAACTGCACATCAAATTGCTAGAAAAAGAGAGCTTTCTGATCTACGACGCACGGGGAAACTACAAAAATACCTTGAGTGGTTAAGAAAATATCCAAAAGCTTATGCAGAAAGAATTCGTATGTGGAAATTAGAACCTAAAAAAAGAACTAATTGAGAATTAGCGCAATTTATGCGCTAACCTCAATATCCAATCGTTTCTTGAGTTCACGGTATCTGTTTCGGATGGTGACTTCCGTCACGCCCGCAACATTGGCTACTTCTTTTTGTGTTCTGCGCTCGCCTTTCAACAATCCGGCGATGTAGACCGCGGCGGCCGCGACTCCCGTGGGTCCGCGTCCGGAGATCAATCCTTTTCCGATGGCGTCTTCCAGAATCTTTCTCCCTTCTTCCTGCACTTCTCCGCTGAGGTTCAACTCGGAGGCGAAGCGGGGAATGTAGTGGATGGGATTCGTCAGCGGGACTTCGAGTTTCAGCTCGCGGACCAAAAACCGATACGTCCGACCGATTTCTTTTTTGGTCAATCCGCTGGCTTCCGCCATTTCGTTCAACGTACGAGGGACTTGGTACGTTCTACACACGGTGTACAATACAGCAGCCACCACGGCTTCGATGAGACGGCCACGAATAAGGCCTTTTTTTACCGTTTTTCGGTACAAGAGCGCGGCGGCCTCTACCAATTGTTCGGGAATGTTCAAGTAACTCGCCACGCGTCGCAGTTCGGTCAGCGCAATAGACAAGTTTCTTTGCATGCTGCTGGAAATGCTCGCTCTTTTGTGCCACTTGATCAAGCGGTACATTTGGGCTTTGGATTTGCTCGAGAGTTTGTTGCCGCGCGCATCCGCGCCTCGGCGATCGATAACCGTTACAAGTCCTTTGTTCAATTTGGCGTATTTCATGGGGCTTCCGGTGCGCGCGGAATCCTCGAATCCCTCGCTGTCGAAGCTTCTCCATTCTTTTCCGAAATCCATTTCGTCTTCGGAAACAATCAAGCCGCACTGCTGGCAGACCACTTCTCCCTTTTCGGTGTCCTTCCGCAGTTTGGTGCTGCCGCATTCGGGGCAAACGTTGACACTCATTCCGGTACCACCTTCTCCTCAGCCGTTCCGGACTCGCGCGTTGGGGGAATACAGTCTACGCTCACGAACAACCAACACTAATAGAGTAACAGGACCGGCAATACCTATACTCTTTTGTAAGTACTATAAATACTTGCTGGTTTTGTTTATATATAAAATGGGGTTTGGCTTAAAAATAATCCCCACTCGCCGATTTTCTACATTATTTACTGAAGCTCCCATGCCCGAAGCCCGTGCCTTTCAGGCAAGAGTAAAGGCGTTAGCCTTTTTAATTGCGCTTTCTCCAACGCCATTTCCAACAGGAGCCCACGCCTTTAGGCGTGGGAGTTTCACTGGGGTATTTTTTTTTAGGTTTGAATCGGTTCCCCTACTATTGGTTTCTTGCTGGTTCCTTTGGCGCGGGGCGCTCGGGGTGTTTTCTTAGTTTCGGCGGGTTTTTCGGTTAAAATGGCATTAACCGTTCCATCCTGACCCGGGCGACTGGTGACGCGGGCAAAGGCCTTTGTTCCATTTCCCTCGACTTCGATGAGCGTTCCGTGGGTGATGATGTTTCGTCGAACATAGAGTCGGTTGGCCGCGTTTTCGTGGACCCAGACGATGTTCATGGAGTGCGTTTTTCCGGTTTGGGGGTTGGTGACCGAAGCCGTGTGGGCTTTTCGGACCTTGGTTTTGGTTTTTTTTCCGCGGGATTGGATGACTTTGGTCTCATTCTCTTTTGCGAGGGTGGTTTCCGCGAATACTCCTCCTTTTTGGTGTAACCGTTTCGTCGCTCGGTTTTTGCTTCGGCGAATCCCTCCACTTTCTTTCCGATTGCTTTTCTCGTGCCAAATCGTCATCTTTTCTCTCCATCCTTCGGTTTTATTATTCTCGCACCCCTTGTGTAGGGAATGAACCCCATTCGCGTGGAATTTCCAGATACCCCCCCAACGGTGGCCTTGGTTTACCTCACCGGGTGGCGAGACCAAAATTGCTCCCTTGACACGCTTAAAAAGCTATCGAAATCACGTAGTTCGCTTGAAAAAGAGGTGCCTTTATGCGTTTGGCAAGCCTTTCCCCTGCGTTCCGTGTTTTCGCCGCGCCACCTCGTATGGTCGGCGTTCCAGGTTTGGGTGGATTGGCAATTCCGCTCGCTGCATTTTCGCCAGCCCGAGCTCGAATGGATCGGTCGCCTGGCCGGCACGTTCCAATGGATGGAGGCCCAAACCATGGCCGGCATTCGCGAAACCGATCGCGCGGTCGTGGTAGCGGGAATGGGCCCTGCCTCCGCGGTAACCCCGACTGCGTGCGCGGCGCTCGCCAGAGAGTGGGGGTTGAAACCCATGCGTTTTCCCAAATGGGAAAAAAGCAGGGGAATGGATTTGGAACCCATCGAACAGAGTGCCTTGGCCGGTATTCAATGAGCGGTTTTTTTTCAGAGAGGGGAATCATCATGTCTTTTTTTTCTAAATCGAAGGAGTGGCTCCTGAAACATCCTCTCGCCATCTTATTCCTTATTTTTGGTTTATCGTTGCTTGTTCGTTCGACCGCGTTATGGTTTGATTCTTCGGTTGACCCGGATTCTCATTTTCATGCGCGTTTGAGTGACGAGATTGTTCGCACGGGTGAACTCCCTCATTGGGATTTTTTGTCCATGCAAGGGAGAGCGTACTCGTATCCTCCTCTCCTGCATGTCTTGACTGCCGTTCTTTCGCTCGTAACCGGAGTAAAGTCGTTGACGATATTGATGTATCTGGGTTTGATGATTGGTTCTTTTTTTTGTGTGTCGGTTTTTTTGCTGGCGTGGGGTTGGTCCAAATCATATGCGATTGGGTTGGCCGCTGCGTTGTTTGCCGGCACGGCGAGCATTGCGGTGTGGCGAACCACGGGTTTTATTCGGCCAGATGGAATCGCACTCACGCTCATTCCTTTTCTATTATTTCTCTGGCTCACGCACCGAAATCGCCTGGCCTTTTTCATGAGTCTGGGTTTGGTTCTCCTGCATCCCTTGTCCGCGGCCGTGTATGGTGTTCTCCTTGCTTTGTGGGCAGTGATAGGGTTTGTTCAAAAAAAGGTTGTTTCGTTTTGGATGGTTTTTTCATTAGTGGGAATGCTCCTCGTATTTTTGGGATGGGTTCATGGGTTGGGCCTCCCTATTTCCGAGTACGTCCACAAACTTTCCTTGGATGCGAGCGAGTTTTCTCGATTTTGGGTGCTTGACTTTATTCTCTTTTTTCCGCTGTTTTGGGCGTTGGCCTTTTTTGGGATTTGGAAGGAAAAGCTTCCGGCGTCCTTGATTGTTTCTATTTTGGCCACGCTCGCATTGGGCGCGTTGGGGGTTCGCTTGGTCCTCTATTCGATTCCTTTTTTGGCGATTGCCGCTGGATATGGATTGAAGGCCGGCCTTTCCTACCTCCAAAATGAGCCTAAAGCCGTGAAGGTGTTGGTTTTTTTTTTGCTGGTGTTGGGTTTAATCACCGTGTACGTGCTCCTCAGCAATGTTCACCCCTACAATACGCCCAGCGAGCGTTCCGCGATCCAATTTTTGAAGGAATATAGTATACCCAACCAGGGCGTCCTTACGATTTGGGACCAGGGGCACGTATTGGCCTATTACACGAAACTCCCGCAGGTCATCGATGGGTATTTCGAGTTCGCCCCGCAATTGGATGAGCGTAACTCCGCGATGCAGGATGCCACGAGCACCTCGCGCTGCGCCACTTTTTTATCGGCATTGGACCGTTTTCGTGCCACCTATTTCTATTTGCCCCGCGATGAATTGAACAGTGTGGGTGCGCGTTTGGGCGCGTTGGAGTTGGAACGCTGTCCCGGCGTGAGGGTTCCATTCTCTTCCGATGGGGCGCGGTTGTTTGAACGCGTTTAATCATGCGGTTGCTCATTCATTTCTCCCGGTTCCCGTTCATCTTCCCATTTCTCGTTTCCTGTTTGTTCGATAATCGACTCCACAATCTCCTTTTTGCGATGGGTTGGCGGGTTTTTTTCTTTTTTCTCGTATTGGCTCATTAACACGGCCAAAATGGCTTCGGCTTTCTTGGGGCCTATTTTTTCCACTTCTTCCAATTCCTCCTTGCTTGCATTGGCTAATTTTTGGATGCTTCCAAAATGGCCAAGCAGCGCTTTCGCCAGGCTGGGCCCCACTTGGGGTAGGCTTTCCACCAAGAATTGTTGTTGCTCTTCCAGCGTGAGTCCTTTTCTTCCCAAGCGTAAGCGTATCTCTTTGTCTTTTCCTTGTTGTTCGCGCTTGGCGATCAAGTAAATGTATTTGGCGCTCTCTTGGGCGTTTTGCGTGTATAAGATGGGAATGCGATAGGTCAACGCGATCGTACTCAGCATGCCGATGATGGCATTTTCATGAATGTTTCGCAGGGTGAACAATTCCTCGGGTTTCCCCTCCAATATGAGCAAGGGTCGCGCGTAGGCTTGGCTCATGTTCATCAATTGGTTGAGCAACCGTCCATCCAACACGCTGCTCAAAAAATCTTCCACCGTCTTCCGTTCGATGACGATGTCGGGTCCCACGACAAAATCCCCGACCTCGAGCTGCTTGTGCTGCACGTGCACGTCCGGATGGAAGGACAGCTCACGCATGACGGGAGAAGCTTGTTCCCGTGTGTCGGCGAAAATGAATATTTTTTCGGGCATTTCGTTTGAATACGAAAATAAAGTGGGGTGAGGATTTGGATGTATCCATGTCTGATTCGCATTTCCGTTTTCGATTTGGGTGGAGAGACGGTGTAATGTTTGATGCATTTGGGTTTCTTTTCGTTTGGCTGACCAATACATGGCCTCGTCCATTGTTTTCTCGGCCATGAGGATGATGACTTTTCCCGCGGCCTTTCTTCCGGTTCTCCCCCTTCGTTGAATCAAGCGGATTTCGCTGGGCACCGGCTCATAAAACACCACCAAATCCACGCTTGGAATGTCCAATCCCTCTTCTCCTACCGATGAGCTGACAAGCGTATTGTATTTTCCCTCGCCAAACTCTTCCAATAATTGGATTTGCTTTTTTTGAGTAAGCCCCTTGTCTTTCATCGATTTCGTGGCTTGCCCGATGAATCGCGTCGCTCGGATATGCGGGGTTTGGTTTAATGATTCGGTCACAAATGCTACCGAATCTCTATAATGGTTGAATACCAAAACTCTTGATTTCGGGTTTTGTGTGAATTGCTTTTGCAATATTTCCTTCAGTTCTTTTATTTTGGGGTGTTCGATGTTTTGTTCGTACAATTTTTGGGTGAGCGAAAAGGCTTTTCGCATGTGCTCGTTCTCCCATATTATTTTGGCTGCGCGTGAGCTTCCACTTTGCTTCGCTGCATTTTTTAGTTTTTCAAAGTATACGTTGAGGGCATGAATCCCTTGGCTTTCTAGCATCGTTATCGCGTGCGAGGCTTTGAGCAGCGTGGCCGCGCGCGAAACGGCTTGGTACAGTTGGGGTTTCGTTGAGCCGTATTTCAACATGTCTTGGCGGATTTTAGCTTGCAGTTCCAACAAATCCGTTTTTCTCATGAAATGGGAATAAATCTTGTGCGCATACCCTATTTTTTTGAAGAAGACGAGTTGCTCATGCAAAAAATGGTGGATATGTTTTTTGATGTCGTAAAACTCTTCGGGCAATTTGACTTTTTTCCATTCGACATGGATGTCGTTCACGTAGGGTTTCACGTCTTCGTCCTGCAAGGTTTTCACGCTGATGTGTTGGATGTGCAAGTTTTTGCAAATGTCTTGGATTTCCTCTTCCTGCGCTCCCGGGGAAGCGGTGAGTGCAAGAATGCGCTTGTTCCCGTCCATGGTTTTGGCAAAGGTTCGTGCGAGAAAGACATACGAGTACTCTTTTACCGCGCGATGCGCCTCATCAAAGATGAGCAATTGCACGTCCTTCAAATCTATCTTCCCGGTCAAAAGGTCATTCTCGATCGTTTGAGGGGTCGCCGTGATAATAGTCGCTTCTTCCCACAATTGCGCGCGTGTTTCGGGGGATTGTGTTCCGGTGAGCACGATGATAGTTTCGGGGTGGATGGCCAAGAATTCTCTCAAGCGGGTTTGGTGTTGCACCGCCAAGGGTTTGGTGGGCGCCAAAAAAACTATTTTTTGATTGGGGTGCTTTTCGAGCATGCGGGCGCATACCAATGCCGCCACGACAGTTTTTCCTAACGCCGTAGGCGCCACCACGAGGGTGTTTCCTTTCTCTTCGATTTGGGCGAGCAGGACCTCTTGGTATAATCTCCGCTCAATCGTGTTCGGCTTGATGAGGCCGTGTTCTACAAACAGGGTCATTCAATCAAATACTCCTTCGTGCTTTATTTTAAATCCCCTAATAGTCTTTCGCCGTGAAAATGGCCTTGTTTTCCTTTTTTTCGGGCTTTTGTTCCATTTTTGGGTTTTTTTTGGCAAAATAGAGGCCGAGGGGTTTATATTTTCCATCCGCACCCAACTATTGGGTTGGTTCGGATTCAATCCGAGCGAGAAAAGGTTGGTTGTATGGCCGAGTTACCATTGGCTGCCGTGGACCGCATCATTCGCAAAGCCACGGGCATTCGTGTTTCCGAAGAAGCCGCGAAGGTGCTGGCGGAACAATTAGAAGAAACAGGGTTAACGATTTCAAGAGAAGCCGCGGTGTTCGCCAAACACGCCAACCGGAAAACGATTACGGGTGCGGACATACGACTGGCGATTAAGAAGTAATACGGTTTTAGCCATTTTTTTAATCTCATTTTAGGGCGTATTGCTTATCTTCACAATCTCCACGTCAAACGTTAGATTTTTTCCGGCAAGTTTGTGGTTGAAATCGATGGTGACCGTGTTCGCGTTTTCATCGACTTGGGTTATTCGTCCTTCGCCGACGCTGGTTTGCACGATGATTCCCACTTGCGCGGGAATGTTGGCGTCGATCAATTCCTGCAAGGGTCCCTCGATGATTTTGGTTCCGTCAAATTCTCCATACGCGAGTGCGGCAGGAATGGAAATGGTTTTCTTTTCTCCCACTTTCATTCCAATTAACCCGTCATCAAACCCTTTGATGAGCCCCCCTGTTCCGACTTGGAAGGTGGCCGGATTTCCGGGCAATGTTTGGTCGAAGATGGAATTGTCGTCCAGCGTCCCCGTGTAATACAATGTCACGTAGTTTCCCGCTTGCACGAAATCCGTCAAAACCTTTCCCTCCAATTGGTTGCTTTTTTCCGCGTCGTATCGGGATTGGATGCGTGTGCATCCCGATAGGAATAGTATCAGTAAAATTCCACCCAACAACCAAACTTTGGGATGCATGTGTGATTATTTTCCCCAGTTGATTTAAAAGCCCACTTATTTGGTTGGTTTATCGTTGATTTTCATTTGAATAAATCCTTTTACCAAGCGAAATGTTTGCTTCGGTTCAAAACCTTCATTATTCAACACCAAATCAAACGGAAAAAAATCGGTTCCGAAATCGATGTCATATAGTTTTTTATAAATGGCCTTGTCTGTCCGGTTTCGTTGGTGAATGGTGGGAAGCACTTCCTTCATCGTCAAGTGGTCACGCTGGCTAACCCGTCGAGCGGCTTCTTTTTCAGAGGCGGCTAACCAAATGCGAATCGCTTTACCCTTGTATAACCATGCCATCAGCCGGTCGTCCGAAACCGTGCGAGGGTGTTGGTGCAGCAATTTGAGCAATCGTCGATCTACTTCCCGGTCGATGCTCAGATCTTTTAGCCGCATCGAGGTTCCTTTCCTTCCTTCCTTCGATTCCCAAAACCCTTGGCTTACTTTTTTGGCTTTTAGTTTTTCTTTTTTCTGCAATCGTTCTAAAATAAGAGTACGATGGATTTGAGAGCCTGAAATATAATGCGCTCGGAAAAGTTTGGCCAATTTTTTGGTGAGCGTGCTCTTTCCACTGCCAATAAATCCAGATACGAGAACGGGATAAGCCAAGCGTTGACCCATCATATCACCATCACGATGATTGTGCAAATGAGCGCGGCTCCTAACCCATAAACTATGATTTGGTTGGCGACTTTTTCCACCTCTTTGGTGTGCTTGGGAATATCATTCATAGGAGTCTCATTCACTCCTCCCTCACGGTCTTTTGGTGCGCGTACCAGATGCAGACCTTGGTTTGCGCCTCTAAAAGGGAAATGAATCCGCCTGCAAAAAGAGGAAAGACGACGATGCGCTGCCATATCGGAGAATGGGAGGCAATCAAGAACCCGCTTAAGAGTCCCGCGATAATAATCAACAAATGCCCCAACCCCCTTCTCCGTTTTTGGGATTGGGGGCCAATATTGCACGCGCGAGTTGTCATAACCCTTTTCATTCTTTCTGTGAATAAAAAACCCATTCCCTGCGGATTTAATAAATTCCGAAAACATCCAAATAATATGGCATCATTAGTCCAACGAATCACCGACGCCTCTTTTTCTCCGTTCACCAAAAAGGTCTGGTTGTCCATGTTGAGGATTCCGGGAGGAAAGGTCTCCACCTATCAATTAGTGGCCCGCGCCGCGGGAAACCCGAAAGCCTCGCGTGCGGTTGGAAACGCGTGCAACGCCAACCCGTTTGCTCCCATGGTTCCGTGTCACCGAGTCGTGTCTTCGGATGGGAAAATTGGGGGGTATGCGAAAGGCCTGCCTACCAAAATTAGATTGCTGGAAAAAGAAAAGGTGGGGGTACAAAATAATAAAATCGTGGATTTTGAGTCCAAATTGTTCGAATTCTGATTTTTTTTTTTAGCGGCGTTCAAACACTGCCAGCAGGTTTTTCTTTAATGCCTTGTTTGTGGGGATGATCTTGTCGGCAAGCTTATATTTCGCCGCCACCGCTTGTACCGTGTTTTGCTTTTTGGGGATGAGGAGAATGGTTTTCACGTGCTTGGCCATGTCGATGTCCCCATACGAATCCGTGATGAGCACGGTTTGGTTCATCGAAAACGGCCATTTCTTTTGTCGGCAGAATTCTTTGAGCGCGGCCAGCTTGGTTTGGATACGAACCCCACGAATGCGCCCATTTCGCAAACCCATTATTTTCTTGACTCCTATCATCTTATCGTGGTGATCGAATTGGAGTTGGGTGCCAATCACTCCATCAAACCAAAAACGTGTTTCGTTTTCCAGTTTTTGGTTCACCATTTCCGCGAATTCGAGGGAAGAGAGGGTGGCCAAAATGATTCGGATTTGTTTTTGCATTCGAAGGGCGCGAAGGGCTTCGACCAAATCTTTTCGCAGGTTCGGCCACATTTTTTGGAGGACTTTTTCAAAGTCTTTCCGATGCATGTTTCGGTATTGCAATAATCTGTTTCCATCCAATATCGCGTCCTCCACCGAGATTTGCCCCATCGCCAATTTGTGGAGGATTCCCTCATACAAAATGTCCCCCATGTTGGTGGGGTCGATCTTATCCGGATACATCAATCGCAATCCTTCGTGTCCCGCATCGCTATCAAACAAGGTGCCATCCATGTCCACGACCACGTATGATATTTTTCGGAACCAATAACGCGGTCTCATCGCTTGCCGTTTCAGCTTGAAAATCAATGAATTACGCAAAAACCCGCCCAACACGCGGGCACGCTTGGCTTTGCTTAAAACGTATTTTTGGAGAGACATACCATTCTATTTTCAAGCTGGGCTTTAACAACCTTTATTTCATACGTGGGGCAATGACCTCGAGGACAGCGGCTTTCTTGCCTTGGCGGTTTCGAGGGCCCTTTTTGGACAATTCATCGAGAAAATCCCATAGATTGTCAACCCTATTTCGCGACCCGACGCGGTGCATGATATAGAGATCTTCCCCCCTTTGCCCCAGGTATACCGCGACATGCGTGTACGGAATTCCCGCTCCATTGTGAGTGGACGAGGGATTGTAGATTCCCAGCAGATACCCGGGCCTCGCGGTCCACCCAAAATCATGCTTCCGAATTCCGTGGATGGGATCCCATTTTTCGGGCATCTTCCAAACGCTTCGATTTTTTCGGGCCAACTCCCACGCGTCCGCGGGAAAATAGGCCTTCCAAAACAAATCGCGTGCCGCCAATCGCGCGTACAAGACGCATCGGTCCTTGTTGGGGGGAACCACCTCACTCGAATACGAGAGGGGTTCCCGGGGCATTTTCACTTCTCCAGGCGGCCGGCCCCCTTTTTCGCGGTGGGTTTTAACGAATTCAATCCCTTGTTGGTAGATTTGGTGGCTTCTTTTTTCGCGCAGGCCGTGAAGCCCACCTACCACCGCTACTCCTGCGAGGGTTAATCCAATGGCTCCGGCGAGGACTCTTCGTCGGGCGCTTCTCTGTTTAGGAACTGGGGCCGATTGTCCTTCTCTCGCGCGAGGGCGTCTCCACGATTTCATTGGGAAAAATAGATTCGCCGCCTATTAAACCGTTTCCTAAACCCCGGGACGGTGCCCGCTTTCTTTCAACACCATCATGGTTTGGGTGCTTCCCACGCCATCCATTTTTCTCAATTTTACGGTAATGAGTTCATTCAACTCGTCTAGGTCTTTCACGCGAACCCGGGCCATGAGGTCGGATTGTCCGGTAATAATGTAGGCTTCTTCCACGGCCTCAAATTTTTTTAATTCATCCAAAATGTCTTGCTGGTAGACTTTTTTTCCGGTAGGCAACACGTTTTCGGCTTCCAATAGGATAAACGCCTCGATCGGCCTCCCTATTTTGGCGTAATCGATTTTGGTTTCGTAGCGCGTGATGATTTTTCCGTCTTCGAAGCGCTTGACGCGGTGATGAAGCGTGCTCAAAGGCAAATGGATTTTCTTGGCGATGCTTTGCAGCGAGGTTTTGGCATCCCACAATAAGGCATTCAAAATGGCCTTGTCGGTCGAATCCAGCTCCATATTGGAAATTTTCCAACATTTTCTTTAAAAAATGGTGTTTTTTTCCTCTTTTTTTCCTTTTTTGGAAGAAATTTATTTAAAGGTGGGGTAAAGTATTGAATGCACATGGGATAGGCTCAGGGATGACTAAAGTTGTCCCCGGCAGGAGGAACTTCGACCGGATTTACTATATAGTGTGAATGGCTCATGGTGGCTCGCGACGTACCATCCGCGGGTTCACCTCTATTTTTGGTTGGGGGCCGTAGGCTAGGAAAACGGCCTCCCGACTCTCTTTCCCAGCTTTTTTTTCTCGAGGGATTGCTTGCTTTTTAAACCCCTTATTTCTTTGTTGAGAGCATGAATGGGTCGAAAGAAAACATCCTTTCTATCCTTTTTTTACTGGTCGTGGCCGCGGTTTCTATTTCGCCTATTCTGTTTCCGGATATTTCCCGGGGTTTAGCCAAAATCATTCAGGAGAACATTGACTCATTCGGAATTTGGGGTCCCATTGCGATGGTCGTGTTGCTCGTACTAGCTACTATTTTTTCCCCCATTCCCAATTCGCTCATCATCATCGCAATGGGAGCCACGTACGGAGTGGTGTCGGGAGTCATTTTAGCCATGATTGGAGCCACGCTCGCCGCATCCGCCGCTTTCTTCCTCGCACGGAAATTCGGAGAAAAGCTGGTGGAGCGTTTTTTCCCAAAAACGCATTTCATTCATGAATTTCTTACAAAGAATGCTTTTCCCACTATTTTCATTTTGCGCATCATCCCTTCAGTCTCTTTTGATATGGTTTCGTATGGGGTGGGACTCACGACGATTCCCTTCCGCGCATTCATCACGGCCTCCTTTTTAGGGATGATCCCTGGGATTATTTCATTTGTCTTAATCGGCGCGGGACTCACGAGCGAAAACTCCACCTCGTGGATCGGCGTGGGAATCTACGGCGCGCTCATTATTCTCGGATTTTATTTGAGCCATAAGATTGGAATTTTTTCGAACGGGGATAAGAAATAAACGCGAAAATTTCCTATTCGGATAAATCGAATAACAGCCTGTGGGCAGCATAAAATGAGTGATAAAGAGTGTGATCAATGCCAGTCATTTCGGGGTTGTATTTGTCAAGCCCGAGTGATTTGGCAATAGCCTTCACTGTTCTGAAAACTTCATCGATCTCTTTTTTCGGTATTTGCGCAAGCAGCCCTCTTTCAGCTGATGTTAGGTATTTTTTTTCTAGAAGAGGGAGCTTATCAACGTCATATCGTTTCATTACTGAATTAAGCAATTGCAGCAATTTTATTTGCGTTTTTTCAGAAACTTTTGCAAAAGGAATGACGCATCCAAAAATATAACCTGCCGCTTTTTGCTTTTGCATGGTAAAATTAGTTCTTTCTCGGGTCGTTCTGCGTGGCCCGACTGCAAAGTAAGGATATCTTTTATCGCGTTTCCGTGCGAAGCGCAGAATCGCCCGTAAGGGATCATTAAATTGCTCCCGCGGCGGTTTAAACGAAATTCCTTTTCCAGTTCTGGATTTGGGCGGAATGTGACGGCGAAACCGTTCGATTGCCATGCATGCAGTATGTTTCTCAAATATAAAAGCGCCCCGTTTTCTTCGGCGGTTTGCTCTCGAAGCGTTTTTATTTCTTGGGGGTGTGTTTCACTTTCAGGGAGATTGTGGGTTTTCTTTGGCATCGGAAGACTAATTTTCTTTCTGGCTCAATGCGTGATCTGATTCGGACGGAGGTGTAATTAACGGTAGATTCCAAACAGATGGTTAGTTTTGTGGTTTTACCATTGTATGCTGTGAACGGAATCAGGCATGAGATCATCAAGCATGATTGCGCCCATGGCAAATATCATATTCATCGCTACTATGAGGGGCCCCATGTGAAAGTAGTTGAATCGAGTGAACGAATTTCAGATAAATTATATTGGTCGGCCAAGCGGGATGTTCTAGAAAATTGGTTGAATTACCGCATGCGCTATGTAAGGAAATATTTGACTAAGCACTAAAGTTTATTAACTTGTGTGTTATATGTTGTTTGTGGCGGTGATTGAATGGCCAAACGAATACTAACCATCATTGTTGGCGGGAATATGGAGAAAGACGAACGTGAACTATTTGAGAATCCTAAGAAAGCGATGAAACAACCTCAGAACGTGCTATACCTGGATACGTATGCCCAATTAATTAAATTTCTCTCTCCCAAACGACTAGATTTGTTGTATTATCTCATTCAAAATAAGCGCCTCTCCCAACACAAGCCTGTTGGGCAAATCGCCAAAGAATTGAAACGTAAACAAGAAGCCATCAGCCGAGACCTCCATTATCTTTCCGGACTAAAACTAATCGATTTGAAAAAAAGCAAGCAACTCGTATTGGCTCAAACGAATTTGGAAGGGATTGAGATTCAACTGGCTGAAGCGTAAAAAACGCCCCGAGAAGGCCTCTGGCGCAGGGATAGAATCTCTTTGTTTGAACCCTTTACATTGTTTTGAAATAGGTTGGACTTAATAAAATTGTGTTTATTTTTTGGAAATTTTATTCTGAAGATTGGTTTGGTGGATCCTTTTGGTTGAAGAGAGTTAGATGTTTATTCCGTGCTTCTTTGCGATGGCTTGATTGATTTTCCGGCCTATTTTTACTACATCTTTCTCAGTTAGGTCGCTGTTTTTGGTGAGCTCATCGAGTTTTTGCAAGGCCTTGCGTCGTCGGGTGCTTTCTGCAGTCATATTATCTTTTTTTCCTGATACTGTGTTTGCGGTTAGCTCCTTTATACGGGGATATGTGTAAACTCGTGGGGCTTTTTTGCTTTGATGTGACCAATAGGGTTAAATACTTTGTTTGCAGTTAATTCCTTTAGAAGGAATTATGCGCATACAAAATATTCGTTTTGGGAAACTGGAAACCCGCGCGCTTTTCGCGCTAGAAGAAGCGGAAGCCAGTATGGTCAAAACCGCTGACTTAGCCCGCTTTTTATCCATTCCTCTTAGTCAAGTGCGAAAAGTAGCTTGGCAATTGGTGAAAAAAAAGCGTTTATTGCGATTGAAACGGGGAGTTTATCTTTTTGCCCCACTCAAAGCAGGACCCAAAGGCGAATGGAGCGAACATTCTTTTGTACTATTGGCTGAATTGATGAAAGGTAAACCCTATTACATTAGTTTTTGGAGCGCGCTCAACCATTATGGTTTAACCGAGCAGATTCCCGTAACCGTTCAAGTGATGGTAACGCGGCAGCAGCGAAATTTTCAATTCGGTGGGACAAAATATGAGTTTATCCACACTCGAAAGTTAGGAGAGTGGCGCGAAGAAATAGTGGCGAAACGCCTCGTAAAAATAGCGACCAAAGAGCAGCTCCTCATCGATTGTCTAACGCATCCTCAACGATGCGGGGGAATTGAAGGAGTATCCAAAGCATTATGGTATGCCAAAGAGGAATTAGATTGGAATAAACTCCAAACGCTCGCACAGCAGGCTAATCACGCCACCCAACGAAGACTCGCCTATCTGGCCGAATACTGGAAACTACCCATTAAAATGACGATAAACCCTACTGGCTGGCGCTGGTTGGACCCTTCTAATCCTAAAACCATTCGGGGAAAATCCGTTAAATGGGGACTCCTATTAAATGTCGAGGAGCAAAGACTAAGACAATGGATGGAGAGCTGAAAGAGGAAATACTATGTTGGAGAAAAAAGACGTTCAGAAAATAAGTGCCCGTGAAGGCGTGCCCCAAGCCATGGTTGAAAAAGACTATGCCCTTTCCGTTGCGCTAATCAAAATAGCTCTGTCGCCTCTCTCCCAAAAACTCATTTTCAAAGGGGGAACAGCTATCCGAAAAATATATTTCAAGAATGCCCGATTCTCCGAAGATCTTGATTTTAGTCTCAAAATAACTGCAACAAAGTCATCCCTTGTTTCGTTGTTCCAAAAAACTTTCAGAGAAACGGAATCAAATGGGGTTCAATTCTCCGAAGTAATAGAAGAAAATACCCGCGCGGGTTTGAAACTAAAAGTAAAATTCGTGGGGCCCTTGCAATACTGGCAGAGCATCCGTATTGACTGTAATTTCCGCGAAAACACGGTTCAAACGCCAATCAATGCAAAAATAATCGACGAATACTATTTGGGTGAATACTATGTCCAAACAATGCCAATAGAAGAAATATTTGCCGAAAAAATACACGCTCTAAGCTCTAGAGCAGCACCAAGAGACCTGTACGATATTCAATTTCTCCTAAAAAATAAAGTTCAAATGAATCGCTTGCTGGTTGAGAAAAAGTTAGCCTATTACAACGAAAAGTACGACGAAAAAAGGTTTGAAAAGAATATTGAAGAAATGAAAACGAATTGGGAAAGAGATTTAGGAAAGTTACTCAACAAACTTCCTGATTACGACGAGGTTTCAAAATACATAAAAAAAGAATTGAAAAAATAGTTTTGGAAGTCAATCAAAAAATGAAACCATCATACATGGAAAAATGGATGAAAGAACATAAAAAGTAAGGCTCAAAAAGATCAATTAAAAATGGGCACTCATTCAAATTTTATTAAGCCATCTTTTATTATGCATTTTTTGCCCATTTCCTTTGCGTCTTTCATTGCACGTTTAATAACTTTTTGCTGCATTTTTTTGGCTTTCTCTTCAAATTCGATATGACTTTCGTCTCCGAGAACAGCAAGTATTTCTGCTTTTTTCAAATAATACCCTGCAGAAAGTTGGTTTGATTTTTCCGCAATTGCGATAGCATTGTTTATTGCCTGCAGCGCATTTTCGGGATGCTCTTCCATACAATCTATTTTCGCTTGATAGTAAAATGCCGATGAGCTAATGTCTTTCTCATCAAATAATTCGGAAACATATTTTTTTGCGGATAGTAGATCTTTGTCGTCAAGATATTTTCTTATTTTTGCTACGGCAGCAACTTCTCGAAACGGTTTCGTCAGCGGAAATGCATCAAGTTTTCCCAGTTCCTGAAATGCGCTTTCCAAGTCTTTTTCAAATAGGAAAGCATTCCCTTTTTCAAGGATGCCAAAAACTTCATCCGGTTCAGGGTATGTGTCAAACCAACACGTGTCAAGGAAATTTAGCATCCTTTTTCGGTTTACTGCTTCAGCTTCCTTCAGATAACGGATGTACGACCGATCATTGGTGAGGAATAGTATTTGGGCTTTCAGAACCAAAAAATCAAAGTTTTTCTCATCCTTTTCAAGTGCCCCATTTATTTTTTCTAATGCTTCGCTGAAATCTCTTTTCATGAGGTGCATGCCCGCAGAATGAAAATGAAGGTATGGGTTTTCAGGATCAAGAATGGAGCATTTTTCAAGCAGTTTTTCGGCTTCTGGCATTTTATTCATTCCAGTGAGCGTCTCAAATTTCAGAAGAAGCAGTTCAACATTATTTGATTCTGATTCAAGTTGATAATTGCATTCTTTTAATGCGTCCTTAAATTTTCCTTCTTGAATCAACCCGAGTATTTCATCCATGGCAAGCTGCTTCTCATAGTTTGCTTCTTCTTCCAAGTTTGTTTCACCGTATTCAATAATTCTCTCTCGCATTTCGGCAGGGGTTTTCCCCGTATCGCTTTGCGCCCGTACATTGTTGTACTGCTGAAAAGAGTTCTTTAACTTTTGGCTCCACTTGCGCATAGCAGAAAATAGTTAAAACGCCCAGCGCTGCACTTAATGCACGGCGGGACTGCCTTCCTGGGATAAAATCTCTTTACTATCTACCCTTTATATTTATTTCAAAAGGGTTGGACTTAATAAAATTGCCTCTAGACGGAGTACCTTTGCCATTTGGGTTGGTTTAGCAATTGCCTTAATAAGTCGGTGAACGCTATTTGGTAGTATGAAAGATCATGTTGTTTCGTTCCCTATTCTGATTATGAAAGAGGGTGACTGGTATGTCGCTTCCTGCCCCTCTTTGGATATTGCCACGCAAGGTCAGACTGAAAAAGAGGTCAAAGAGAACATGGCGGACTTGATTCACGACTATTTGAGCGACAAAGACACTCTCAAGCCTGAGACGATGGCTGAGCTTACTTCTCTTTCCTTTATTTTAGCTAAAGTTCCAAAGGGTGGCGTCGATGGGAAAACTAAGGCCGCTGCCAACTAAAGAAGTCATCCGAATTCTCGAAAAGCACGGTTTCCAAGAAACCCGCTCTGGTAAACATATCACATTCAAGAAAACCCTGCCTTCAGGCAAAGTCTTGACCACCTGGGTTCCCAAAGGAAAAGAAGTCACGATCTTCGTTCTCCAATACATCATCAAACAGACCGAAATTCCACACGAAGAATTTGCAAATTGACAAGCCAAATCCGTGCTTTTTTTCCGACTCTGGGACATAATTCAGCCGGTCATGTGGTTGGTTGAGTAGTTGTGTAGGGTGGCTCGGGTGAAGGCCGCGGTGATGATTCGTTGGGTTATTTTTTGGGAAATTTTTCCGAATTTTCTTTTGTCTTTTGAAAAGTTGTATTCGCTTTTTACTCGTTTGAAATAGTCCGCGAGAAATACGAATGGTTCTTGAATTATTTTTTTGATTAGTTTTTTCCATTCTTTGGGTCCTTTGATGGTGCTTCCTTTTTTTGGAATCACAATCACTTGCGTGGGTTTTCCCACGCATTCGAAAATAGATTGGTATGAGTAATATTTATCGAGTCTCATGGTGTTGAAGGTGAAGCCTGATTTTTTAGCGAGATGTAATGCTTCGTTGAATAGTTCTTTTTCTGATTTGAAACCAGCCGCGTATCCGACGTACGTGTTCGTATCCATGTCGAGGATGGCGACGCTCATCAAATATTCTTTTCGATCATTTGTTTCTCTTTCTTCTTTCAGATCTTTTTCTCGATCTTTTCGATAATGTTTCGAGATGAATAATCCTATTCCTGTTCCGTCCGCGCTCGAATCGATTTTTCTTGGCTCTCCCGAGCTCAATACGAAAAGATTGTGCAAAATGATGGCGACAATCGGATCCGAGTACGCTCGCTCAATCGTTTTGTAGCTAAACGATTCTTCACCATTCAACAAAAACATTAAAGAAAAACATTCCATTTCGCGATTCGTAAACTCGAACAAAACTTGGAACAAATGAATTTTTGTTAAAAGAATTCTGTCTTTGGGTGGTCGTCCGGGCCGACCGTTCACCATCTTAATCGGTTCGATAGCGCGGTCCACGTCGGAATGAATGCGTTCGATGACTGCGCGCATTTCTCCGCGGAGTTTTTGGTCGTATTCTTTTGAGAATGGTTTCTTTTCGATTGAAAAGTTTTCTGCGTAATATTTTTTTAGCCACTCTAATTCGGCTAATGTTGAATCCAATTTTTTATTTGTTAAATGCATGACGTTAGTATCGCCGATAAAAATATAAGGACATCCTTGGATATCCATCATGGGGGCGTGAAAAAAATGTCTCGAAAAGTAGAAGTAACCCAAAACGAATTCAAACTCTCTGACAAAAAAGTGGCCGTCGTGCTCGAACGAACCATCAACCCATTCGGAAACTCAGCCAAAGCCGACGTTCCAAGAAAATACGTCAATAAACGAGCATACGTGGTTATTCTGAACTAAAAAAAACCAACAATTTTGTCCCAGAGTC
>CAYJRE010000008.1:23734-32422 GCA_964372665.1 uncultured archaeon | reverse complement strand
AGTTCGCACACCAAAAACTGTTCGGGTTTGCATTTCAATCGTTCGATAATCTTTTCAGGGGTTTGAGGATACGATAGAGGGATTACATGGAATTCCACGCGCTGAGATTCCAACCAACGCATTCCTTCCTGAAATCATGACCCATTTTGAAGCCGGGGGAGATGCTCCTATTATATTTGTTCCCCGCCCCTGTATGGTGTTCGATTGGTTGGGTGCTTGGGATGGGTTCTACGCGTTCGAATAAAAAAAACAAGTCCCTCAAGTCTCCGGACAAGAAAGTGGCTATTGTGGTCGTCGCGTATTTTGCAGAAAAAACACTGCGGAATGTCCTACACCATATTCCCAAGGAAACGGTGGAGGATTGTGCCGAAATCGTCGTTTTGGACGATGCCTCGACTGACCGAACGTATGAAGTGGCGTTGCAATGCAAGAAAGATTGGAAATGGAAGAATTTGACGGCCATCAAGAATGAGAAGAATTTGGGGTATGGGGGGAACCAAAAAAAGGGGTATTTTTATTGCATCGAAAAAGGGTATGATATCGCGGTCATGTTGCATGGGGATGCGCAATATTCTCCGGAAGACATCCCCAAGCTGGTTCAACCATTGGTGGACGGAAAGGCTGCCATGACGTTTGGTTCGCGCATGTCGGGTAAACCGCTGGAAGGGGGAATGCCGGTATGGAAATACTGGGGCAACAAGTTCCTCACCGCATACGCTAATTTTTGCTTGGGCACTAGCCTGAGCGAATACCATTCCGGTTTTCGCGCCTACGATTTGCATGCGTTGAAACAAATCCCGTTGAATCAATGTTCGGATAATTTCGTTTTTGACACGGACATCGTGATTGAACTCAAGAAGAAAAACTTTCGATTCTGGGAAATCACCATTCCCACGCATTATGGCCCTGAATCCAGACAAATTCGGCTGATTCCGGTTTTGCGGTATGGTCTCCAAATAATGAAGCGCGTTACCCTGTATGCGCTGAAAATCCGATGACTGTATGAATACACTTTTAAAATCCCTCAACCCTCTTTCGTATTCCAAAGCCTTTTATGGCCGTGAACCCGTATGAGTCTTCCCATTTTGAGTTCAGAAAACAACCCCCATTCCCTTGTTGATTCTCTTTCCGAGGCCCGGGGTATTCAGAAGAATGAAATTTTTATGCAGGCGGAGGAGCCTGAGGAATACAAGACTCCCGAATTCCAAATAAAGGATTCCCAAAAAATTCGCATACGAAAAGTCGATGGCCCGTTGAACTACGAATCCCGGCTTTCTCCGGAAGAGGTGAAAAGGCGCTTGTCTTCCAAGAAAGTGCTGTTGATTTTGCCCACGGACTTTCATACGAATACGGCGCTCCCCACGGGGTTAAAGCATTACATTCCCCCTCTTGGAATTTTGTATATTGCCGCATGCCTCCGTGAAATAGGCGTGAAAGTGAAAATTCTCGACCTGCAAGTCGAGATGCAGGGAATAATCCCCAACGATGAAAATTTCAAAAAATTGGTCGAAAACGAAAAGCCCGATTTTGTGGGGGCGAGTTCGACCATCATCAATTGGGATGCCGCTGTCCACGCGATGAATCTCTGCAAGGAACTTTTCCCCCAATCCAAAATTTTTGTAGGCGGACCGCACGTCACCGCACTGGGAACCGATTGTTTAGAACAAGCCCCCACCATCGATTTTGTGATTAATGGAGAAGGGGAGGAGGTTGCCCCCAACCTATTGCGTGAATTTGTGAATGATTCTCCTGATTATTCACGTGTTCGAGGGTTGATTTACAAAACCGGGGAAAACGAGTATTGCACCACTGGATACAATATGTTTTTGCGGGACTTGAACAAGATTCCGTTTCCCGCCTGGGAGCTGGTTAAACTGGATCATTACCAGTTGTCCCCCCTCATGCAATTCCAGCCCGGGAGAAGCGTCAACATGATTTCGTCGCGCGGATGCGTTTTCTCGTGCATTTTTTGCGATCATGGGGTCAGAGGTTCGGGTTGGAGGGCGCGTTCTCCTGAGAATGTGGTCGCAGAATTCAAGTATTTGCACGCATTGGGCATCCGGAATGTGTGGCTAGTGGATGATTTGTTTACGGTTTCCCGGCAGCGCGTAAAAGAGATTTGCGATTTATTAATGCGAGAAAAATTAAACATGGCGTGGAGCTGTCAAGCACGTGTGGACTGTGTAGATGAGGAAACCTTAATCAAAATGAAAGATGCAGGATGCAGACAAATCAGTTATGGAATCGAATCCGGAAATGAGAGAGTGCTGCAATTCATCAAGAAACGGCTGAGCAAGCAAAAGGCACGCGAAACCATTGCGTTGACAAAAAAGGTGGGAATCGAAAGCCGATGCTTTTTCATGATGGGGTTCCCCGGAGAAACCAAGGAAGAAATCGAGGAAACCCTGCGATTCGCTTTGGAATTAGACCCCACGTTCATCACCTATTCCATTTCGACCCCGCTCCCCAACACGGAGATGTGGGATATGCTCAAGGACAAAATCGATTTTGAATCGTGGAACCAATTCAACTCGTTTGGCGCGGACAAGCTCGCCTATGTTCCGGAAACGATTACCCAAGAAGAGCTCATGGCGCTCTGGAAGAAAGCGCATCGCCAGTTTTTGCTGCGGCCGAGCTGGTGGGCAGGTAGAGTGGCAGATGCATTCCGAAATCCCTACAACCTCGTTCGCTATTACAAGGCTTCTTCTGCTCTCCAACTCATGGCCTAAAAAGAATCATTTCTCTTTATGGGAGAAAGAGAGGCTTTTTTCGGCCAAATCGGTCGCCAAATTCCAAGATAGGATTCCAGCTACCGCATACGCTACTCCAATGTTAAATGTGGATAATACGAGAGTAACATCCCCTGGAATTCCGACTTGCGCCAAAAGCAGCACCATTGTCCCTTCCCTCAAACCAAAGCCGTTTATCGAGATGGGAATCTGAATCACGATTTGCACGAGCGCCAAAACCGATAGCATGGTAAGGAAATCAACATAGTAACCGGAAATCCAAAAGGATAAATACGAAACAAGCCCGGCCAAAAGGACTTGGAGGCTGATCAAAAGGATGAGCCCGGCAACGCGAATCGGGTTCCCAAGAATTTTTTGAATCGCGGAACCGAATCCTTGGAAATGGGAGGCGTGACCGCGCAGCATTCTTTCTTTAATGAAATTTCGTCCATCTTGCGTGAATAATAATCCCATCACGAGGAGCAGCGCGACGAGCAATGCCATTATTGAAGCAAAAAGTCCTTCGATTTGAAGGAAGCGTGAGATTCCAATCAGTGCCAAAAAAATAGCCGCAATCGAAATGAAGATGCGGGCCAAAATAATCGTCGCGAGGCTGGTTCCCAATTCCACCCCATCATCTCTTAAAAAATATGCAAGGCTAAACACCCCCAGTTTTCCGGGCAAGACGAATTCGGTTGTCCAGGATTTCATGTAGTGCAACAGGATTTTTTTGTAACCCAATCGTTTGACTTCGTTGAGCAACCAGGCCTGGGTCAGCGAATTCAGGAGAAGGGTGGCGAATACTCCTCCTAAACTAATCAGGAATAATGGCCAAGTAATGAGCGATAAGTTTTGGAGGATGGCCAATGGGTTGAGCCACACCACCAAAATGACGAAAACAAGGATGCTGACTCCCCACTTGATTCCTTTTTCGAGGTGCATGTGTTCCACTTACTAAAGCAACACTCTTTTTTAGGTGTGTAACGTTTCGAGCATTGTATGATGATTTGGATTATTGCATCATACCCAAAACGAATTTGAATAAAAACGCTTTCCCGGCAGATTGGTGAAAGAAGGATTGCTTTTTCCTATATGATTCCCAAAATACCTCCTTTGCTTGCGCACAAAAAAAGGATAGTGTTGATTGCTTCCGCGCTTTTTTTCACGTTTATTTATTTCATTTTTTTTCCTTCGTATATTGTTTCGATTGATGAGCATGAGTATGCCAAAAATGCGGTGTTAATGAGCCAGGGCTCCCCGCTCAGTTCGAATAACCAGTTCTATTGCGGGGGAAGGGAATTGCAAGGTCTATCGAATCGTTTTTCTTCCGATTATCCCATTGGAAAATCCATTCTGTTGATGCCTTTTTTGCCCTTTGGTTTCGACGCTCTTTTTATTTTTGGTTTTATTATCCATATTCTTAATTTTATTCTGGCGATTCTCATTCTCAAAAAGTTGAAGATGGATGAGTTATGGGCGCTGTTTTACCTTTTTTTCCCGGCTTTTCAATGGGCTTCGCGCACGTTGTACCCCGAATCTCTTGTCCTTACCTTTTTCATGGGCGCGTATTATTGGTGGCACTCGGAAACAAAAAATTCTTCGCTGGCAAGCGGTTTTTTGTTGGGTTGTTCGGTGTGGGTGAGGCCTGATTCCATCATGGGAGGAATAGGGTTTGGTATCCATTCTCTTTTGAATGAGCGAAAACGATTTTGGCCCTTTTTGATTGGTTTTGCGTTACCTGTTTTGATTTTGCTTCTTTTCAACGTGATTTATTACAATAACATTTTTGGAACGTTATTCCGGGGTGCAAGTGTTTCCGGCGAAAGCGTTCTAGGGAGAAACTTTGGTTTGGGTTATTTAGCCGAGCTGGCTGCGTTCATCCTTCTTATCTTAGTCGCCGTTCCCTTTTCTTTTGTTTCAGTGCTTCGCCCGCGAAGGGACCGACTCATTTTCGTTATCATCAGCATCCTCACCTTGCTTTTTTCGGTTCGTTTTCTATCATTTTGGGCGCTCGAAAAAAGTATCCCCCACCTGTTGACGGTGCGTTTGCGTTATTTCATCCCACTCCTGGGGCTGCTGCTGATTCCCACAATCCAAATGTACACGGATTGGTTGGCCAAAATGCGGGAAAAAATTCCTCGGCTCATGACTTATAGGAATTATTTTGCAATGGTTATTTTTCTCGTTCTCGGGATAGGCACATTATCCCTGCACGACACCCATCGAGAACTCACGGATTCGCGCAAAATCATTTACTCTCACATTCATGAGCAGATTCCGGAAAACGCAACAGTAATTGGAAGCGCGGATGATTGCATTTATTTTCTTCCCCCTTTTACGGGAACAAAATATTATTCTAAAGTCACTGATCTTCCAACGGATTATTCGTTGATGCCTAACACCTTCATTTTGGACATTTCATATAACACTCAGAAAAATGAGGATGTAGAAAGACAAAAAGTGGTGGATGCGGAACGCCAAAAGATAAAGGATTTCATTTCCAATCATGTGTCCGTTCTCATAAAGAAATTTGAATTGACCAATGGTTCAACACTAAGAATTTGGAGGGTTTCCTCGTAATATGAGAAAAAAGAGCATTCATGAAAAGATTTACTTGCTCTCCAAGACCGGAATCGTGGGGGGCATGGAAACATATTCGCGGGCGTTAGCGCGCGTTCTTCCTGGTTTGCGTATTCTGGAAACAATGAACGATAGTCATACGACCACCACTTCATTTTTTCGTCGACTTTTTCATGAACCGTTGTGGGGAATGGATTTGGTGAAACAACTTTCCAGTGTAAAGGAAAAACCGGGTATTGTTCTGGCAAATGGGATGCAAGGCTGGTCTCTCCGCACAAAAGGGGAAGGCATTCCCACATTATGTATTTTACACGGTACCTTTGCGGGGTTGGCCGAAATGGCTTATCCCAAAACGAATCCGTTGTACTGGCGGATGCGTTACCTCTATCATTGGTTTGAAAGGCAAGCGGCGCGGAATGCGCACGTCTGCATTGCTAATTCGTGCTTTACCAAAGAAGAGGCCAAAAAATATTATGGGGTTGATTCGCATATCGTGGAACCGCCGATTGATACAAAACTATTTCGACCCAGCGACCCAAAAAAAGCGAGAAAAAAGTTGGGTTGGAGTGAAAAGAAGCGACATGTTTTGTTTGTCGGAAACCCCCTTTATTCAAAAGGGGTTGATATTGTCGAAGCGCTGGCTCGCCAACAAAAGGAGGTTGTTTTTCATGCGGTATGCATTCCTCCCGCGGAAAGCAAATTTTCAAATTTGGTGAATGAAAACCCACAACCTCACGAAAGGCTTCCTCTTTTCTATCAGGCGTCGGAGGCGGTTCTTTTTCCTTCTCGCTACGAGAGTTTTGGGTTTGTTCCATTGGAAGCGCTCGCATGCCATACCCCGGTTTTGGCGGGAAATGTGGGTATTCTCCGCGAGTTCAACGTGGAGGGGTTGGTGAAAATTCCCCCTTTCCTCGATAGCTACGCGCATGCATTGAAACAGGTTTTTGAAAATCCTCCCGCGGTGAGGGCCCATGCTCCCATCGCCAAGCGATTTTCCTTTTCTAATTTTCAAAAAGGAATCTTGTCTGCTATTGATACAGCAAAAGAGAAGGCAAGGATGGAACACAAATGAAAAAAAAGGTTGTCGTTTATTCTTCCTATTCTCCGGAAAAACCCGGTGCGGCTGGAATGCGTGTGCATTACTTAAAAGAGGCCCTTCAAAAAAAAGGGTTCGGGGTCCGTGTTCTCACCCCGCGGGATGCCCAAAGCCTCGGACTGGTTTGGGCCATTTGGAAGGAAAAACCCTGCCTCGTGATTGGAACCTCTCCCCCTTTGCCCCCTACTTTTTGGGCGTATGTCGGTGCCAAGCTCGCGAATGCGGTGTTTGTGTTGGATGCGAAGGACGATGGGCGGGCGATACGCTTATTGAACAAAGAAAATCGATCGTGGAAAGAAAAAGCATTCCTGGTTTTGCGAAAATTCCTGTATGTGAATGCGGATCAGGCATGGTTTTTGACTTTGTCAGACCAAAAAGAGGCACTGAGGCATTATTCCGTTTCTCTGACAAAATCCACTCTTGTTCCGAACGGGGTGGATGAACGAATCTCTTTTTCGGATAAAAAGAGAAATGCTTGGCGAAAAAAGTGGGGTCTTTCTACTCAAACAAAGGTCTTATTGTATGCAGGCTCGATAGGCGATGAAGATATGGTGGGGATGCTTGAAATGCTACCTCATCCGTCTTCTACTCTTTTTTTGGTGCTGGTTTTGGCGCACGATTCTACGCTGGAAGACGAGCAAAATAAGGAAAGGATTGGGAAGATCTTGCATGAAAAAAAATGGGAAAGCCATTCCAAAATTTTGGTAAATCAACCCGTTTCCCAAATGTCTGGATTTTTCTCGGCTGCGGACGTGGGATTGATTCCGTGGAAGGATTTTCTGCGAACCAGCATTCCCGTCAAACTCTTTGATTATGCCGGAACCGGGCTGCCATGCGTGGTAAAAGGGCCCTCTGCCTCGGAATTGGCTTTTTTCATTCAAAAAAACCCTTTTTTGGGAGAAATGGTTTCGGATTGGGACGATTTTTATTCCACCCTCCAAAAACTGCTCCGAAAACAGCGCACCCAAAAAGAGCGTCATGCGTGTGCCATGGGTGCATTAGAAAAATGGAATCGAAAAAAAATAGCGAGCATCGCTGTCGAAAAACTAGTGGGGGATTTTTCCAAACTCCGAAGAAATTGACGAATTTTCGATTTAAATCGTGGGAGATTGGTTAAGGCATTTTAAAGGAATTCGCCTCCTTATAGTAGCATGCGATTTGCTCGGGTGCTCTTGATTCCGGTTACCTATTACCGTAGCGCGTATCGTCCAGGCGATGTGCCGGATTTGGCGTTGGGTTACCTGGCTGAATACCTCCAAGCTAATGGAGTTGAATACGATGTGTTGGATTTGAGCCTGGGCTATGGTTTCGAGGATATTGTTCGAAAAATCAATGAATTCAAACCCGATTTGATCGGGGTCGCGATGAAAAGCTATCGGTATAAGGATAGTTACGCGTTCATTCGCCGGATAAAAGACGCGTTTCCTTCGATTCCGATTGCGGTGGGGGCTGCACACATTTCCACCGAAAAAGAAAGGGTCCTCCAAGAATGCTCGGCGATTGATTTTGGTGTCGTGAAAGAGGGAGAGGATACGCTTCTCGAGCTCTGTCATGAGAAACCCTTTTTGCAAATAAAGGGCTTGATCTACCGCGACGGAGAAAAAATAGTGTACACGGGAGACCGCCCCTTCCGTCGGGACATCGTGTCGCTCCCCTGGCCCAAATACGAAAAATTCGAGCTCAAAAAGTATTGGTATCCGGGAATGGTGGCCCTTTCTTCGCGTGGTTGCCCGGAAAGTTGCACCTTTTGTGCGGTTCCCCTCATTAACGGAAAGTGGTGGCGTTTTAGAACCCCTGAGAGCATGATCGAGGAAGCCAACTATTGGTTTGAGAAAGGCTACCGCCGCCTCGAATATCTGGATGATAATTTTACGTTGGATCTGAATCGCATCACGCGTTTTTGCGATTTGGTCGAGAAAAGCGGGTTGAAAGGAATGGTGTTCAATGTCCCCCAAGGCGTTCGCGCGGACCGCGTGAACAAACCGCTTTTGCAGCGGATGAAGGACGTGGGTTTCATTTCTATCGCATTCGGCGTGGAAGTGGGGAACGAGAAAATGTTGAAGCTCGTGAAAAAGGGAGAGACGTTGGAAACCATTGAGCGGGCGATTCAGGATGCGATTGATGTCGGTTTCGATGTCCATTTGAACATGATGGTGGGTTTTCCCGATCAAACCGTTCAGGATGTCGAGGACACGTTCAATTTCGCGTTAAAGTATCCGATTCGCTGGTCCTGATTCCACCGGAAGAATATTTGAATGAGGTCAACACGAAAGCGGAACGTAT
>CAYJRE010000008.1:0-23634 GCA_964372665.1 uncultured archaeon | reverse complement strand
TCCTGATTCCACCGGAAGAATATTTGAATGAGGTCAACACGAAAGCGGAACGTATCGTGATCCAAACCCCGCACATCACGCCGGAACAGCGCAGGCAGATCGAGGAAAAGATTCCAAAGGTTCAGTCAGAGATTCGGAAAAGGTACCATGTTCGCCGGTTGACGCGCGAGTTCGGGTTTCCTGGAAAAATGGTCGCCGCCCTTTACGCCAAAAATGTGATTCCCATCCCTCTTTTCGAATATTTGGTCAAGGTCAAGAATATGCAGATTTTTTAGCGTGATTGGGATAAACGGTGGATGAGTCGTTTTTCAAACTCCGCGGGATAAAAAAGGCGAGGTAGGATGCGGAGCGAATGCGTGGTGTAGAGGACCCCCCACACTCCGACAATGAAATAGGTCAGGATATTGGCTTGAGCCACGCCTACTATCCCGTAATAATTCGCCGCAGCCCAATAAATTCCAATGGCGAGGAGGCAGGGGCCCAGAAATAGCATGGTGAAGAAGCGTTTAGGGGGGATTCGCACCACGGCTAATGATATCCAGGGCCGCGTGATGTTCAAGAGGGTCACTCCCCCGGCTAAATACAGCGAATACAAAAAAACGGTTCCCGGATTGTCGGGAGATAGTAGCGCAATGAGCCACGGTCCCACTACCGCGTATCCGACGAATTGGGCAAGCGAGAGAATGGTATTGTAGCGAACCACCACCCCCAGAACGGGTGAAACGGTTTCCTTCTTTTCCATTTGGGAAAAGGACAGGGACATGACTTTCTGGATCATTTGGGGGAATACGAAGAATACGTTTGCGAGTGTTAGTGCCACAGTGTAATCGCCGAGCGCGGCCAAGCTGACGAAAAAACCGAGTATCACGACATCGGCCTGGTAAACCAATCGCATCATGGCTCCAGCGAGATGATTCCAAATCGCAAAACCCTTGATGGCATCCGTTGCCATCCCAAACCAACGAAGGTGCCATTGAAATCGAAAATGAATGGCTTTACGTGCATTCCAATACCACCACCCCACTCCAATCAAGGCAACTAGGACTTGCAGCCACCCATACGTGACCACACTGCGGGAGAAGAACAAGGCCACCAAAACGAGCAAGGACACTACATTCAACGATAAATCGACAAAGGCAATGCGGGCTTGGCGATAGTTCGAATAAAAGGCTTCGCGAAAGGGGCCGGATAGCGTGTTGAGAAGAGTTGCCAGAACCAATAACAAAAAATAGCTTCCGAGTTCGGGATTCAGTTGTATTTGGCTCAACCAAAAAGCCACCGGGATGGCAAAGAGAAACAGAACCAGTCCCCGAACCGCATTAAAACCCAAAAAGGCTGAAATATATTCGTTCAACCGTTTTCGGATCTCCAAAAAGTCGCGGATGAAAATGCTCTCGGGAAGGACGAGGAGAAAACCCATTAGGGCGACGTACCCTGCGCTGAGTCCGATTACTCCAATGTCTTCACCGGAAAGCAGCCGAATCAAGATGGCAAAGTTGATGAACGCGATTCCCTTCGAAAAAATCGTCTGAAAGGCATTGAATGAAACCACGCGAAACACTTTGCCGAACAGGCTCATGTACTTTCATCTCCCACTATTTTTTGGTAGATGCCCATGTATGATTCCCCACATGCAAGATTTTGAGTATATTTTGGCTCATTCTAATCGTTTCCCGAGGCTTTTCCTAAAAGGCTCATGCGGAGCGTTTTTGATGAAACTTTTTCTAAAAGTTTCATGCGCGCACCTTTTCATCCAAAAAACCGGAAAAAATGCCAAACCCAAACGAAATGGTGCGAGACAAAACCAGGAGGATGGAGAACAATCCCACTTTCATGTCCCGGCGGAAAACAAAGAAAAGAAAAGTGAGATTCGCGAGAAAGATGCCGACAATGCTCACAATAATGGTGGATGAGAGCAGAGCTATTAGGTTTGGGAGCTGGTGAAACTGGAAAATGAAGCTGACTATGCTAATAGCCGTCCCCGCAATGAGGACGGCTCCAAAAAAAACGGCGAGTTTTAGTCCATGGGGGGTGTAGCTATCCCTTACCGCTTTGAGGGGGTGCTTGATGTACATGCGCATTCTCCAATACGCCCGGAAATACTCGACGTTGAGAAATTTCCAAACGTCTTCGGGATGAGTGTGGTAAACGATGGCCTTCGATGCAAAAACCAACCGATGTCCTTTCTCCGCGAGGCGGTAGGATAATTCGGCATCCTCTCCGGATGCTTTTGGAAATGTTTCATCGAAACCCCCTTCTTTGAGGAAAATTTCTTTTCGATACCCAGCGGAATAGCTCCCGACCCAGTCCAATTTCTTGGATCGTTTCATTCGTTCATAACGGTACTCTATGTCCAATTGGTCGAATCGGGCGGTCAGGCTCTTTTGTTTTGTCTTGTACGCCCCTTGCACGCCAACAACATTTTCATCTTCAAAAGACTTTATCATTTCTTCCAACCAATTTTTTTCTGGGATACAGTCACTATCTAAAAAAAGAATGGTATCGGATTTGGCTTTTTGGGCCCCCGCATTTCTCGCTTTGGCCGGCCCTTGGTTTTGTTGCGAAATGACCTTAACCAACGAATAGGATTCAGCCACGGATTTTGTTTCATCTGTGCTTCCATCATCCACCACAATAATTTCATTCGGTAAAATCGTTTGGTTGAGCAACGCATCCAGACAATTTTTGAGTGTTTTTTGGGCGTTGTAGGCGGGGATAATCACGCTCGCACGGGCGAAAGTGTTCTTTTTTCGAGCCATCTACTAGGTGTTGGCAAACAATCCTTTATAACGCGGCAGGGTTTTTTCTAGAACAAAATTAGGATTGTGATACGGGAATGGCGGTGCGCTGGTTCGTTTCTCCCAACGAGGACTTTTCTTTGGTGTTGAATAGGTATTTGAAGAATGTTTTACCGCTTTTCACCAATCTCGGAAACTCGCTTGGGGTGGTGACTCCTTCCAAAATCTTTGCGGTAATGAAGGAAGGACGCATATAGAAATTTCTCCTCGCGTCGTCGCAGGCCTTGACCAATTCATCTGCGGTCAGTTTGTCCGTGCTCACGATCGTGTTGTGCGTGCCGTCTTCGAGCAACCAATTTTCCCAGTTCTCCGCTTTGATGGTCAAAAAGTTGTTTGTTTTGGCCCACTCGTAGGCTTCGGTTCCAGGGTACACCATGATGGGGAAGAATTGTACCGTGTCGGGATTTATTTTTTTGGCGAATTCGACCGTGCTTTGGATGGTCTCTTTCGTTTCTCCCCGGTTTCCCATCATGAAGCAGGCGTGAACGAGCACATTGGCTTCTTTCGCATCGGAGAAGAACTGTTCTATTTTCTGCACATTTGTCCCTTTCTTGATATTGTTCAAAATATCCTGCGCCGCGCTCTCGACTCCCACACAAACCAATCGGCACCCCGCTCTTTTCATGATTTTCAACGTGTCCAAATCCACATCACAGCGAGCATTGACGGTCCACGTTACTTGCAATCCTCGATCAATGATTTCTTGGCAGATTGCTTTGACTCTGTTTCGGTCGATTGTAAAGGTGTCATCTTCCACCATGATATCTTTCACATACGGAAGATTTGTTTTTATCCATTCGAACTCATCCACAATGTTTTTGATGCTGCGTGAGCGAAAATTGTGTCCGGTGAAGGTTTGGGGCCAGTCGCAGAACGTGCAGCGGAACGGGCACCCTCTTCCGGTGATGACGGTGACTTCCGGCCATAATACGGATGGGTAAAAGTAATCGCGAACGTTCAGGTGTTTGGCCCAGATTTGGGTAGCGAAAGGCAACTTGTCCAAGTATTCGGATGGAACATCGGGGGCATCCGGATTTTTGATGATTTCATTGCTTTCATTCCGAAATGTGATGCCTTGCATGTCATCGTATTTTTGGTTTTTTTCGATTCGATTCGCTAATTCGACGCTGGTCAAATCGTATTCTCTTCGCAGAATCAAATCCACTGTCGGGGCAATGGTTAAGGTGTTTTCGCTCACGGCGGAGACATGGGGACCGACCATCGCGATTATGCAATTGGGATAATTTTCCTTTATTTTTTGGGCCACTTTCGAATCATTCACCACGCTTGATGTTACCGTGTGCATGATGACGAGTTGGGGTTTGAATTCGCTCACTAGTTCAACGACTTTTCCCACCGACATCATTTCTTTGGGTGCAGTGGCATCCATGAGTTTAGCATTATGGCCGTTGATTTCTAAGGAACCCGTTGCGTAACCCAGCCAAATGGGATAATACACGCAGCCGCCCTTTGACACGGCGGGCGAGCGAGAATTTTTGCTAAACTGGGGGAAATAGGGCGGATTCAGCAGTAAGACGTTGATACCCATAAATATGCCTCGTCAGTTAACGTTTTGAAGTGTTGGAATAATCACAAGGAATACAAATACGGCCAGAAATACTAAACCAATAAGGGCCACTATCCCTGCTACCATGAATCTTAAATCTTTCATAATCAAAAACAGCTCTTAGCCTTTATAATAAAATGGTCTTTTTCGACTCTTGTCCTATTATACGTACGGTTTCTGCGGCAGTTTTCGTGCGATCACGACTATTTCTTCTTTCAGGGAGTTGGGTACGAATTGGTTTACTATGCCGCGGAGGGGGAAGAACCATTTGTTGCGCGCACCGTCCGAGCTTTCCTCCGTATACGGAAAATATTTTATGCTTTGGATGGTGAATCCTTCGTTGGTGAGCAAGGGGATTAACTCTTTTTCGTCGAACAGGGAAACGTGGAGGGGCATTTCGTAGGATTTTGTTAATCGGTTGAGCCAGCTTTTTTGGTTAGGGGTTGAAAGCGCCAATACGCCATTGCTGTCGAGGACGCGCCAGCATTCTTGGATGAATTTTCGGGGGTTGGGAATGTGTTCAATGACTTCTCCCGCTAAAATGCTTTGGAAGGATTTATCCTTGAAGGGCATTTGTTGCCCGTCTCCCAGCACTTGGTTGGTTCGCTCGTGAAGGAGTTCGATGTCCAGGCTGAAGATGTTTTGAATTGGTATGCGTTTGCGCAATTCTTCATGAAGCGTGCCGGCGCTGCCTCCCACATCTAATACTTTTCCTTGCAACGAGGCCAATAATGCATCAACGCGTGTGGGCATGATTACCTTTTTTTGTTCAATTATTTTTTTCATTTTCTTCGCCATTCTTGGACAATCTTGTTGGCGCGCAGCAATTCGTCGATGGTCCCCGCGTCCAACCAGTCTCCACTTATTTTGCTGGCGGCAAGTTTTCCACGCTGGATGTAGGTGTTGTGAATATCCGTTATTTCTAGTTCTCCCCTCGCACTGGGTTTGAGGCCGCGAATGATGCCAAAAACATCGGGGTTGAACATGTAGACGCCGATGCTCACCCAATTCGTTGGAGGGTCTTTTGGTTTTTCCACGAGTTTGACGACTTTTTCTCCTTCCATAACCGCGACCCCGGCTTTTCGTGCTTCTTCCGGGGTTGTTTCAAATAATAGGATTCGGGCATCTTCTGTTCCTTTTTCGAAAGCCTCAACATAGGGTTTGATGGAATCCGACAAGAGGTTGTCTCCGTTGATGGAAACAAATTTATCGCTCCCTACAAAACCTTCAGCCAGCGCGATGGCATGGGGTAAGCCCCCTGCGGTGTCCTGAACGCGGTACGTGAGTTTGACCCCGTACTCTTTTCCGCTTCCGAGGAGTCTGAAAATATTTCCCGCGTGCTCTCCTCCGGTAATAATGAGGATGTCCGTGATTCCGGCCTCTTTGAGCGTTTCGAGTGGGTAAAAAATCATGGGTTTGTCATAGATGGGTAGCAAATGTTTGTTTGTCACGAGCGTTAGTGGCTGTAACCGTGTGCCGTTCCCGCCGGCTAGTATTATTCCCTTCATTTTATTCCCTCCATTTTCGATTGCAAGTGATAATACGCATCATACCATTCAATGGTCTCTTTGAGTCCTTGCTCCAGGCTGTATAGGGGTTTCCATCCCAACAGGGATGTGGTGGGAGAAATATCGATTTGGGGGTGATCCCTATCCTCAAATGGTTGATTATCAAACGAAATATCGGCTTTTTTTGGTAAAAGCTTTTTTATGGTCTCGACGATTTCGCGAACCGAAGAACGTTTTCCGGAGGCAAACGTGAACGATTTCCCTCTCGCGTGGGGGTGGGATAGGTTTTCGGCGGCGGACAGCATTCCCCGTACCGCGTCTTTGACGTACAAAAAGTCTCGTTTGATTTGTCCGTTTCCTTTCAACACTATTTTTTCGTCATTGAATAGTGTTTTCATTATCTTGGGAATGAGGCGGTTATAATTGGTGTCATTTGGACCGAAAACATTGGTGTTTTGCGCGATGGCGCCTGGAATGGAGTACGCGTTAAAGTAGCTCAGTGCCATGATTTGCATGCAGAATTTGCTGGCATCGTAAGGATGGAGGGGAGCCATCACGTCAACCTTTGAACTGTTCAAGGGCTCGAATGCGCGAACCGATCCGGCGATCACAATCGGAGTATTGGATCGTATTTGTCGGAGGGTTTCCAACAGTTGAAGGGTTCCATTCACGTTGGTTTCGAAGGTTTCCAATGGTTTTTGGGTCGAATTCCAAGTATCGGATTGGGATGCCAAGTGAAAGATAGTATCGTATTCCCCTTTTTCCAATAAAGATGAGATGAAATTCCTTTTTTCACGGAACTCGAGGCGATGGATGGGAATTTTTTGATCCCGAAGCAACTGGGTTAATCGGGGTGTTTCGGCGGGGTTTCGGCTGGTTCCCTCCACGATGGCGTGCTCCTCGACCAGTGCGTGAGCAAGGTGGCTGCCGATGAATCCATTGATTCCGGTGATGAGGATTTTTTTTCCAGTAAAATGGCCCATATAGTGTCTTTGGCCCCCTATACTAATAAATGGCCGTGCTTCAGACTGCCAGCCAATCGCGCCCATTTCAAGACAAAGGCATATCCTATTCCTGCCAGTATGATGGCAATAAAATGAAGAATCGAATCATTTTTTAGAAAGGTCAATCCGCGAGGAGAAGACAAGGAAAACCTTTTGTTTTCGTTTTCCCAAATGCCAGTGGCTACTTTAAAATCCTGGATAGGGTCAATAAAAAATTTCCATTTTACGTGCAAGAATTCGTTGCAGAGTTTGGTTTTGTGTTTTTTGTGGAGTAGAACATCATTCATATGATAGTTGAAGCGTTGGAGCGTGTATTTTAATATATTGAAAATGCCTTTGGGGGCAATCAGTGTCCGGTCTTCGGTGTATTTGCTCGACGCTTCGGGGACACGCTTGTATTCGAAACCGAGTTCCATGATTCGGAAGGATAAGTCCGTGTCCTCGCGGTAATAGAAATAGTCCTCATCGTATCCACCCAAATGGTCCAATAATTCTTTCCGGAACCCGGTGCTGGTTCCCCCATAATGACCGTATGCGGAAACCGCCCCCACTCGCGGAGAGTCGAATCCGTTCACCATGGTCTGCAGCCAATCCTTTTGGGGGATGCAATCGTGGTCCATGTTGATGACGACTTCATATTTTGCGCGTTGGATTCCAGCATTGCGGGCCTTGCATACCCCCGACCTTGGAAGAAAAATCAATTCGACTTTTTTGTTTTCTGCAAAATTTTTTTTCAATAATTCAGGCGTTTTTCCGTCAAAGCTACCATCGTCTACCACCACTATTTCATATTTTCCGCTGAATGTTTGCTTGAGCATCCCATTTACTGCGCGAATCAACGGTTCACCGCCGTTCAGCGTGGCGACGATGATGCTGGCGGTTTTTGGAACAGTGGATTTCTCTTTTTTTTCGGGAGGGAAAATGAAGCCCTTTTCCTGGACTATTTTTTTCATCGCGGGAAGGTAATATCCCTTCAATTCCGTTATTTTCTTTTTTTTCGATTTTTCGATTTGTTCGTGGAGGTTGGTTATATCGTACACCACTCCACCGTATCCTGCCTTTTCGGCGGCTTCCGCGAGCTCGAGCTGATGATCATTCGTGTGCTCGCCAAAATTTCTTCGGCGCGGAACAATGACCATGGGGGTTTTGGATTGCAAAGCGGTGCCGATGTTCCCTTCTCCAGCATGCGTGATGAAAATGTCCGCTTCCCGGACCAGTTTTTCGAATTCCTCGATGGGAATGAAATCACGAATCGTTATTTTGGGGTGGGAAAATATCGTGTATCCGCATTGGACCGTCACTCTTCCCTTTATTTTTTTTTCATCTATCAATCTGCCAACCTCATTCAGCAGACGCGGGAAAGGTTGGGGGTGCGTTCCCACCGAAACAAAAATCATTTTTTTCCACTCCCAAAAATGCTTCCGGCATAAATTCCACTCGGGTAGAACTTTTCGAGTTCTTTCCATTGGAAAAAGACGTAATCCGCGATGGGGGAAAGTATTTTCCCGGTGATGCCGGGACTCGTCACGCGGCAGAAGCTTTCGCTGAACACGAAGGGGATTCCATTCAATTTTGCAGCGAGGCACACCGGAACGGTGACATCGGCTCCGGTGCTGATCACGAGCGCGGGTTTCTCCCTCATAATGATGTTCCATGCTTGGAAAAAAGCTTTGATTGTTTTCAATGGGTTTCTCGCGGGGCGTTCGATGAAATACACCTTTTCGCTTTTGGCCAGGGATTGGGTGTCTCCCCTATAGAACGTCACGAAAAAGTGAGGGATGTCTCGGTAAAAATTTTCCAATTGCCTCATTTCGGTCAAATGCCCTCCGGCCGAGCAGGTCAGCAGCACATTCATAGCACGCCTCTCACGGAAGTGAATGTTTTGACGCCCATAAAATTAGTCCAAAAAACGAATAAAGTGATGAGGACCACTATCGCCTGCAGTCCCCACAAAACATACACCACTTGCCTCTCGTTGAATTTCCCCAAGCGCATGACGATGTGCGTCAAACTCCCTGTTTTTTCTGGCGCCTGGAGAGTGCCATCGGGTTGGACCATTCCGAAGCTCTCGGCTTGCATGAATGTCCTCGCTTTCAGGACAAGTTCGATGAAGTACAGCCCGAAAAGCATTAACCCCACTTTTTCCATGTTCCCGATGATGCTGGCAGCGGCAATGCCCGCCCCCATCATGAGCGTGAGCGAATCCCCGGGGAATATTTTGGCAGGAAATCGGTTATACCATAAGAATCCAAGCAGGGCCCCCATCATGGCCAGCATGAGGATGGCGACTTCGGGCTCCCCTAAAATAATCGCCACGATCAGCATTCCGGCTGCCATGAGTATGCCTAAACCCGCTTCCAACCCGTTCAATCCCGCGAGGATGTTGGTAGCATTACTGGCACCGGTCACGGCGAGCGGAACAACGATGAGCGAATACCATATCCCGAAGTTCACGAAGCCGATGAATGGGAATTCGACCGCCGTATTCCCAATCGTTTGCGGCAGCACCATGAGCGGCAAGGCCGCCAACATGGGAATCAAGGCATGCTGGTATTGCCGGATTCCTTTTTTCCAACCAATGATGTCATCCACGATTCCCAACACTCCTACTACAACAATGGTGAGCATGGCGGCGAGGAGCGCGAGCAGGTTGATGGAAGAGAAAAACTGGAAGTGGGAATGGAGAAAGAGCGCAAGCATGATCGAGAAAACAAACCCTAAGAGGACAATGGTTCCTCCCATTTCGGCTACGGGGGGGCAACCGGGCTTATTCATATCTTTCCCAACCATCCCCCGCAAGTGCATTCTCCGGATGAAATGGGGCAATGTGATGAATGTTATGAAGAAAGCACTCAGGCCAATGAACGCATAGGCACCAATACTAGCCATCCAAAATATCTCCCGTTTTTCTTTCCGCTAACCGAAGTTAGTCCCCTTACGCTTAAAACGGTTCGCAGAATTTCACTTAATGGTTCTAGTTCAATGCTCGAAAAAATCCTTATGCCGATGCGAGTTCGGGAGGCGTTTGGGATTCTTTCACTTCGTAAATCCTCACGCCGGAATTCCGGTATACCTCATTGAAGTAAGGCTGCAAAAGAGGGTCCGAAAACCAGAGACGAACCAACATGGTTTCATTCGCTTTCGAACTGAAGGCGAAAAGTTTGGCATTGTCAGGAGTGCGATACACGAATAAGGGGGTCCCTTGTTGGATTTGGTTGGGTTGGGATTGCCATTGCGTGGGAAACGATTTGAAATTTTCCAAGGTAAACTTGTTTTGGGGACCGCATTCTACCGTAACCTCCCGTGTAAGAGGAGCCGTGCGTTGTTGGCATTGAATCATGGTTCCAAAAACGTTTTGGATGCGGGGGTCATTGGCACTCGTGATGTCATACGCGTAAAAGCCAAGATTGCCCATTTTTTCGAGCAAATCATCCCCAAAAATGAGGTGAGTGCTTCCCACTTCTTCCACCAGACCATGCGCTTTGTTTTCATCCGTTTCGAGAATGAACTGAGCCACGCGTGTGGTGGCTTTCGTGTCGGCATTCCTATTGTCAATCAAAACCTTTTTCCCAGTAAGGAAAGAAATCCAGTGTCCTTCATCCCACCAATTGAAAAACTTCGTATTTTCTGGCAAATTTTTTTCTGCCCAGAATAAAGCAGTTTTCCATTCCGGACTTGCTTCGATATTAGGCACGTTTTGCGTCACAAAAATGGTTCCGGCAGCGAGGGAACCCAATAGGAGCATCCCCACCCCTAGTGCCACGATCTTCTGCGTCTTTTTCGTTTTAGTGCTCATCCACCGCATGGCCAGGATGAAGACTACGGCTCCCGTCAGTGCGAGAGGCAGCCCCCAATAGTACGTGAATTTTAGTTTTCCCCACGCCATGAAAAAAGTGACTACCAGCCACACGAGAGGAATAGCCAAAAACGCATAGCAACGGGACCGCTTGTAGAGCAAGTAGGCCATGGCAGGCAATCCAATAAACGCAAAAATAATCATGAGACTATATTTGTTTCCAAAGAAATTCTTCCCCTGGCTTTCTTCCCCAACCGTTTGCCCCAATACATCGCTTGTTTGCAGGGAAACGTTGAAGAATATGACAATGAGGGGCAAAACCAATAATCCCAAAACCAAAATCGTGTAAACGGCTTTCACGATTCGTTCTCCCAGTGCATGCTTCGATTTCAAATACCACAAAATCGCCGCCACCGCAAAAAGGGCAATAATAACTCCTACTGTTTGAACCCAACCCAATTGCACACGGAAAAGAAACCCTCCCAGAATACCCCCAAATTGGTCCAACCAAAATCGCTTTGTTTGAATAGTAGCCAAAACAGCAAACAATCCAAAAGTGATCCCCCAAAGCGCGGCATACTGTTTTGCTTTGTCCAGCGCATTTTCATTCACCAGCATCACAAACTGAAGGAAACCAACCCCCAGCAAGATGGGAACAACTTGATTGAATCCCGACCAGGTGAGGGACATTAGACCAAAGGAAATGCCAGCATAAACCGCATGGAGTATTTTTTCTCGGGTGAATTCAACATCTCGTACCGCTCGCACAAAAAAGACGAATCCTAAAACCATCCACAAAAAACCTAAACTGTCGTCCTCGAAAAATCCCCCCATGGTCCGGTAAACAAAACTAGGAACTACCGCCGCCAACAAACCCGCAAACAACCCGGCAGTTTTTTCATAGGGGCCTTGGAACATGGCTTTCCCCAAAAAATACATGGCCACACAAATCAACGCCCCATACAACGCAGGCAAAATTTTGACGAACAAAACCCATAATTCAAAATGGTAGGGTGCATTGAGCGTGAATAGTTTGTATATCGCGGCCGAAATATACCAAAACAGCAAGGGAGGATTTCCAAACGTGGCAGCGTGAATGTTTTGGTAATAGACTAATGGGTCTACGCTCGGGGCGGGCAACTCTTGCAAAATATATGAAACCATGCGTGCATGCCAATAGGAGTCGAACTCGAAAAACAATTCATAGCGCATCAAGTGCGCGCGCACGATGAAACCCAACAAGAAAACAAGGCCGATGAACAATCCTTCGCGGGATAAAATAGCATGTTTCAATGAAGAAATAAAATTCTTGGAAGAGGCATTAGCGGTTGCCGCATGCGGAGTCAGCGCATGACTTTCCCCCAATCCATTCGGATGCCCATCCATACCCAATATGAAGAATTATTCTGTTTTAAACCCGTGTCCTTCGGGATAGTTGTTTTAAAGAGTCGCGGATATGCGTTCTATTTAAGTAAACGAAAAATACTGTCGCGAGCGATGCAACCCCGTATGACTTGGCGCCAAAATCTGATGAACACGCTTTTCTACGACTCCTTGTTCCGAGGCCTCGCTATCGAAACCGTTCTCGAAGTGGGGAGCGGCAATGGAAAGATGATCGATTATTTCCAATCGCGCGGGAAGAAAACGAAGGGAATCGATTTGCATCCCGCTCGACCGGACATCCAGAAAATTGATATTTTTAACAACACTTTTCCTTCCGAGAGCTTCGATTTGGTGTACACCGCGCACGTCATCGAACACTTGAAAGAGCCGGATGTTTTCGCCTCTGAATTAATTCGCCTATCTAAAAGATACGTGTGCGTAATTGCTCCCTTGCCTGGGAAAAAGTTTTGGGATCAACCCGATCATATTCGGCCGTATACCCAAGAAGCGCTCAAACGGATATTTCACCTCGACAAGTGGATCCGCGCATTCGAGATTAACCTGCCCGGGTTTGAACCGATCGCCTGCGTGCTATTCGATAAAAAAGAATCACGCTTGATCACGGGCATAGGCCACTCGTCCTCCTCGCATGGCTGAAACTACACTATTTCTGCAAAGCTATGAAAAGAAAGGAGTCTTGCCCTATGACTTCACGTTTTGTTTCGGGGCGTGCGGTATTCACGACATTATTTCCAAAACCATAAATAGACACCGCACGTAGAAACAGTATGGAGACCGCCGAGTACCATAAAATGAACGAATTGGAACACCACAAATGGTGGTATGTCGCGCGAAACAATCTCATTCACCTGCTCATTTCAAAATTTTCCCCCCATTTTGAAACAATGTTAGACGTGGGCTGCGGCACCGGACGATTTTTGGAATCGTTTCCAACCAAAAAACGAGTGGGGGTGGAGACCAACCCCATTGCCGTCAAGTATGCTACCCAGAAAGGACTGACCGTCATTCCAACGATCGAAACCACGGATGAAACATTTGATGTAATCCTCCTCATGGATGTGCTCGAACACATTTCGGATGATGTTTCTTTTTTACAAAATATTCTAAAAAAAGTTTCAAAGGACGGAATCATCATCATCACCGTTCCCGCGTTCCAATGGCTGTGGTCCAAACACGATGAACGCGTGTTCGAATGATTCTGACGACGCAATGAGTGTAAAAAAAGTGATCAACGGCGTTTCCCCCGGCCGCTAACCTGCGGCCGCGCGGAAGTATGGGTACCATTTACGAATGGCACCCAACCGTTTTTTCCATCAACGCTTTTTTATAAAAAGGGTTGATCGACGGCGTTGCCCCCGGCCAGTTTCGTCTGGCCGCTGCGAGGGACTACATTGCAGGATTTTCAATCCTGCAGTAGGCCGATAAAAGAAATGACCAACGGCGTTGGCACCGGCCGCTTCCGATCGGCCGCACCGGAGTTTGGGTACCAATTTGAGATTGGTACCCAAACGTTTTTTGGCCGAGCTTTTTGTAAAAAAGGTCGATCGACGGCGTTGGTGCCGCTCCGAGAAAAATCCCAGTGCAGCGATCCACCGGTGCTCGTTTCACTTCCAGGTTCGAAATGGGTCTGGGTGGGGCCAAGCCCGTATGGCCGTCAATCAAACCAATTTCTTCGGAAAAAGGGTTAAAAAGGGTGGGGGCAATCCGAGAATTATTCCTCTTCTTCCTCTTCATCTTCGAATGGTAAATCGTCATCCTTGTCTTCGTCTTTTCCGCTCGGGATGGGTTTGGGTTTGGGAATGATGGGGGGTTTTCGGTTTTGGCCGCGAATGGGGGATAAATCGATTTCTTCTTCGCCCGCATCTTCTTTTTCCATTTCTTCATTTTCATTTTCTTTTTCCCCTTTTGGTTCGTCGTCTTCCATTTCCTCTTCTTCTTCATCTTCTTCCATTTCTTCGATGGCTTTCCCTTTCTTTTTGGGGGGCACATTTCCTTCTTTCATTCCGCGAACCAAGTCATCCGCGGTTTCTAATCCGCGAATCATTTCTTTCTCGTTCTTCGCGCCCGCGCAAATGACTTTTCCGTTCTTGAATAGGAGCATGGTGAGATTGGGGTCATCCAAGCGGAGAATCGCACCCGGAAACTGTTCGGGCTCGTACTCCACATTATCCAATTGCATCGCCGTGGCAAACAAATCCAGGTTTTGGTGCAAATTTCCAGTGGCCACCAAGTTCACGACTTCGTATTCAATCGTTTTCAGGATTTTGACCGAGGGTTGGATTTCATTAATCATTTTGTTGGCTTTTTTGATGGCTAAGTTGATTTGGTTTTGGGCGCTGGCTCCCGAGCAAATGATTTTCCCATTCTTGAAGAGCAGCATGGAAACCTTGGGCTCTTTCATTTTGAGTATGGCTCCCGGAAACTGTTCGGGCTCGTACTCGATGTTGGGAATGGACATCGCGAGGTTGTACAAATCCAAGTTGGCATTCAATCCCCCGGAAGCCACGAGGTTTACAATCGCATAATCAATGGTTTTCCCTTTATGTTCAAAGGAATGCTGCTCAAACACTTGACCGGAACCCTCGCTCATACGTTTCAACTCCCCACGCGTTTCCCAACTCCGAGGCTTTAAAAAGGGCCTTTATATATCGTCTTTCCCCCGCTAACCATTTAAAAAGGTATTTAACGACGCTTAACCCGGCATCTGTCGAAGAACTCATTTTGCGTCTTCTTTTTTTGGGAATAATGGTCGTTTCGCACCCTTGTTTTTTAAACGATTTCTCCCCCTTTTGGGTATTAGCAGGATAGCAGGAATTGGGGTTCGGGAGTGAAAAAACATGGCGGGAAAGAAAGCGAGAGGGTTTCGTGCCAAGACTCGGGCTAAGATTACGGCGCGGCGAGAGCGCCCGACCGTGACACGTCTTTTGCGAACGTTTAATGCCGGAGACACTGTTCAAATCGTGATTCACGGTTCGGTTCACGCCGGAATGCCCTTTCGCCGGTTTCACGGGTTGACGGGAAAAGTTTCCGGCATGCAGGGGAGGGCCGTCGTCGTGAACGTGAAACAGGGTAATCAGGATTGCCAAGTCGTGGTAAATCCCATTCATTTAAAAGAAATCGTGAATCAAACCGCTGGTAATCGGTCTGAATAATCGGAAAAATGTGTTGGAGGGTGACTCAGGATGTTGGGCAAAGAGTTGGTGGAAAAGAAAATGGTTTCACTCGTGCATGTGAAGCACATGTTGGATAACATGGACCGCGAGGGAAAGGAACCCACGTACGAGCAAAATCAGACCATGGAGTACTCGTCCAAGTTTGCCAAGCTTTCACACGACAAAGCCGAATCGCTGTATAACAATCTGCTGAACATCCACGGCCTCTCGGAAGAAATAGCAGTAAAGATTGTGGATTTTTTGCCCGAAGATGCCGAGGCATTAAAGATTTTGCTCCCAAAGCCCAATGCAATGAATGATTCCCAGATCGCGGACGCACTATCATTGGTCCAAAAATACGCGCCGGGATCCTGACAGGGTATACGTTACCCTGTGTAAACGTGCATGAAAAAAACACATGCATAAATAGGACGAAAACCCAGGTCTCTACCATGAATGAGGAAAAAGCGATCGTATTGGATTTCTTGCCGCACGGAAAGAGCTCTTCATTCAAAGCCGAGCCGGTTGCCATAGTCCTCGGAACATCTTTCTTTACCTTGTTGGAGGTCGTTCCCAAACCCGGTGTTGAATTGAAACCAGTGGAGGAGGTATACATTGGTAAAGAGTCCCGTGACAAGATTGACCACATCAAACAACGCATCCCTTTCGAACAACTCACCAACAACGCCAAAGCCGAATTGGATAAGGCGATCGAGAAGGTCGTTCTGATTAATGAAAAGAAGTTTGTTCAATTCTTTAATGCAAGTGGCCCTATTTCATTGAAGCGGCACCAGTTGGAATTGCTTCCAGGGGTTGGAAAGCATCACTTGGAGGATATTTTGAAAGAGCGCCAAGTCAAACCGTTTGAATCCTTGGAGGATGTGGAAAAGCGTTCTAAACTGGCGAATTTGCTTTCCTTGATTCGGAAACACATTTTTACGGAATTGCAGGGGGATCAAAAGCACTATTTGTTTGTGCGACCCCCCCAATCGGAAGACGAGCGCCGAATCCACCCCCGCCGCTAAAAAAAAACAGCAAAAAGGGAAAGTATGAGTGGCTTAGAGGAATTGAATAGGGCCATGCTTGAGGCGGGCTTTTTCCCTGAAAAAAAATATTCCCAGAATTTTTTGGTGGACAAAAAGGTGGTCAACGAGTTGGTTGCTTCGGCGCACCTCAAGAAAAGCGATTCCGTGTTAGAAATTGGGGGAGGAACCGGGGTCGTCACCCAAAAACTGATTGAGAGTGGAGCACACGTTACAACTGTCGAACTGCAGGAAGGATTAGTCCGATACCTGAAAAAACGGTTTACTCCCCATAAAAATATTCGGGTCATTCGGGGGGATTTTCTCCAGCTTGATTTGAAAACGATTCGCTTCAACAAAGTAGTGGCTTCTCCTCCCTACGCCATTTCGGACGATATCATGTTCAAGTTGTTTGAGCATGAATTCGATTGGGCTAGTTTGGTTTGGCAATTGGAGTTTGCTGAAAAGATTTTGGCCCCGCCCGGAAGCAGCGAGTATCACCCCTTATCAGTGATTGGGCAGTATTGGTACGAAGGAACACTGCTTTGCAAAATTTCTCCCAAGGCCTTTTATCCCATTCCCAATCATTTTTCGGCCATTTTAGGGTTGAAACGAAAAAAGAAAACGAAGAATGTCCCTCACTTTTCTTCTTTTGTTTCACTCGTTCGGACGCTTTTTCGCTTCAAAAACAAAACCGCATTGAATGCGGGAAAGCAGTTGGAGAAAAATCCGGTGAAGGGGATCGAAAACAAAAAATTTTTTGAATCATTGAAAGCGTTAAATGGAGGAAACGAAAAGATTTTTTTGTTGGAACCCGTGGACTTTGTGGACTTGTTTTTGGGAGCAGTGGAGTGATGCACTTAATTTTGCGCACCCAAGCGACAAAAGTATTTTACAGTAGAATCTTGGACTTGGTCGCAGAGCGAAATGGTTTGCGTGATTCCGGCCACGCTGGAGATGCAGGCATCCCGGTTTGCTTGTTCAGCGAGTTGATAGCATAGCTCCACGTATTGTAACGACACGGCCACCTCCGTGATGCATGTGTTTCGGGCCTGCAAGGCCTGCACCTTCTCGCAAATTTGAGGGTTCTTCGCGCCAATCGCGGCCTGGATGTAGCACGAATCCTTTTTGCTGCCCAACCACTCATCCAAAAAAGTTTTGGTTGAGAACAGGGTGTCGCAATCGGATTCCCGGACATAGGATAGTGGTTGTTCGAGCGATTGCCGGAAGAGGGGACCGGTAAAAATATAGGGGTTCGTCGTGTCGAGCACGCGAAACCCGGAAACAGCTAGCTTGGCGGCGTCTCGTTCATAGGTTTGGATGGCAAAAACAAAGGGTTCGGGACATCCGCAGGCCGTGCACAGCGGATCCGCGGCCTCGTAGGTGAGTTTGATGTCCAACACCCTGACGCCGCGTCCCTCATAATATTCCTGAAGGATTTCCAATTCGCTTTCGAGAGGGAATTCGTCGTACGATTTTTGGTTAAGAAACGCCCATTCTTTTCGCCAGGGGATTTCGGTGCATTTCGTGGGTTGGAGCAGCACCCATTCTTTGGGTTGCAAACCCACCCCAATCACGGGCTTAGGCAAGTCCCACTGGGAGACCGAATAGATGACGAAGAGGGATACCCCAATAATGAGCAAGGTTAAGCCGATCGCCCAACGGTTCATGGGTCGAGGATGATTCTTTTTCTTTATATACTCGGGTCTTTCCCCAAGTTGGGATATTGGAGAAGGAGTGTATTTTAATACTTTCAAACATGTATTACTCCAAAAAGGTATTGAAGCCGCATCGTGTGGGAGTGGGGGTCTGTTTGATGAGTAGCATTTTGGATAGGGTTCAACGTTTACAAAATCCGCAGGAGCAGGGGTATCTCCCCAGCGGAGCCGTGGTAACGTATCCGACTCATTCTCCGCCGACCGCACCTGAAAAGACAGAGGCCCAATTGAAGGATGAGGAAATATTGAAGCAAATCATTGCGGAAACCCATGCCAAAATTAGGGTAGTAGGAGTCGGGGGCGGGGGCACGAACACGATTCAGCGATTGTCGGAAGTAGGACTAGAAGGGGGAGACACCTTTGCCGTTAACACGGACGCGCAAGCCTTACTTCACATTCATGCGCAGCGAAAGATTTTGATTGGAAGGCAATTGACACGCGGCCTGGGAGCGGGCTCCGATCCTACGGTAGGAGAGTCTGCAGCCAAAGAGAGTGAACCCGAGTTGCGCGAGCTGCTGAAGGATTCGGACTTGGTTTTCATCACGTGTGGAATGGGCGGGGGGACTGGAACCGGAGCTGCCCCCATTATTGCGAATGTCGCCAAAAGCTTAAACGCGTTAACCGTGGGAGTGGTGACCTTACCCTTCACGGTGGAGGGACGCACGCGCATCGAGAACGCGTTGGAGGGGTTGGATAAGCTGCGGAAGGAAGCCGACACCGTCATCATTATTCCCAATGACAAGATTTTGGAGATTGCGCCGGATTTGCCGGTGAATGCCGCCTTCAAGGTTGCGGACGAAGTGCTGGTGAATGCGGTGAAAGGGATTACTGAAATGGTGACAAAACCCGGTTTGATTAATTTGGATTTTGCGGATTTGCGAACCATCCTTTCTCGGGGCGGGGCTGCGTTGATAGGATTGGGGGAAAGCAAGGCCGATAAAGCCAGCGATGCGCGTGCGTTGGAAGCGGTCGAGAATGCGCTCACTTCCCCCTTGTTGGATGTGGATATTTCGGGCGCGAATCGAGCGTTGATCAATGTGGTGGGCGGAACCGATATGACCTTGCGCGAGGCCGAAATGATTGTGGAAGTGGTGGGCTCGCGCATTGATTCGAATGCGCACATCATTTGGGGAGCGATGATCGATGAAAACATCCCCCGCTCGCACATCCAAGCCATGGTCGTGGTGGCCGGGGGAAAAATCCCTTTTTTGGATTCGCCGCCTCAACAACAAGAAGCCCTGACCCAGATGGATTTGGATATCGAGTTCACCGAATAAAGCTAAAAGGGTTGCGGAGTTGAATGACCATATATGGTTGACTTGGATTTGAAGGAGGGCGTGGACAACTTTTTCTCATCCACGCAACGAATTTTGACGGTTTCCAAGAAGCCGGATACTTCCCAATATTGGACGATGGTCCGGGTCACCGCGGTGGGAATCGTCATTATTGGGATCATTGGGTTTTTGGTTGAATTGGCCAATTTCTTGATTCGAACGGTGCTCCCATAAGGGGCTTTTAAAAGCATTCGGGGGCCTTTTTTAGGTTACGTTTTGGAGTTTTTAATCGATGATTTATACGGTTCGAACAACAGTGGGTCAAGAGTCCATGGTCGTGGATATCTTAGCCGCCAAAACCCAGAAAGAAGGGTTGGAGATTTACTCGATGGCTGTCATGCCGGGGCTGAAAGGCTATATCTTGATCGAGGCGGATAACGAAAACACGGTTCAGCGTGGGATTGCGGGAATATCATTGGTTAAAAGCCGGGGCGTGGTTTCGGGCCAAGTCAAGATCGAAGAATTGGGAGCCATTTTGTCCAACAAACCCTTGATGGAAAATATCAAGCCGGACCAGAAAGTGGAACTCATTTCCGGTCCTTTCAAAGGTGAAAAGGCGCGTGTGATTCGTGTGAATGACACGAAAGAAGAGGTCACCGTCGAATTGCTTGAAGCAACAGTAAAGATTCCGGTGACAATTAAGGCCGAGCATATTCGCGTCATCAAGGAATAATGTGGCGGATGAGTATGCCGCGCTCGCCAGAAAAGGGTTCAAACAAAATTCTTGTTTCGGTTGTAATTGCGGGACACAATCGCCCGGATTCGTTGCGGGAAACATTGAAGGCCTTGCGTGAACAGACCCTTTCTCCTGATACGTATGAAGTCATTGTGATTGGATACGCTCAAACTTCCCTCCAGAAAGTAGCGGACGAAAACAAGCGCCTGGCGAAGCATGCCTTCGCGTACAAGGAAATCGATTCGCGGTGGCCTGACAAGAAACGGAATGAAGGAATCCGATTGGCGCGGGGAAAATATGCGGCGTTCACGGACGATGACGTTCTCCCTCAAACAGATTGGTTGCAAAGAATCCTCGAATCGTTTAAAAAAAATCCAAATGCGTTTGGAGTGGAAGGCCATACGGATGGGGACAATACTCCCCTGCTTTCTCATGCAACGAAGAATAAAAATGGGGGAGAATACCCAACCTGTAATTTGGCATTCAAAAAAGAGATTTTAGAAAAGGTGCATGGATTCGATGAAGAATACCATTTTTTCCGCGAGGACACCGACATCGCGTACAAAGTCTTGCAGCACGGGGAAATCGTTTTCGATCCAAACGTGAAGGTGTTCCATCCCACGCGAAAGGTCTCTCCACGCAGTATTTTGAATGAGTTGGGAATGACGAGAGGGGAAATTCGCTTGGCCAAAAAATTTCCACTCCGCTATGCGAAAAAGTATGGAATGGTCGGAAGAGGGGGGTGGTTGCAGGCGATAGTAAGCTGGGCCGTTTTTCTTTTTACCCTTTATTTCATGTGGTCTTCACCCCAATTTTGGTTTTTTTTTGTACTCGCCGGGTTAGCATTGTTGATTACTTTCCGATACTGGATATCGTTTCGAAACAGGACATTTACATTATTCGAAGGCATTTCAACTTGGTTTTACATGCTCGTGCGGGATTTGGCATATCCCTTCTTTTTTGCCTATTTTTGGATTATGGAAACCCCGACAAAGGAAGAAACGAAGCCCCCTGAATAAGCGGCTTTTTAATGGTTTTCCAAGCGTTTTCTGTTTACTGCTGTTACAGTGCTTCTAGGAGAAAAAAAGTATGCCGGAAATCAAGATTATGGTGGATGGGGGAAAGGCAACTCCTGCGCCGCCATTAGGACCCGCGTTGGCGCCATTGGGGTTGAATGTCGGAAAAATCGTCCAGGAAATCAACGAGGCGACCAAGCCATTCGCGGGGATGAAGGTTCCAGTCATAGTGGACGTGGACAAATCCAAGAATTACACGATTACGGTTGGAAGCCCTCCCACCAGCGGCCTCATTTTGAAGGAAGCCAAAGCGGATAAAGGGGCCGGAAACCCTAAAACGGAAATGAAAGGAAATTTGACGTTTGAGCAAGTGAAAAAAATTGCGCAAATGAAAATGGGAAAATTGAATTCATACAACTTGGCTAGCGCGTGCCGAGAAATCATTGGAACGTGTAACTCGATGGGTATAACCATCGAAGGTAAGCATGCGAAAGAAATACAAAAAGAGTTTCAAGACGGAAAACTTGATTCCCAGTTTGCATAGATAAAGTCAGGAACAATCCCACAACCCCTTTTCGGGTGGGATAAAACGCATTTTATATTTTTTGATGAAGGGATTGGGGTTCACTCGATAGCTTTCCCCCATGGCTCCAATTGAGGCGAGGATCCTGGGCGGGCGAAGACCTAACCCGCTCAATAACCGATGAAAAAAAATGAAAAAGTCATTAGAAATAAACAGGATGGGTTTTGATTGCTTTCTTTTTTTTTGCAACAAGAGAATGGCATCCTTCAACGTGAAACTCTTTTCAGAAGCCAAATCGTAAACAAGGGTTCTTTTTGGTGGATTATCGCTCAGAATGTAAACGAGGGCTCTTCCCACATCCTCCGCATGGAGGGGTCGAAGCTCTGCATTTCCACCGTTTGCGAGCGGGATGAAGGGCAAGGGAAAACGATTCCATCGTTCGATTCCTTTCAAATACTTGGAGCCTTTATGGTACACCAGCGTGGGTCGGAGAATGATCAACGGAAAAGGTAATGCCAGAATCTCTTTTTCCATTTGGGCCTTGGATTCGGCGTACAGGGTGTGGAATTTCTGGGTTACGGAAGCCGAGCTCGCAACCACGATTTTTTGGATACCTTGGCGATGGGCGTTTTGAACGAGATTTAGGGTGGCCTCCACGTTCTCTCTCCGGAGTTTTTCAGGGTCGTCGTTCGCGATTCGGGCAGCCAAATGCACCAGGGAATCGCAGCCTTTCAAATAACGATTATATGATTCCCCTTGCGTGATGTCCCCAATAATCCAATGAACATTTTTAGGGTGAAAAGAAGGTTTTTTTCTCGTCAAGGCCACTATTTTCCAATTGGAGTGGATTTTTTGGAGGAAAACGCGGCCTATCTCTCCCGTGGCACCGGTGACGAAAACACGTGGCATCCTTCCTATTTTGAACCAACTACCTTTTAGTATGAGCCCGGAACGCTACTATAAAGAGCCTTTTGCCTGTCAGGTATAATATGAAAATTGCCCTTGTTTCCCCTAACACGCTGAGAAAAAATACGGGAGGGGTGGAACAATCGGTGTATTACTTGGCCAAATTATTGAAAAAGAAGGGGATGGATGTAGAGGTGTTCTGCACGGCCCCCAACCCTATCCCGAGAACGGAATTCAATGGCATTGCTTTGCGCGAATTTCCACGCTTCGCCCCCAATGACGCTTATTTTTTTTCCCCCGAATTGTATGCGGGCCTGAAAAAGGAAAATCATGACATTATTCATGCATACGGGTACAACAACATGGTTTCCATGCTCGCCTTATTGGCCAAAAAACAAAACCAAAAATTTATCTTGACAGGAGCCAGCTCCGTGTCCTCTTCTTGGTTCCGAAAAATGCTTCATCCGCTCATTGGATTTTTTTATCATTCTTTTGGAAACAAAATAGACAAACTCGTTTGCGTTTCCGAATACGAGTATGAGTTGTTCAAGAAAAATATTGATCTGGAAGAAAAGAAATACGTGCGAATTCCGAACGGGATAGATTTGCCGGTCCTTCTTGGCGTCAAAAAAAAGCGTGTTCCTCACTCCATTTTGACGGTGGCACGGTTGGTAAGGCAAAAAGGGGTTCATCGGTTGATTAACGCGATGCCCTTGATTATGAAAAAATATCCGGATGCGAAATTACAGGTAGTAGGGGATGGGGTGGAGCGAAAAAATCTGGAAGATCGAGTAAAAGAATTAAAATTGGAGAAAAATGTCTTATTTCATGGGCATATTCAGTTGGAGGAGCAGAAAAAGTTGTTGGATCTGTATGCCCAGGCGGATGTTTTTTCCTTGCTGGCCGATTCCGAGAGCCAGGGACTGGTTTATCCAATGGCCATCGCCACGAAATGCCACGTCGTGGCCACCCATTCTAGTGCCATGAAAGAATTGATCGCTCAAAATGTCGCGGTGGGGGTCGATGATCCGAATGATGTAAACGAAGCAGCCCAAAAAATAATGTCTTGCTTCAAAAAACCCATTCCAAAAGTGGATATAAAAAAAGTGGTTTGGTCGTGGGAGAGGGTCGGGAACGAAGTGCTGAAAGTATATGAGGAAGTATTACAAACCAAAAAATGACCTCCTCCGTGGCCTAAAGGCCACGGTAT
>CAYJRE010000007.1:0-43604 GCA_964372665.1 uncultured archaeon | reverse complement strand
AAGGGCGAGGTATCAGACCTTTTTGATCGAACTTTTTTCTAAAAAGTTCGAATGAGTCAACCGGCCCTGCCGATTGCGAGACGTATTTCAATAATCCGCAAGATGATCCTGGAGGCGGATTGTGGGATAGGGATAGTTGTTATTATTCTTTTGCGCAGCGTCTGAAAGATCCGACGATTTGCCAAAAAATGATGAGTGAAAGACTGAAAGAGAGTTGTGTTCAAGCCTATGCGGCTGCTAATCCACAATAGAATGGTAGACTTGGAAGTGCATTTTTCTAGTGGTCGTTCTTTGATTCGGAATGCTCTTTATATCCTTTTGCGAGGCATCTTTAGTAAGGTTTGGATGAACCTTTTTTCAAAAGGTTCTGCCCGTATGGTGAATAGTCTGGACAGTTTGCTGGAGATTCGCTCTTTTACGGCGGTGCACTCTCGGTAGCGTTTTATTTGCAATTTCTCATACATTGAAATGCGGCAAGTGCAAATTTCAGAACCAAGTGGGAGTTTTGATTGGCGATCGGGTCACCGAGCGCTCAAACTGATGAAAGAGAAGGATCCAAACAAATTCTATATTCTGCTCCGAAAAAAGAAGATGGAAAAGAAAATCCGAGCGCTCTCCACTCTTCATCATTCCTTTCAGAATAATACCGTGAAACTCGATATGGAGAAAGTAGAATTCAGTCGCTTTGACCGCAAAAAAGGAGTGAAATTACCAACGTTTGTTACCTTCGAGTTAGCCGAAGAAGTTGGGATGTATATCGGAGATGGAACTCTGCCGGTCAAAAAGTACAATTTCTCTCTGCGTGGAGACATTTTAGAGCGTGAATATTATTCCCAACATGTTCAGCCCCTCTATAAGCACGTTTATGGGATTGAAACACGATTGCTGAAAAGACCCCTTATTTGTGGGATTGAATTCGATTCAAAGGCTATTTATGAATTCAAGAGCAAGGTGCTGGGGTTGACAGTGGGTGAGAAGAAAGGAAGCATACGTGTTCCACAAGCCATAATGGACACAGATAGTGCAGAGGTATACAAAGCCCTATCGCGCGGCATCATGGACACGGATGGATGCTTCTATATGCCCACAACAAGGAAGTATCCGCGCATTGATATTTGCATTCTATCCGAACCATTGATTATGGATCTGGACCTAATCCTTAAACGATTGGGGTTCATCCCCTCGACGAACCTCAAATCTTGCACAATACGGTTGAATGGGCCAGTCCAATTCAACAAATGGATCACCGAAATAGGTTCGAAGAACCCCAAGCACTTAAAAAGGATTCAGAGGATAAAATCTCTTCTTCCATGGAAAGAAATGGAAGATACCATTAGTGATATCGAAGCCCGTGTAGTGTAATCTGGATATCACGCGGGTTTGCGGAACCCGTAATCTGGGTTCAAATCCCAGCACGGGTGTATGGGGGATTGCGTAACAATCCCCCTTCTATTTTTTGGTCGAGCTTTTTTTCAAAAAAGGTCGGTTCCAAATCCCAGTACGGGTGCTCTTTCGATCGCACATGCCGATATTGGGGTATCGTTTTTAGCGATGCCCCTCTTTTTTCTCATCCCACAATCTTCTGTATTTCTTTCAATCGTTGGTCGTAGGGGATGGAGGATCGCCACATCTTCCAGAACAGGGTTTGCAGCCAAGAAATCCACTCGTTGTCGGTTATTTCATAATACACGCGTGTGGATTTGTGTAACTCTCCTAATTCGTAATCGGCTTTGTTTTCCCAGGTCTTGAATCGCGCGAATTCGTCGTCGATGATGAGTCCGCGCAAAGGTTGGTAGCGATGGTGTATTTCGATTTGGTTGGGGTATTTGACCAATAAATGCGATATTTTTTCGATGTTGGCTAGGGATGAAATGTTGACGCGGCACAGAATTTTTATCAGGACCCCATCATTCAACTGATCTTCCATGATTTCAATAGGGGGTTTTTCTTTACCATACTTTTGAGAGAGAAAACTTAGGTTGCCGGAAAAGTAAAACACGCTTTTTGTAGCCCTTATGCCCGTATTCTCCGCTAACGGTGCTTGCGTCCTTCCTGAAATTTCATATTTAGTTGCTCTCTTTTTGCTGGAATGGACGAACTGGAAAACATCCATGAAATCAAAATCGTGCTTGAACTTTGCGGCCATGATTTGGTGGGCGAGGTTTTGCTTCACGTCATCCAATGCCGAGAAATCCGTTGCGGTGTAGTATACGATTTTGAGGGCGGCCTGCGTTCCTTCGCGGAATGTTTTGAGGTTGATTAACCCTGTTTTATCCTTGATTTCGTGCAGGTATTTTTCGGCGGTGACCCAGCTTCGGTCAATCGTTTTGGCGATGTCTTGAACCGTTTGGGGTTGCTTCTTGACCAACTCCACGATGGTTTGCACTTCTTGGTCGGACAGCTTCATGCCCCCTTGACACCATTTTACCCTTTAAACCTGCCTGAAAAAATGAAACGCTTAGTAAAGAAAATGAAACTAAGGGCTTTCTTTTTTGAAACACTCTTTAATGGCAGGTGATGCGATGGATAAAACCTGTATTCTGGTGGAGGGAGTGGATTCCCCTCAAAAGAAGGAATTGGTCGAAAAATTGTCGCACGTGTTGGGCTGGGAAGCGGTCTCATTTCGATTCCCTTCGACCCAGCACTATTCCTATTTTGCGACCCGCTATGAAACAATGACCAAAAAAATCGTGGACCAATCGCACGTGACGTGTGGGGTGTTGTCCAAATACTGGTTTGGCCGGGAACTCTTTTTAGAGGGGGAGAAAGAAAGATTGCACGAGTGGTGCAAGAACAATGCATTCGTCATCCTGGTTTCCCCGGAAAACATGCCTGATGATGGACACAAATATTCCCAGCAAGAACAACACGAATGGGAGCGTCTTCGCCTGTTGTTTTGGATGGAAATGCGCCCCTTTCAATATTTCGTTTACCATGGAGAGGAAAGCGAATGGAGAACTATTGTTAGAATGATTCGCGAGGGGTTGGCAGCATGACAATTGTATTGGAAACTCAATCGCGATTGAAAACGCGTGCACTTTCATCCCCTCTTCTTTCCACCACCGATTTTTTCTCGTGGTTGTGCCAACGCGAGTGGAAGACGAGTGATTTTTTTTATACGATGAAGGTCAATTTTGATCCTGAACTCTTTTTTGGTTTGGTGAAGAATTCGGGACGGTTTAAGGTGGTGAATAGCAGGGAGGGGTACCTATCCATTGTGAAGGAAGGATACAATGCGGATGATCGGTCTCATCAGACCACGACTTTTGATTGGCATACGGATGGGATTTACTATAATTCTCCACCGGAGTTGGTGATAGTGTATTGCGTGCGTCCTGGGAGGGGTGAAACCCCCACGTTGTTGGCGGATACCGTGAAGGCGCTCGAAAAAATTTCGTATTTCAAGGACGAATTCTCCAAACTGAATTTTACGTTCATTACTAAAACTCTCCAATTGCACACTCAATCTCTTTTGCGGTTGCACCCGCGAACGATGGAGCAGGTTATTTCGTTTTGTGGTCGTGGTTTTGTTTCGCAGCGGGGTGCGAGTCGGGAAAATAGTGGTTCATTGGTTGATTTGCGTACCCTGTCTAGCATGATGACTCGGCTTTACGACGCGGTGGATGATTCAGTTGTTTTGGAGCATTACTGGTCCAAGAACGATTTGCTTGTTTTTGATAATCGTCGATTTGTTCATGCGAGGGTGGGAAAAGAGGCGGATGAAGAGCGGGTCCTTTATCGGATTTGGTTGAACACCACTAAAAGAGCCCAACAAAAAATCATTGATTAGTGGGCGGGAATGGGCTTCCTGGGGTTTCTTCGGTGTGCGTGTATTCCGGTATAATGGGTTGGGGTGTTTCTTCGGGTTTGGCAGAAATGTCGGTGGGGTGTTCTTCCACGCTGGATTTCCATCCTTCAACTTTCAGTTCTTCGGTCGGACTGATTCGCGTTGAAGAGGGGGTTGTCCATTCATTACTCGTTTTTTTGATGCTTCGTTCGAAGGAGTATCCATCTTCAGGGATTACGGCGTAAAGGATGGTTCCCGCGACGGCCCCAAGAGGCTGAATGATTAGAACGGCAACCAAGAAATAGAATAATGCTCCCAATGCAGCAGTCACGAGCCAAAAATTGTCGTGCAGCGTGTTGTAGCCGGGCACGGTTTGCTCGAGTTGCTTTACCAAATCCTGGGGATTGATTTTCTTTTGCTGGGATTTGGCTTGGGCCACCACTTTTTCTCGGTACCCGGGAGAGTTTACTTCGACCAGGGTTTCATCCATGAGTGTGACAAAGGACGTGGCTTCCGGGTCGTCTTTTTCTCTCAGTTTGGTGAACTGTTCGGATTCGATGATTTGGATAATGGTGTTTCGTTGCGTCGAAATGAGGAAGTCGGCTGTGATTTTTTCCACGTTGACTTGCTGAACGATTTTTCCCTGGAAGAGATTATCTTCAAACCCTTTGTAGAGCTCCTCGTTTTGGGGAAAGGCCACGATGGACAAGGTGACTAAGACTCCGATTCCCATCACTTGCATTCCTTTTTGGATGCCTGAAAAATTGGATCGTGGAACGACAAAGTTTTTGAGTTCGAGTCGTTTGATTCGACTGGTTTCGATCATGAGGGGAATGCTTCCAAAATAAAACAGAGCGAGGGGATACCATTGCGCAAAATTGGAAAAGAGGAAGATGGAGACGCCGCACGCGAGGATGCTCGGAACCAATGTCGCGATGTAGACCTTTCCTCGCTCGTCGCGGTCGGCGTACGCGACGATAATGCCCATGGCCAATGAGAATAATACGGCAAACCCGGCGAAGGGCAATTGGATGAGGAGCCCAAATTCTTGGGCCTTTCCCACCCAGCGGAGCAGCGAATCGGGGGTAAGCGCGAGCTGATCCAAAAAGAAAATCCATCCAAGAGTACAAAGGAAAAGGGTTCCTGCCACGAGAAGAGATTTTCGATGTTCTAAGTCCATTCTAGACCAGTCTGAGTATTTTTCCATTGTTTATTAAGATAGTGGTTTCGAATTGGGAAACGATGGCGCCTTTTTTCTCTTTTAACACGGGGTGAGCAGTCAACGAATCGTGTTTGACGAGTTCCCGCAACGCGGTTTTCCGCTGGAACGCACTCATGTCCAAATCCCGTGCAATCCATCGCTCGGCAAAAGGGAGTCCGTGATAGTTTTCAACACAGAATTCCAAGAGACTTCGCGCGTGCGAATTCCGCGATAGTGTTCGTTGGTTCGCTACCTCGAATATTTCGACGTGGGGGGAGTCCGTAATACTTCCATTTCCGTGAATGGAGCCAAAGGGCTCGATGGCATAGGCTCCATCGTTTTCCAGCACAGTGGAATCGCCATTGTCCACGTTGGGAATGGTGGGGGGACAGTGCGCCGTGTATTGGTCGACCCCGTGCCCTGATAGGTTTTCAATGGGAGAAATGTGATGCGCGCGCATGACTTCCTCTATTTTTTTCCCGATTTTTCTGACTTCAATGCCTTCCTTTGCAATCTTGAATGCTTCTTCGAGCGCGAGGTGTGTGGTTTGGACGAGATTGAACACATCGGGGTCTTTGGAGAAAGGCAGCGTGATAGCCGCGTCAACCAAATACCCATTTTTGTGCACCCCAATATCGACTTTTAACACGTCCCCTTCCTGTACGATGGTTTCGTCGTCTTCGCTCGGCGTGTAGTGCGCGGCGATGTCATTCAACGAAAGATTGAGGGGGAATGCGATCCCACACCCATGCTTTTTCGTGAGTGATTCAATCTCTTCCGCAACGTCGAGCAATTTCACGCCGGGGTGAATGAACTCGGCGGCGGCCTTGCGGCACAGGCCGTGTACCTTCGCGGCGGTCTCGTAGTTTTCGACGATTTGGGGCTCCATCAAGAAAAGTCGCGATAAAAAGATTATAATGTAATCGTAACCCACTATTTTTTGTATATTTTGTCATGGTGGTCGTAATCCCATAATTCAACCGCTTTTTCGTTTTCCAGCATGACAAAGACTAATACGAAAGACCCCATAATGTGAACCCGATACTTATTTTTCATGTTCCCGCTCAGAGGCTTGAACCGATAGGGGTATTCCAGAATTTGTTTCACTTTCTTTTGAATGGCTTCGTGTTGAACAGGATCTCTTTTGGCTAGTTTTTCAAATATTTTTATCAAATGCGGTTTGATTCGCAGCGAATAGGCCAACCGCCCATCATCTCGAGCGCATTTTTTGGAAAAAAGCATCCGGATTTTCAACGCGGACACTCTTCTCCTTCTCGATGCGCTTGAGTTTTTTAACGTATTCAGGGCGAAGTTCCCTAGGCATCACATGCCGTGCGTATTCCTCGACAAGTTTGTTAATAGCTTGGCTCTTATCACGCAATCCGTATTGGGCCTTTACTACATTGATGATACGGTTGTTTTCTTCCTTGAGTTCAACGATGGCAACGGGCATATTAATGCAATATTAATATGAAGTTAATAAGCCTATCTATCTCGGATTAAACAAACGCACCCAATCCCGTTTGCTTCCCACCCCTTTCCAAATCCGTGGAGTCGATCCCTAGTTCGGCGAATATTTTTTCGACTGCGGGAATGATTTGGTTTTGGACATAGTATTCGGCATCATAATCTCCTTCCTTTACGAATTCTTCTAATTCGGCTTTTTCGGAAATGGATTTTCCTTGGCGAGTGATGATGAATCCGAGCATTTCTCCCACATGAATTTCTTTTCCCCGCTTGATGGCTTTTTTGGCGGCGATGACGTGGGGCGCGGTTGTAGCGTAGGAATCGGGTCTGCGCTGGAGTTGCGTTAATACGACGAGTTCTTTTTTGGGAACCTTTCCGCTGCGCAAACGCTTGATGACATCCAGCACGATTTCGTGGGCCTTGCTCGGATTTCCATTCACCAAAATTTCGTTCAAGACTTTTTTTTGGGTTTCTCGGGCGATGATGGAAACATCTCTCCGCACGTATTCGAATCCCACGATGGAGAGGTTGTTTTCATAATCGACCAACGCGTACCTTTTCTTCGCGGCCTTCCCTTCTTTTTTGGTAACAAACAATCCGCGCTTGTATAGTCCTTCGAATTCGAGTTCCATTCTTCCGGGCAAGCGCTTGTTTACTTTTTCAACAAACTTTTGGACGTCTTCTTCGGTTTTGTCTTTTCCTAATAATAAAAATGCCGAGTCCGTGTCGCAATAAACCGGATTTAGTCCTTCTTCTTCGGCCCAATCCAGTGTTTGGCGGATGTAGTGGCGTGACCATGCAGTAATCGCTCGCGCGCTTTCCCGCGAATACCAGCGGAAGCGGGGGTAGGCCAATGTTCCAAAGAAGGAGTTTAGCACGATTTTGAGTGCTTGTTTTCTGGCTTTGAGGGTGGTTTGCTGGGAGTCCTTTTGGGGCAGGGCATCCATTTGCTTTTGGACTTCGATGCGGGCGTCTAAAATACGTTCCAATACGTTGGATAATAATCCCTTTTTTTGAGTGCAGAACCAGTGTCCGGTCGGGCCGCGGTTCACTCCGGTGCGGCACTCGCTATGATTGCAGTCGAGCGTGTCGGGAGAAATGTTGTGGGAGATCATGATGCTGGGATGGAGAGAACGAAAGTCCAGTACGGCCAAGTGTTCGTGGAGTCCGGCTAATGGTTCCTTCACGTAGCCACCTTCGATGGGGTTTTGGAGGCGACCTTGTACCTGCTCATCGGTAGGAGGGTTGGGAAAGATTTTGTTTTGGTGGATGCTTTCGCGGAACAACAAGAATTCGACGAGTTGGGAGGCGGTGGCGCGGTTGGTTTCGAACAAGGTTAATCCGACGAGGCGCGAGAGTTCCATGAGCAAGGCAAGAAATTCATCCCCTAAACGTCGCGTGTATTCGGCATCCGTCAAATTGTATTTGGCCAGCTTATCCATGCCTTTTTTGGTTTTCCAGATTTCCACAATATCTTTGTGCGTGAGTGTTTTTTCTCCTGCTCCGAATACGACGCGCATCACGCTTTCCAAATCGAGTTTGGGGGATTTGATATAGGCGAAGCGGGAGAGTAAACGCATGAGCTGGTACACGTCCACGTGTTGGATGCCGGGGATTTTCCATGCCGTATCGCTGCCTTTTCCGGTTGGCTGCAATTCTCCCAAGCCGAAATCGGTGTCAGCTTGATTCTTTTTGGCTCGGGAATGGATGAATGGGAAATCGAAATGGTCCCCGTTGTATGTGTAAAGGATTTGAATGTCCGCGAGCTTCAAAAAATGGACAAATTGTTCCAGCATCTTTTTTTCGGTGGATTGTTGGGTGGTGTACTCGTTTTCGTATGTTCCGCGCATGAACACTTTTTTTCCGGCATCGCAATCGATTGCGATTGAAATGATTTCGTTTTTTTCGATGTCGGGGGTTTTGGTTTCGCCGAATGTTTCGATGTCCAACGCTCCGGTTCGGAAAGAAATGGTTTTTTGCATGCTGGGTTGTATATGTTGGATGGTTCCGTTCTCGTCCAATTCGTATTCGACCATTTCATTCGGAGTCAGTTTTTTGTCGAGCACGTATCTTCGCGTGTAGGGAATGTTGGCTTCATGGATGGTTTGGATAAAGGGATAATGAAGGATGCTCTGCCGCGTTTTCACTAAATCGGCCACCCGTGAAAAATGGATTTGCATGTACGGGATTTTTTCTCGTTCAACGAGGTCGATTTTTAGGGGCTTGACGCCTTCTGGAAAGGTCTCCCCTCGCAGTTGGGAGACGATGCGTCTGGGTTCCGCGGAAGGAACCAAGCTCACGAAAAAATACGGGGGGAAGCGTAAATCCTCGAATTTTTGGGTTTCTCCGGCAACGGTATGTATAAAGAGGTCGATAATGCTTTGCTCGCCCGTGTCGTGTGTTTGGATATCGAGTAAGACCCCTTTATTTTGCCGTTTTAGGGCTTTCATAGGAGTTTTTTAAGCCCCCTTTCCCCTTTTAACTCATGCCGGACCCTCCTGCTGCCACGCTTCCTCCTATCCCGCCTCGCCCGGTTTCGAGCCAGGATTATTTGTTCTCCTTGAATCGCGATTTGAAGGCCCTCAATGCGTCGGTTTTGGTCATCACCCAAAAAATAAAGTACTTGGTCAGAAACGAAAAGATTTTGGGGAGAAACCTGATTGTCATCAACAAGCGTGTGCGCGATTTGCAGACGCAGATGGGGGGAACCGAAGGGCAAGGGGTTTCCGAGCAAACCAAAGCGGCGATCGATGATTTGATGCGGCAAGTGAATAGCCTCTCTCAACGATTGGTCGAAATAGAAACAAAACTCGATGAGTTGAACAAACGCTCGGCGAAAGAAGAAGAAGTCAAAGAAATCAAATACATCGTGGACAACTTGAATCCGTTGCATTTGGTGACGATGGACCAAGCCGAGCAAATGATCGAAAAAAAATTGGGGAAAAGATAATTACTATTTCTCCCGCTCAAAAAAATCCTTGATGACGGGTTGCGAGTACGTGTCTCGGATTTGCACGCGGTAGTTTTTTCTTCCGGCTAAGGTAATCGCGGCTTCTCTTCCTCCGACAACGGATAGTTTGGCTTCGAGCAGGGTTAACACGTTTTTGGGTAAATCGATTTCGTGGGGCGCTGAGAGAATAAACCCAACATCGAGTGAGTTGCTCGAGGCCAGTAGTCGTTCGATTTCGCGGGAAAGCAGGGGCTCGCTTGGGTAGTCGAACAATTGGGGGATCTCGGGGATGACGAGCAAGGTTTTGATTCTTCCCGCTACTCCACGCCGGGAAATCATTTCATAAATGCCTCTCATGATTGTGTAAACGAGTAGCCTCCGGATCTTGGGGGCCGTGTTTTGTAATCGCAATATGCCTATTCTTCCGATGCTTTGGAACCAGCTTTTGGCAATTTCCTCAATAGGATTTGTTCCCGTGAATAATCCAGGATAGGTTTGGTCGAGTAAGGAGAAGGTTCGGATTACGGAAGCGATTTGGAATGGAGTAAGCGTTTCAGACGGGGGTAATTGTCGTAGGAGGCCTTTGGCTTCGTCAATGCTTGTTACTTTGTGCTCGCGTAAAAATCGCACGAGGTTTTGTCCGAGATCGGTGTCCATGAGACCTAACACTTCTCCCAATCCTTCGGGATAAACCGTGGATAGTTCGAGCTTCAGATTATCGGGCGCTAAAAACTCTTTAAGAGGAAAGCCGATAGGGTCTCCTTCTATCTTTTGGTCGTGCAACATTTGGGCGTTGGGGTTGGGATTTCGCATGATGGAGAACTCGTTTTGCCAGTCCACGATGACAACCGGCACGTTGGAGAATAAGGCCCCTTCTACAATGACTTGAAGAATGTGCTTGCGGTGCTCGACTCTTCCATTAAAGATCCCTGCTTTTTTAAAGAAGAGGACTGGTTCTTTGACCATGAGTCCATTGGCCGATGTTCCAAGGACGAATTCCCCGGGTAATGCCCCCATGTGGCCCGCGGCAGATGAGGGAATGGAACCCGCTCCTTCTCCTCCGGAGACGCCGTGCGCATTCGTGGAGAGTAATGGAACGAGCAACGGCATCGCGAAAAAGGCTTCGCTCACCTTGGGAGGAAACTCGTTCATGGGTTTGAGTTGTACGTCATATGCTCGAGCTATGTCGCTGAGAAGGTTGCTGCTGACTTCGAGTTTCTTGAGCAGAATGTCGGTTTGTTCGAGAACAATGTTTTCTTCCCAATCCATGGAGACGGCTCCCGATCCGAGCAAGAGGAAGGTCGTGGTATCGTCCACGAAATGCCGCGTAATGACTAGAACTTCGCGCGGCAATGTTTGGACAAAGCCGGTGACATCGCCGGTGGAGATTAAGGGGTTGTAGAACTCGCAGGATGCGGAAAGATATTGTCCGTTTTCCTGGCGAGCGATTTGCACGTACACTATTTTTTGGGGGTTTACATAGACCTCTAATTCGTTTTCTTGGAGGGCTCCTTTCAAGAGGAGCGTCCAGGGTCCTTGGGCAATCTTGAATAGGGGCATGCGTCTCGTTTCCTTTGATGTATCCGTTTTTTATAGCGGGGAATCCCCGTATTAAAATGCATGTGTGATTTGAGGAAAAAACCATGAATGAGCCAGTGATTGCAAGCACGATTCAAAAGATGCGCGAGGCGGGGATTTCGGAGAGCATTATTGCTTCAACCCTGGCGGATTTGGGGTTGGCTCCTCAGCAAGTCGAATCGTTTTTGGCGGCCGGTAGGGGGAAAGCGCGCCCTTCGGAAGAAGCCGGGTTGGAAGCGAGTTCAGCGGAAGAATCTTCTTCGGATGTGGATCATGAGGTGTTGGCTTCTCGCACGAGTGAGAAGGTGGTGCAGAAGCTGGCCGAACAAAAAATGTTGGAGGATGAAAGCCAGGATTTGAGGGACAGCATTACGCACGTGGCATTGGAGCAGCATGGTCAGCAATTGATGGATACGCATCAAGCGGTTGTTGAATTGCATGACAAGTTCGATTCTGTAAACGTGGAAACGATTTCCAATCGCCTGACTCAAATGAATGCAAAGGTTGATAATTTAGCCAAAGATGCGATCGAAACGAAGGCCTTGGCGTTGGCCTTGCAAAAATTGTTGCAGAAGGTGTTGGAGACGAATCAGCAATTGTTGTTCGAGATGAAAAACAAAAAATAGTTTTTTTTTATTTCCCGAACAGTTTGGCTAACCCGTCCGTGAATTTGTGGATGGCGTCCGTGATTCGTTCGGGTGCGGGTTTGATGGCCCAGCGGTAGTTTTGGGCGTCGCGGTAATGTTTCGCTTCTTTGGGGGCTTGGTATTCGCCTATTTTTTCGAAGAGGCCTTTTCCTACAGAGTCAAAGAATTTGGCGGGGTATTTTCCGCTGTATCCTTCCATTTGTTTTAGTTCTTCTTGGTAAATTGTTTTGATTTTGTTTTTTCCTTTTACGTATCCTTTTTTAGCCGCGGCGCCCGCTTGCGTCGCTAAATAAACGAGCAGCAATAGGGCCGCCATGATGACCCAGAATATTTCCTTCGTGACGTATAGAACGAATACGAATGCTAAGATGATGAATAACGTGACGGGTCTCACTGGTATCCCCCCATTCCTCCGGTCCCGCCGTAGCCGCCGTATCCTCCTCCGCCTTCTAATCCTTGCAAAGCGGCCATCATTTCCGGACTTAGGCCGCCTTCTCCCTGTTCTTCGGAGGGTTTCACGCCGATGAAATAGGCGAGGACGACTAATCCTACTGCGATGTAGAGCATTTCGCCTTGCAACTGTCCCCCAAAAACGAAGAATACGGCTCCCGTGATGAGCGTGAGCAGGATTCCTGAAAGCGAGCGCAGGGAAACCAAGAGAAAGATGAAGATGGCAAGGCTCAGCCACAAAATGTCATATTGCATCGAGAATGCGAGGATGAAAACGGCAACGGCGTAGGTCAGGGAATCCATTTCGTTTCTCCTGTTTTCATTCCTTCATCGGTCGAACACGTTGATTTTGGTGAAGATGTCTTTTCCGAAGGTGGCGAAGGCCCAGAGGAAGACGATCAACCAAACGAGTTCGGGAAACTGATAAAAAGTCAGGAAGACGATGAGGATAGCCGTTACAAACGCGAGTTTGGCGCTTCCCACGTTTCCTTTGGCCCAGTTGTAGAGCCAAATGAATAGGAAAATGGTGATGGCCAAGTGGATGTTGGAGACGAGTGAGCTCAATGCGATCATGGGGTTCCCTTTTTCTTCGAGACAACTCTCCTATTTAATAGATTGGGAAAGTTTGGATTGGTTTTATGGGTCGTACACTCTTCCTCCTTGCTTGGTTTGGTACCGCTTCCAAGCTTCAAAAACCAGTTTTTCGCCGTGGGGGGTGGGATATTTTCCATTGAGGCAGGCGAGACAGAGGTTGCTTTCAGGTAGTCTGAGCGCGCGGACTAATCCTTCGATGGTTTGGTATTGGAGGGAATCCACTCCCAATTCAGTGGCCATTTTTTGGATGTTTTCAGAATGAAGGGCAACGGTTTCTCTTTTTTCGATTGGGGGAGCGTGTTTGACGGCCATTAATTCTTGGAAGGTAGTCATGTCGATCCCGTAAAAACAGGGGTTGAGGATGGGTGGGCATGATATTCGTGCGTGCACTTCCAACGCTTTTCCTTCTTCTCGGATTCGCTGGGCGAGTTGCCGAAGCGTGCTTCCGCGCACCACGCTGTCTTCCACGAGAATCACTTTTTTTCCAGTGAGAATGTGTGGGTTGATCGTGAATTTTTCTTTGATCTTGTCTTCCCACTTCTTGTTTTCGATGAAGGTTCTTCCCACGTAGCGGTTTCGGAGCAATCCTTCTTTAGCGGGTAGGCCGAGTGTGTACGCGTATCCGTCGGCGGCGGGTTTAGAGGTATCCGGAACATTGACCACGATGAATTCTTCAGGGTTTACCTTGAGTGGTTCAATTTTGGCGAGTTCTTCTCCGAGGCGCCAACGCGTTTCGTACACCCCGCTTTTTTGGATCGTGCTTCCGGCGGAGGAGAAATACACCCATTCGAACATGCAGTGGGATACTTGTTGCGTGTCGGGCGTGAATCGGGATTTGATGGTTTTGTTTTCGTGTATGCGTATCATTTCTCCGGGTTTTAGGTCTTGGATTCCATTTTTGGTAAAGGGCGCGAGTGCCACGCTTTCGCTGCCCGCGAGAAAAAAGTCTTCGGTGTCCACGAAACAGAGGGGTTTGAACCCGTTCTTGTCCCGCACCACTACGAGTTCTCCTTGCGCGTTGAGGAAGACGATGTTGTACGCCCCGTCAATCTGTGTGCTCAAGTCGGCAAACGCGGTTTCCAAGGATTGGGGGGTGTCGCTTCCTAATTGGTATGCGATGAGGTGCATGAGTACTTCGGTATCGGTTTTTCCTTTGAAGTGGTAATGCATTGCTTGGAGTCCTTCTCGGACTTGGGGGGCGTTGGCCACGTTTCCGTTGAAGGCGAAGGCGAACCATTTCCACAATCGCGAGTGGCTTCGTTCGAAGGGTTGAGCGTCTTCGCACGCATCACTGCCGCTGGTAGCATAGCGGGTGTGGCCGATTCCTATTTTTCCTTCGTATTCGGTGAATAGTTTGGCGGCTTTCTCGGTATCACTCAAACAAAAAACTTCGTTGACTAATCCGTTGCCCTTGTGTGTTTTCAAGAGGTCGGATTTAGTAGGGTCGTAGATAGTGACTCCGGCCGATAATTGGCCGCGGTGTTGGAGTTGTAACAACATTTTTTGGAGGAAATAAACGGCTCCTCCTTTAGGATAGTGAGAGGGGTCTTTTTTCAGATACACGGCGGCAATTCCGCATTCTTCGTGCGGGGACTCGGTAGGGAAAGGAGGATTCACCCTTAATAGAGAGGGAATCTCCTACTTAAATCTTGCAAAAGAGAGGCAAAAAAATCGGTTTTGGTTAAGCGGGTTCTCCGCCGGCCAGTCCGGCGGCTTCTTCGTAGCGGTTGGTCCGCATGGGGCGTCTTTCTCTTCCCCTCCCTTTTCGCTGGGTTTGTTCTTCTTGCTCGCCTTCTTTTAAGGGGTATTCGAAGTCTTCCAGGGTTTTGGGGAAGGCTTCCTCGTTGGGAATGTCTCCTCGGGCTATCAGCACTTTGCGGGCCAACAACCAATAGACCAAGGCGAGGGATTTTCTTCCTTTGTTGTTGATGGGGATGCATACGTCAATGTTTTGCAGGCTGTTGTTGGTCGAGCATAATGCCACGACCACGGCTTTGGCGCGGCTGGCTTCGATGATGGCTTGGCCATCGGACTCGGGTTCCGTGACCATGACCACGTGGGGTTGCCGGAATTCCTTTCCTTCGGGGTTGGTGAATGTTCCGGGAACGAATCGGCTGGTGAGGGAGTGAGCGTGGATGGCTTTGGCGAATTCTTCGGCCGGGGTTTTACCATAGAGCTTTCGCGATACGACTACGATTTGTCCGGGATTGAATTTGGCCAAGAATTGTCCAACTTGTTTCATGCGCTCATCGATGAGTTGTACATCCAAAACCTTGAGACCATCTTTGCGTTGCTTGTAGATGTAGCGCTCCATGTCTCCGGATTTGAATCGTGTTCCGATGTGCGCTCCTGTAGTCAAGTATTTTTCGATGGCGGGGTTGAGGGCAGGGGATTGTTGGATTGTTTCCTCTTTTTTTTCGGTGGTGGTCATTTTTTTCATTCGTCCTTTTTTATGCGTTGTATTTCAATATGTCGTCGATTAGGTCTACGTGCGCGGAGAGGGCGCGTTTGCAGCAATAACGTGTAATCCCGAACTCCTTGAAAAGCTCTTCGGCTTTTTCTCCTTTCTTGAGTCGGGCTTTGAAGTCTTCGTAATAGCCCGCAATGGGTTTTCCGCATGAAAAGCAGCGTATGGGTATGATCATGAGTGTTCCTCCTCTTTCTCCTTGTTATCGTTTCGAGTGTTGTTTCTTTCTCCGGGCTTTGGGTCCTAATGGTTTTTTTGGTTCTGTCCTTCGGGGGTCGTCTACGAGTAGCATGCGGTCGTAGCTCAGCATGGCTTTTCGTAGTTTTTCATCGCGCGTGTATTCCATGATGGATTTGGCGATGCACGCTCGAGCGGCAACGGCTTGGGACATGTTTCCTCCACCCGTGATGTGGATTCGAATGTCCAGGTTTTGGGCGGCGGGGCCGGCAATCATCAGCGGTTCTTGGATGAATGTCCGAACTTCTTCGGGTTCGACCAAGTCGAGTTTTCGGGAGTTGATTCGGATGACTCCTTTTCCTTCTTTCCAGGAGGCTTGCGCAATCGCCTCTTTCTTTTTGGCTTTTACCAATGTTTTCATTTTTCGTTTGGCCATGCATTTATCCCTTTAGTAAATTATATCCCAGTTTTTGGGCGAGTGCTTTCACGGTGGTGATTCCTTTTGTTTTGTGGTTGTGTGCTTTTTCGAGTGAGGAAAAGGTTTTATTTTGGAGCGGGGTCGGGGTGCCGATATATACTTTTAGTCGACGCAGGGCGGCCCTTCCTCGCTCCCTTCGGCTGGGAAGCATTCCCTCAATGATCTCTCGGATAATGCGGTCGGGCATTTTGTGAAACCGGGGGCCTTTTTCGGGGTTTCCTTTCGGGCGCAAATCCAAACGGGTCTGCCAGAGTTGGGTTAACAAGACAGGATTTCCAGTAAATACGGCGTTTTCCGCGTTCGCGATGGTAATGGAGTGCCCTCGCAAGAGGTCTTGCGCAACCAGGGAGGCCATTCTTCCAACGATTAAGTTGGTGGCGTCAATGTATTTTTGGGCGTGGACTTTTTCGCTCGTTTCCATTTTTTTTTCTGTTTTGGTTTTGGTCGGTGTTTGAACGTTCATGTTTATTTCACCAGCACGAGTTTTTTTCCTGGAGTATTTTGTTGGATCAGTTCGCGGAGGTTGTGGGTTTTTCCTTTTGCTTCTTCTATTTTTTTTTTAGCGTTTTGAGTGATTCGAAATGCCGCGACTTCGATGGGTTGGGTTACTTTTCCGTCGGACAATACTTTTCCAGGAACCACGAGGATTTTGTCTTGGTGGATTTGGGCTAAATGGTTCAAGTGTTCCAAATCGACTTCGGCTCGTTGGCGAGTGGCAACTTTGAGTAGTTCGGAGAGGGTTTGATACGCGTGCTGTTTGGACTTTTTCCCGTGTTTGTCGAGTTGCACGAGTAATTCGGCCGTGTTCGGGTTGGATGGTCCTGTTCGTTTCATACTCAATCATTTTTTGGTTGTCATTTTTTGGTTCGGCCTACTGCGGGACTGCGAAGCAGGCCCCGCGACGTAGTCCCTCGTGGCGGCCGAGCGAAATCGGCCTGATGCTGGGGGAGGGATTCGAACCCTCGAAGGCACTAAGCCACAGGATCTTAAGTCCTGCCCCTTTGACCGCTCGGGAACCCCAGCAACTAAGTTGGGGGGGCGAACGATTAAGAAGCATTCCATGACCCGGGGTTTTGGCCTCTCGAGGAATTGAAAATTCCTCAAAGTCCTTCCGTGCGGCCGCAGGTTTAGCGGCCGGTTACAACCCCTCCTTGATTTGGTCCGCAAAGGAACCTGTTTTTTGTATCAGGATTTGGCAGGCTTGGTTGAGTGTTTCCTTGTTAGGCAAGGCGCCGGTTCCTTCAATCATGAGGATGAATCCCGTGTCATCGGGGTCCACGGAAATGTTTTGGCTTCCTCCGGTCTCTTCGCAGTGCCCGCATAATGTACAGTCGCCGGGTTCGGTGATGGAGAGCTTTTTTCCTTTCATTTCGATGATGTTTACGGGGCAGCTTTTGACTATTTTTTCCATGGTTTCGCTGGGAATGTTTTCACTAACCGTAAAGAGGGGGAGGTTTCGATACCCTACAATCGCGGGTTGGAATTTGACGTGGTCTTTTCCTTGTCCGACAATTGCTTCTCCCTCGATTCGGATTTTGTGGTTGGCTTTGAGTTTGGTGATGGGAATCTTTTTGTCGGTTACTTCAATGGCCGTATCTCCTACTTTGATGTCTCCGCTGTATACGGTTCCGGGACCGTTGGCTTCGAGGGTAATCTTGGCCTTGTCGCCTAGCCTGTAGGTCTTGGGGTCCATGGTAAGGGGAACGAGTCCTAACCGGTGCCCTAAAAATTCGTCGAATAACACCCCGTTGTTGTCGTAAATCGATAGTTCCTCAATCGCGAGCGTGGGAATCTCACTCATAATGGTTCGACGCAACGCATTGATGGTAGCGGTATTGGTTCCCTTGATCAGTACGTGGGTCACGTTTCCTTTGTCTGTTAAAACTTTTACGACGTTTCGTGCCATGTTTTTCCTCCTTTAGGGGTTACACTTTTTTGCTCCGGTGTTTTTTTTTCTTTCGGGTTCCATCGTGAGGCGTGGGGGTTACGTTTTCGATGCTGAGGATGCGGATTCCGTTCCGAGTGAGGCTTCGTATCGAGGCTTCGGCTCCCTGTCCCGGGTTGCGGGGGCGAATTCCCCCTTTGGCTCGCACGCGCACGTGCACCGTGTTGATTCCTTTTTCTCTGGCTTTTTGGGCAATGATTTCAGCGATTTTCATGGCGGCATAGGGGGAGCCTTCCTTGTGTTGGGTTTTAACTACTATTCCTCCCGAGCATTTGGCGAGTGTCTCGGCTCCGGTCATGTCGGTGAGGAGTATGATGGTATTATTGTGCGTCGCGAAAATGTGCACGAGTCCGATCTTGTCGTCTTTAGGCGTACGTTGAATCACGATCCTTCCTCCGCTATTTGTGTTTCGGCCGCATCCGGGTTAATGGGTTTTTCTTCTTCCTCTCCGATTAGTTTTGATTCGGTTCCTTCGGGTTCTCCTCTCATTTCGGCAAACTCTTTTTGGAGTTGTTTTTTGTCGCGTTGCATTCGTTGCGGGGTTTGCAATTCCATGGGGTTTCCGTAGTAACCGATTCCCATTTCTTCGGCTTTTGTCACGAGATACGAGGGGGCCGTGACTTTCTTTCCGTTGACGGCGATGTGGCCGTGCGTGATGAATTGTCGGGCTTGCTTAATCGAGTTGGACAAATTCTTTCGCCAGGCCAGGGTTTGGAGTCTTCGTTCGAGGAACGCCTCCACGTTGAGGGATAATACTTCGTTGAGAGCGGGTTTTCCGCGCATGATTCCGAGTCGGATCAGACTGTCGAGGAGTTCTTTTTCGCGGGTGGCGCGTTGGATCAAGGGTAATGCGAGTATTTGTTTGGCGTTGCTCCGCTTGCTTCGGACAAAGGCGTCCACTTTTCTTAATTCTTTTTTGTTTCGCAGCCCGTAGGTTTCGCGGAGCTCGCGCTCATGCTCTAGCAGCTTTTTGTCCCAAGGTTTTTTGGGGGTTCCGTATTGTTTTCGAGAGAAGTGCGGATCGCCCATGTGTTTTTTCACCTGTTACTTTTTCTTTTCCTCTTTGGCGGGAGCTGCGGGTTTTATTTCTTGTTTCTTTTCTACTCCAACGGTGGAACCGCGCTTTCTTCCACTGGTTCGGGTTCGTTGGCCTCGTACGGTTAAACCCAGCGAGTGGCGTACTCCTTTGTACGAGCGGAGTTTTTTCATTGTTTGTAAATCGTTTCGGATGGCGAAATCCAAATCGCTCATGACAAAATGGATTGATTTTCCTCCCATACTTCGTTGGCGGTTGCTGGTCCATTCGGGAATCTGGTGTTTCAACGGGCGTAACACGATGTCTTCGAGCTTGGAGTCCAGGCTTTCATCCATTTTTCCTAGCGGGGTGTCGTAGGCCACTTGGTTTTCTTTCTGGAATTGGTAGGCCATGATTCTTCCCATTCGGATTCCTATTCCTTTTATTCCGGTTAATGCGCGATAGATGGGCAGGTTTCCGTTCAAGTCCTTGCTGGCAATTCGTACGATATATCTCAACTCAACCATCTTTTCACCTTGACTCGCTTAGTGCTTTTCGAATATCCTCTTTGGAATAGGTGTTTGGTAATGTGACTTTCTGATTCGTGGGAAGCAGGTGCGCGGTGTTGGATCTGCTTTTTTTGGTTTGGATTCCTTCCACAATCACAAACCCATTTTTTTCTTTCTCGATTACCACTACTTTTTTTCCGGCTTCTCGTCCCCTTGTTTGGTAGCACACCCTTCCCGCGCTGAAAATGGGGTTCATCTTAGTTCACTCTCTTTTCGATTTGCGTAATGTAGGGTTGATAACGTAGGTCTACTTCGCTTGTTTGTTTGATTTCGGCCTTGACTTTAGCGGTTTCACTCACGATGAGCGAGCGGCAGCTTCCGCACAATATTCCACCGAGCATTCCGGTCGGTCTTCGTTGGGTTTTGCTCAGTTTTTTCCGTTGCGCCACATTTTTTCCATGGGGCACCCCGGACAAGGTGTTTTGGCAAAGGGCACAGCGATGTTTGGAATGCTTCTCGTCAACCGTAATCATTCGTGTTTCTTTTGTAGTGCGTCGGAAGGCGCGGGCTTTTCGTCGTTCGGATTTGGTTGGCATTTCACATCACGGCTTGTACGTTTGAGGGGTTTGTTTTCTCGTTTTCCTTTTTGTCTTCATACCAGCTCAGCACGCGGTTCACGAACACGGAGATGAGGATGCTGAATAGCACGTAGACCCAAAACCATTCCCCTTGTGCCCAAACCAGGTTGAGCGGAAAAAAGAGGTTGATTTTGATTCCGTCATACACGCCGTTCACCCACGCAAACAAGGGAAGGAACACGATCATGTTGGCAATCATCATCCGGGGCATGTTTTTCATGCTCTGTGAAGATAACTCAAGCATTTCGTGTTGGATTCTTTCCAACTCTTTTTTGTCTGCGTTTTCTCCTTTTTTCATTAACTCCCTGAATTGTTGGTTTTTTTCCTTCATTTGTTTTTGGACTTTTCTCATTTCCTTGCGGTTGGTTAGGACTATTTGCATCACTTGCGTGATGATCGCGAATATGGCGGAAACCAATACCAATGTGCCCGCAGGACCCCCAATCATATTTTTTGGCTCGAAAACAACCCTTGGTTTGGATTCCTCCAATGGAAGGGCTCTAACCCAATTCCCTTGGGGAATGTTTTAAAAGGGAGATAATCCGTTTTCGGGTTTTTTCCTCCTGGTTTATTTTTCTCCGAAGAAAGTTTTGAGCATCGGATGCATTTCGAGGAGTTGGGCCTTGGCTAACTCCTCATACAAACGGTACACGATTCCCACGGTGAGTAAGACTCCGGTCCCTGAAACCAGGGATGCGACCGTAATGTCAGACAATCCGGCCAACAATGCCACGAAAATGGACCCCAATACGGTGACTTGGGGGATGTATCGGTCCAGCACCTTTTGCATGATGCGGGGGTCTCTTCGGAATCCAGGGATGCTCATCCCGCTTCGGTCGAGCTGTTGGGAAACAGCCTTGCTTCCCTGCCCCCCCAATTCGATCCAGAATCGTCCGAAAACGACACACGCGAGGATGAGGGCGATGAGGTAGAGTATTCCTTGGAGGATTTCGATGCCCGTGGTGGAAGTAATTCCAAGGATGAGCAGTCCCTCGATGAGTGAAAAGCTCCCCCCCACGCGGGGAGCGGTCGTGGCCCAGGATAGTCCGGCGAGTGCAGTGCTGACAAACGGGATGCTTTTTGTGAGCGCGGCCCATAACTGGATGTTGGCAAACAATGCTGCCGCCAAAATCACGGGCATGTTGCTCACGTACAGGAATTTGACGGGAAATCTTCCTCCCGCGCCGGTTTGACCCATTGCAATCGGGATGTTCACGTGCATTCCTTCCGCGAATGTGACAACTAAGAAAATGAGGATGACGAATAGGATGGGAATGAGTCCCACGAATGCGTTGTACGCACTTCCTTCGATGAGGGACTGCCCGATTTGAAATAATCGGCCCGCGCTTCCGAACTGGTCCGCGGGTCGGAATACTTGCCAGAAGAATCCTTGCGCGACTCCTCCTGCAATGAATAATCCGATTCCGCTTCCAATCCCCCATTTGCTCACGACTTCATCCAGATACATGAGTACGATGCTTCCGATTGCTATTTGCAATGCTACAAAGAAGAACATTCCCTCGTTCGCGGAAAGGAATCCGACCCCGGGTATTCCGAATCCTAGGAAGGCGGCGGCTTCGAAGAAGGATAGAAGGATAGCGAGCAGTTTTTGGGTCGCGGTGAAGCGGGCTTTGTTTTCGGGTAAACTCAAATCGATTTGGATTAAACCCCCTCCAATCAATAATTGGAGTACGATCGAGGCCAGGACGATGGGGCCGATTCCAACAGTGATTAGGGAACCAATGTCGGAAGCTAGAATCGTTTGCAAGGCTTCTATTTGTTGAGTGGATTGTCCGCTCAATCCGATGAGTTCGACTTGTCCCATGAAAAAGAAAAGGACGAGGGCGAGGCTGCTGTAGATGAGTTTGGTTTTCAATGACGGGCTGGTTTCGGGTCTCCGAACTTCGGGCAACAGTTTGAGGATGGGGTCTAATCGTTCGAAGAAATTGGCCATTACTCATCTCCTTCCCCAGTCACCGGGTCTGCAATATTGGTCTCGCCGGTTCCTGCCTCAAATTCTTCTTGGATTTCTCCCTCCGCCGCCTCTATTTTTTGTCGTGCTTTCTCGGAGACGCGGAGGTTTCGCACCAATAGCTCATGAGTAACCTCTCCTCCGCCCAATAAAGTGGTAATGCCGAGCTTCTTTCCATCAATTACGATCATTCCTTCTTTTTCTTCCACTTTTCCCTGTTTTTGCCATTTTTTTAGTTGGCTGCAGACTTGTCCCACGTTCAAGGCTTTTCCTTTGGGTTGGGCTTTTAGCGTGATTTTTTGGCCGAAGGTCATGTAATATTTGGAGAATTTGTGCTTGTGGCTCCCCGCACGTCCTCTTCCCCCGCGGTTCCCGGAACCCCTCCAATTTTTCGTGTCCCCGTGTCCGTGCGTGCGCTCTCCCAATTGTTTCGAGCGTGTTGTTTTTTTCCGGCGTACCACCATGGTCGTTCACTTCCTTTTTTTACATCATTTTTTCGAGCAGCGTGTCCAGCCCTTCCGCGTGATACCCAAGTGGGCCTCTTAATTCCACTCCTTTTTTGATTCCGAAGCGTGAAAAACCTTTTCGGGGCGCATTCAACCGGAACACGTTCTTGACACCCATGTCGCGAAGGGTTTTTTTTCCTTCTATAATGGTGTTGGCAGCGTCGTCGAATGAATTTAGTTTTTTGTTTTTCAAATATTCGATTGTCATGCGTTGGTCTCCGGATAATCTCCCTCGTTTTCGGAGCAACTGAGCGAGTGTTGGAGCGCGTATGGGACCGTAGGCAATGTAATCTCTCGCTTTTTTGAGCATGCCTTCGGTTTCTTCTTTAGACTGAAGGATGACGCAGTGGTTTTTTCGGTCCAGGTTGAGTAACTCCAGGGTTTTTCGGATGTCCACTTTTACATCTTTCAATCCTCGGACACGAACAACGGCCCACATCATGCATGCACCCCTGCGCTCATTTGTTTGCTGAGTTTTCGTTGCATGTCGGGGGACATTCGGACCTTATTCAAGCGCTCGAGCGCGTTGTAGGCCGCGCGAACGTAATTGAGCTTGGTGTCCGAACTTCCCTTGGTTTTTCCCCAAACATCCGTGATGCCGGCGAATCGGAAAACGTCTTGGATTTGTTTCCCAACCACTAGACCGGTTCCTTTGGGGGCCGGTTGCAAGGTGACGCGAACCGATCCCGATTTTCCGGTAACTTTGAATGGTACACTCCGCGTGTTTTCTGAAAAGTCTTCCCAGCTTCCGCTTCCCACGTGAACGGGTATGAGTTTGAGTTTCGCGTCCCGTGTGGCTTTTCGGATGGCGGGGAATCGTTCCTTGTCCGAACCCATTCCAAGCCCGATGTATCGTTTTCCGTCTCCGACTAAAACGAAGGCCGAAAAGTTGAATTTTCTACCGGCAGCACGCACATACGCCGTTTTTCGGGTGTCGATGACTTTTTCTTGCAGGTCTGGAACCAACATTTCAATGATCTCACCCTCGAGAATGGGCAAGTGTTTTGCCCACACTTCTTCCATGCTCGTGATTTCTCCGGCCCTAACAAGTCTTCCGGCTTCGGTGCGAGGAACCCAGTTTTTGAGGGATTCGTTTTCGGGGGCGATTTCTTCTATTCCCGGGGCAGAGGCTTGCATTTCCTTCAGTTTTTCTTCGGTAGTCAATTCTTTTTTGAAGACTCCCCCCCTCCTCCCTCCAAAGGGTGTCCGTCTTCGTCCTCGACTCGTGAATCGCGGTTTTTCTCGCGTGCGAAAACTAGCACCTGGCCTTCCTCTCCTTCGTGCGGAGTTTTTTCCTTTTTTCTCTTCGCTCATGCTCTCACGCCCATATCAATGTTTCTTTTACTGGCTTCAACCATCCCGGAAAACCGGCTCAAGTCAAGGGAGTGGGCATTTGTTTTTGAAGCCGTTGCTTTGGCGAGGGACTCGATGTGTTTTCCCATCACGCGTTCGGGCTTTGGAAATGATTCCTCGTCCGCGCGAATGCTGATACCCGCATCCTTGATTCCTTTGACCGCGGCAAAGAGCCGGGTTCCTAACACGTTGCGTTGCGTCCCGATGTCCACAATCGTTTCGGTTGTTTTTTGGTTGGAAAAGCGCTTTCCGGCTAAGTAACCGGCTAAATAGGCGGCCGGAATGTTTCCTGTGTGCCCCACATACTCGTACTTTCGTAGTTCTTGGGTGTGGCCACTCGCTAGCACAAAATCTTTCCCGTTTTGCGTTTGCACGAATTGTACGCTTAAGTGATTGGTGGATTTCCGAATCACGGCGCGGGGAACTCCGCTTTTCATGAATGCGAGTCTCTTGACGTAATTCGTTCTCCCTTCTCTCCTTCGGCGGAAGGCCACGGCGAATGTGCTGGTTTTACTCATTCAGGTTCCCTCCTGTCGCGACTTGTTCCAAGTGTTTCTTTCCACGGAAGTGGTTCCCTTTGATTTGTTTGTAAAGGGTTGAATAGTTTTCCTTGATTTTTCCTTCTGCTTTGAGCTTGCGCAGCGTTTTTCGCAGTGCACGCACGCGGTTTTGCCATTGCACTTTCGGTTGCATGCGGGCTTTTTTGGTTCCGCTTCGTTTTCCTTTTCCGCTTTTCCTTCCTACTCGCTTCTTCGCACGCAAAATGCGGGCGGCTCCTCTGGAATGCTGGTTGCCGTGTCGCTTGCGGACGATTCGTTGGCGAATCAGGCCTCGTACATCGTCGCGCGTCATGGCTTCAGTGGCTTTGATTAGTTGGGCTTCGTCGATCCAGACTTTGGTTTCGCCCACGTTCATGATTTGGGCGGCCATTCGTTTCAGTTTTCGTGGGTTCATACGCGGGCCTCAGTTCAGGATGCGAATTTTTTTCTCGTTCGCGAGTTTGATGAGTTCGATTCTTTTTTTTCTTCCAATCGTGGAAGACAGGCGGGCGGCTTGGTTTTGTTTGAGGTTTCCTAAATCTTTCTTGGAAAAAACGAGCACCTCTTGGTAGCCGGATGGATGGGTTCCTCGGATGCTTTTGGGTGTTCGATACCCGGCTTGTGGAATGCTTCCGTCGTTTCGCTCGAATAAGATGTCTATTCCCCTTGGTTTTCTCCATTTGTTGAATTTTTTCATTCGTTGCGTGCGCAAATTTTTCTTTCCGAATCTCCCCCAAAAATTTGGTTTTCTTTTTTCTTTGAGGGTTTCCCGTATTTCCTTTGTTTTTTGGTCTTTCATTATTTTTCCTTTCTTTACCCACTCGGTTTTCTTTCCTTTCTTTTTGGTGGGTTTTCCCGATGGGATTTTTTCTTCGACTTTTGTTCCCTTCTTTGAGGGTAGTTTCTCTGTTTTGGTTTCGGTTTTCGGTGGTAAAGCGGGTGCTGGTGCAGGCGGGGCGTTGAGAGTAGTCTCTATTTTGGGTTGTGCGTGGTTGAGCGTCTTGTCGCTTGCTTTCTCTTCTGGATTCATGCGTGCACCCCTTTTTTGGTAATGTAAATGCCGTCTTGGAATACGCGTTGGTCCTTCTTCGTGTCACGCGTGGCTTTTTCCATGTTGGCAGCGGTCTGGGATACCTCTTCCAGGTTGTTGCCGTTCACGATGATTTCTTTTCCCTTGATTTCGACCTTGGTTTCTTTTCCCACGATGCGGGCGAGCCGCGGGTTTTTTTCTCCGAGGTAATTGGCGATTTCGACGAGATCGCTTTTGACTTTCACATTCATGGGAAAGTGGGAATGAACGATGGCCAGTTTGTAAGTATACCCTTTTTCTAACCCCTGAATGAGGTTTTGGACATGAGCCATGAAGGAGTTCACCACGGCTTTTGTGAGGCGTTTGGAGTCTTGGGGAATGAAAGTGACTTCTTTTCCGTTCACTTCTATTTTGACGCTAGGGTTCGCCAGGTGTTTACTGACTTGTTTGCTCCCTTTGGTAATGGAAAGAATCTCGTTTTGGTAACTAATCGAGATGCCTTCGGGCACCATCACACAGGGTTTTTTTTCTTTCGGGATCATACTTTTTTCCTTTGGAACACGTTTTTTAGTAGATGTAGGCGATGAGCCTTCCTCCAATGGCTTTTTCTTTGGTTTGGTCGTGTGACATGACTCCTTGCGAAGTGGAAACAATCAACGTTCCAATGTCTCGCGCGGGCAAATATCTTTTTTCGTAGCGCTCAAAATCATTCTTTGTTACGGAATGCCTTGGCTTGATGGCCGCCACTTGGTTTATTTTTCCGAGCAACTCTACTTTGTACATGTGCCGATGTCGCTCTTGGATCTCCACGTAGTTTCCAATGTATCCCTTTTCGTGCATCACGCGCAAAATTTCTCTTACGAGTTTGCTTCCGGGAGCAATAATAATTGTTTTGTGGGAAGCGTTCTCGCTGTTTCGGATATGCGTCAGTGCATCGGCGATTGGGTCTGTTTGAGACATGTTTTTTCCATCTCCTCAACTATATTTTTTGAATCCCATCATTTTGGCGAATTCTTTGAAGCAACGTCGGCAGAGGTTGATACCGTATTTGTGGACCATTCCTTTGTTGTTTCCGCAGTTTTTGCAGTAACCTTGCCTTCCTTCCTGGGGTCGCTTTTTTTGTTGGGTTTTCATTCGTGCTTTGTCTGGATTCATCCTATCTCCTCACCCACTCCTTTCATTGAAGTTTTTCCACGATTTGTGTCCCGAATTGGTGGGAAACGAAGTTCATGGCCTCTTCTTTGGTAATTTTGTGTTTGGCCCCAATCTTTGCGGGGCGGGCGCTTCTTCGCTTGACGCGGAACCCGGGTCTTTCCAGCGTAACTAAGACGTCGAATCCTCGGATTCCGAGCTTTGGATCATATTTGCTTCCAGGCAAATCGATGTATTCCTTGATGCCGAATCCAAAGTTTCCGTTTTTGTCAAAATTTCGCTTGGCGAGCGTGTTTTCTTTGGCTTGGAGGCCAAGCCTAAGAAAATCTTCGGCGGATTTTTTTCGTAATGTTACTTTGACGCCGATCGGCAGGCCTTCGCGGATCCCCCATGCTGGGATCTTTACTTTGCATTTGGTTTGAACGGGCTCCATTTTGGTGATTTTTTTGAGGATTTCGCCGGCCCGTTTCAGTTCTTCTCCGGTTTGTCCGACTCCCATGTTGACGGTGACTTTCTCGATGCGGATTTTCCGCATCGGATTTTCGGCAGCGGAAACGTTTGGAGGGCGAGTTTGGGTCGTGGTATTCATGGTTTCGTCCCTCCATCCATGTTTTGTTTGATCCAGTCCATTGTTGGGGCGTCGATCACCATGACGTTTTGGGCTGTGGTTTGGAAGTTTTCTTTTCCCTCAACCAAATCAACCAGTTTTTTTCGCTTCATGGTTCCTTCGATGATACCTGTTATCGTGGCGACTTCTCCGACGTGGATTCCGCCGGTAATCAAGACGTGCGCTCCCTTGGCAAGGGGCAAGTGGTTCTTCACATCCTTTCCAGCCGTGCTCACGAGGAGCGAGTCTCCTACTCTAATCGTATTTTCTAGATTGGGGAAGGTTTTTCCGTCATGCGTTTGAAAGAGCAGTTTTTTTGCTTTTGTCCAATTCTTGCTCACGACTTTGGCGGGTTTTTGTCCGACAATGGTCTCAGAAATTTCTTTGGGCACCAATCTCCCCTTCGAATCGAGTAGCAGCCGATAGTTTTTCTTGGTGGGGGCGATGCTGATGGTGTCGAACAATCCCACGGCAAAGCGAGAGGATTTACGTACGCGTCCGTCCACATGAATGTGTCCTTGGTTGAGAACGCGTTTTGCTTCGCGGCTGGTTCGAGCGAGCTGGAACATGTCTCTCACCAGGAAACCGAGTGGAATGCTGGTTTCTTGGGTGTGGGGTCCTGTGTCTTGGCGGATGGTCCACGTGTATTCTTTTCGTGGCAATTGCCTAATCGGGGAAACGGACAACCGTTTTTGCTTGGTGGGAGCTCCTTTCTTCGCCATATACGCTTTCTTCACTCCTTCGGGTTTGCGGTCCTTGCTTTTGTCTTATCTTGGGCGCCGATCTTCTTTTTCACCCGTTTTTTGTCCTTGGTTTCCATATTCATCAAAATCAAGTTGCTTGGCGGAAACGCCAAAAAGGCCTCTTTTCCATCCATCTTTTTTCGCATGAGTCCCTGGATGAAAACTTTTTCTCTCTTCGTGTCGAGTTGGGTTACCAGGCCCGATTTTCCTTTGTAGTCTCCTCGAAGGATTTTAACAGTGTCTCCGACCCGCACGGCCACGCTCCGTTTTCCGAGCTTTTGACGCGACTCTTTGGGGAGGTGCACGTGCATGTGTTTGTTTCGCAGCCGAATGTCCGCTTCGTAGCGCGAAAGGCGCTGTTTGCTTGGATCAATGGTTTTCAGCAGCATATAGGCACCATCACTCTTTACACGATTCCTGCTGCAATCCCCGCGATTTTGGGAAAGCGTTCCCCCACTTCTTTAGCGATGACGCCTTTCACTTCCGAGGCTTTGGGTAACCCCTTTTCATCCACTAATACGACGGCGTTATCCTCGAATTTGATTCGGGTTCCATCGGGGCGTTTGTATTCTTTCTTTACGCGTACCACCACTGCACGCTCGACTTTGCTCCGGATTTGGGGTTTTCCAGTTTTTACAACTACATTCACCATGTCCGCAATCCCGGCCGCGGGTTGCATTCGCTTCCGTGTCGTGTGTCTGAAAACGGAGATGATTTCGACTTCTTTGGCTCCGGAATTGTCGGTGCAAACGCATCGGGATTTCTTGGATAGTCCTTTCACGGGTGAGGCGCTGATGGCTTTCATGCTTTCTCCCCCGATTGTTTTTCTTTCTCCCTGTGACTTTCGGGTTTCATTCCTTCGGTCATTTCTTCATGTTCAACTTCGGCTTTTCCCTTTCCGAGTATTTCGACCACGACAAAGGCTTTAGTTTTGGAAATTTTTCGCGTTTCGCCGATCCGAACAATGTCATTTTCTTGGGCGTGCATGCCCTCAGGATTGTGCGCGTGGATTTTGGATCGAACCTTCTTGTATCGCTCATATTTGGGAACCCATACCACGAGTTCTCGCTCCACGGTTACTGTTTTTGGGGCTTTGGCAGAAATCACTCGGCCCATGAATTCGTTCCCTCGGACGGGGTAATCTGTAGGATTTGCTTTTCCCTTTTTCAGCGCGTTTATCTTTTTAGGCATAACCCGTTCTCCCCCCGCTTTTTAATCGCTCAATTGGATTTTGCATGAGTTCGCTTCCATCGAGCAGCATTTTTTCTTCTCCTAATTCGAAGGTGAAGGCACATTCATTTTTGGGGACGATTTTTTCGCCTTTGGCGGTTTCTATTTTGAACGTGTGTTGGGTCTCATCCACGATTCTTCCTCGAAGACCTTTCTTTTTCGGGTCTTTGGTTTGCGCGACTTCGACTTGGAGGCCTATCAGCTCATGGATGAGAAGCCTTTCCCGGGTTATCAAATAATTTTTTGTTTTAATCATGGATTGCGCTCTCCTTGAATCCTTCTTGGAGTAAGATTTTCTTGACCTCGTTCTTGTGGTTCCCTTGCAGTTCGATGCGGCCATGTTCAATGGTTCCTCCGCACGCGAGTTTGCTTTTGAGGGTTTTGGCCACGTCTTTAGCAATGGTTTCCTCCAAGCCTTCGACAATCGTGAGGAATTTTTTGAACCTCCGTTGTTCGACTCGGATTGTTATTTTCTGGGTTTCTTTGGCGATTTGTCCGCAAACGCAAATGTTTTTGGGCAATCCGCACGTGGCACAAATCATGTCCATCCTTTTGAGGTCACCTCGTTTTTGGTTTTGGATTTATTTTGGTTACGTGTCATGTTCTTCTCTCTCCTTTTCTCGGTGGAAATGGTTAAAATGGTCGCTATTTGTCTTCGGATCCTTCGGGCCTTGCCGGGGTTCTCCGGCCTTGTGTTGGTTGATTTGACGGCTTTTTCCTTGGCGAGCGTGTTCTTTAGCTCCGTGAGTTTGAGTAGGAGCTCGGTTTCTCCCATTCCGCGCAATTCGTTTAGTTTTTTGTTCATATCCCTTCCTTCGGTTCCGTTGTTTTATCTTCGCCCTTGGATTCGTTAGGAGCCTCTTCTTTCTTCTCGGTCTTTGTTTCTTCCGGTTTCTCTTCCCTTTTCTCGATTGCCTTTTCATTATTTTTTTCTCGGACCGTTTCTTCTACTTTTTCCTTTTCTTTCTCTTCGGTTTTGACTTCGCTGGTTGTTGGTTCAACGGGGGTAGTTTTTCGGTCTTTGAATACTTGTTTCAGGTCGATCTTGTCGGGAAAGAAGGTTCCAGGTCGTATGATTCGAACCGTAACCCCAATCGCTCCCACTTTGGGATAGGTGGTGACTTTCGCCTCGTCCACGAGTTGGACTTGGTCACCGACTTTTTTCATGTACCCTTTCGCGAAGCGGACTTGCCTTTTTCTTCCCCCTTTTCCGGCGAGTTTTCCGGAGAGAATGATTTCGAGTCCCATCGCGCCTGCGCGTTCGATGTCTTGGATCGCTTTGAAGGCAACACTTCGCCACGCGAATCCTCTTTCGATCGCGGTTTTCATTTTGTCGGCCATGCTTTTCGCGTCCAAGTCTGGAGCAGTAATTTCTTTGATTTCGATCTGGGGGTTTTCAACACTATACTCTTTAGCAATCGTCTCGGTTAATGTTCGGATGTTTTGTCCGCCTTTTCCAATGGCTAAACCCGGTCTCGAAACATTCACCACGATCCGAGTGACTAAGGGTGTTTTCACCATGTCGAATCCCGTGAAGCCGGCGCGACCCAATTCTTGCTTGAGGTATTGGTGCAGTTGGACCTTCTTGATCCCTTGCTTGACGAACGTTTTCTCAATCATGATTTGGCCTCTCTCACCACGATTTCTAAGTGCGCGGATTTGGCTTTTCTGGCTTTTCCGGAGATTCTTCCTTGGGATTGGTTGCGAATCCGTTGGAATCCCTGGAAAGCCGTGGCATGAATGATTTGGAGTTTTTGGGAGTCCAATCCTTTCACGTCCGCGTTGGCTTTCACGCTGTTCAGCAAATTCAACCAGATGTGACACGTTTTTTGGGGGTATCTTCCGGCTTTTGTTCCCAACACGCTGGTTCCTTTTCGGTGGGGAACTTTCTTGGTGTATGTGCGCAGCGGCAAATACTGTTTTTGCGAAATAATGTCGTTGAGCATCTTTTCAGCCGCTTGAATGTTTTTTCCTTTGATGGTCCGCCCAATTTCGAGGCTGTATTTGAGACTGACGGGCTGATTGGTTGTAAGGGCACGCGCCATAGTTGAAGAGTCCCATTTTCCTAAATAGTTGTAGCTTGTTTTCACCATGCTTTCACCTTACTTCGCTGTCACCGCTGAGCTCGATTTCGTGCTTCCAAGCCCGGCCTTTCCGTGCGTGACGCGTTTTCGCGTGAGAACGTATTCTCCGAGCAAGTGGCCAATCATTTCCGGCTGAATATCGATTGGTTCGAATGTGTTTCCTTTGTAGACCGCAATCTTTAACCCAACCATTTGGGGAAGGATGATAAAGTGCCTCAAGTGCGTGCGAATCGGTTTCATGGAAGGGTTTGGTTTGGCTCCAGGCCCGCCTAATTTTTGGTGCACGTCTATGATTTTTTGGAGCATGGTTTTGTCGAGTCCGCGTTGGATGCTTCTTCGGGCACGTGCATTCGTTATTTTAGCAAACTCGTCCACGCTCATGCGTTGCAATTCGGCGAGACTTTTTCCCATGTAACTAAATTCTTTCGCCATACGTTCTCACCGTCAATTTTTCTTTCTCCTTCCAGTCCGTTTGGAGGCAATGGCCCCCACTTTTCTTCCAGCGGGCGCGCTTCTCGCCGTGGATTTGGATTTTCCAGGGTGGTGCTGGCTTCCGCCGAAGGGGTGCGCGTTGGGGTTCATGGCGACTCCGCGCACAATCGAGTGCCTTTTTTTGCGCGCCTTCATCGCATGAAATTTCTTTCCGGCTTTGATGAAAGGTTTGTCGACTCTCGTTCCGCAGGATACGCTTCCGATTGTCGCGCGTGCGTCGGGATGAACACGGATCGTCTTGGTGCTGGGGAGTTTGATGAGCACATTAGTGGGTTCTTTGGTGACCACTAATCCAAAGACACCGCTTCCTCGAGCGAGTTTTCCTCCGTCCCCGGGGCGTATTTCCACGTTGAATACCGGCGCTCCCTCCGGAATGTATTTGACGGGGAGAATGTTTCCTATTTCGATGGAAGCACCCTTGCCCATTTGAATGTGTTGACCGACCGCTAATCCTTCCGCGGCTAAATTGTACGTGGTTTGGTTGTTTTCGAGTTGGATTTGCGCCAAAACAGCTGTTTTGGTTGGGTCATCCACGATATCCACGACTTGTCCAACGATTTTTCCTTCCTTTTGTGTGGGCGAATAGGGCAAATAGTTGATGTCGGCGACTCCGTGAAAGCTCGCGCGGAACCGGTTGCTGCCTTTTCCTCGGCGCTGGAGAATCAATCGCTTACCCATGTCAGATGACTCCTAGTTTCGCGGCCAGTTCTTCGGCCTTGTTTTTCTTGTTGAGTTTAACGGTCACTTTTTTCCTTCCTTTCATGTCGTTGACGATATTCACTTTTTCTACTTTGACTTGGTAGACCTTTTCGACCAGGTTTTTGATGTCGGATTTCGTAGCCTGGGGGGTGGCAATGAAAGATATTTTGTTTTCTTTTTCGATGAGGGTAATGGCTTTTTCGGTCATGAGGGGATACTCTAACACGCCGAAGTCTTCCAATGCCATCGCAAAACCCTTGGTTTTTTTGGCTTCCTCTTTCTTTTCTTCTTTCTTGGGCGGCTTCGCTTCTTTCGATTCTGTCTTTTCTTTTGTTTCGCCTTTCTGCTTGGCCTTTTCTTCCATTTTGGCATCGAGCGCATGCGCGGCCATTTCTTTTTCCGAAGACATTAGGATTCACTCCTTTTCGCGAGCTCGTTGATCGCTTTTTCGGTCCAAAGGGTTAATCTTCCAGCCTTGGTTCCGGGAGCCAAATGGCTTGCGTTGAGGCTTTGCACTTGCACGATTTCCACTCCAGGAATGTTTCGTCCGGCTTGATATACGGGTTGGGTTCCGTTGGTGACGATGAGGACGGATTTTTTTTGCTTGAATCGTTTTCCGCGGTTCTTGTTTTTTCCGGCTCGTGTTCGCTTCTTTTCTTTCGCGGTTTCGATGTCGGAACGCACGCCTAACTGGCCAAGTATCTGAACCATTGCTTTTGTTTTGGTTATTTTTTCGATCGAATTCTCGACGATTAAGGGAAATATTTTTTCATCGAATAGATGGCCTCGCTCCTTGACTAGTGCCAAGTTAACCGTGGCAGCAATCGCACTCGCAATGGCTTTCTTTCGTTCTTTTTCGTTGATGTATTCTTCTGTGCGGGCTAATACTTTGGGAGGGTGCGCACGCGGTCCGCCTACTGCTTGTGGGACTGAGGCCACTTTCCCATACAATATCGCTCTTCGATTCCGTAAGCGGGGCAATCGGGCCTTTCCCACATTGATGGTCCGATGAGGGGTTGGTTTTCCCCTCGCCCCAATGTATTCCGCGGTATTGCTTCTTCCGGCCCCTGGTTTGTTTCCAAAGGGTTGAACGCGGGAAGATTCCACTGCCAGCACCGCTCTCCGAATCAAATCGGGATTGTATTCAGTATTGAAAATGGGTGGAAGTGAAATGTCCTTGATTTTTTTTCCTTCAACGGAGAAAACGGATGGCATCATAGCGCCCCCCCGGTCGTGGAAACGAGTTGGATGGGGCCGATTTTGTAGTGCAAACGAGGGTTAGGTCGCGTGCACTCGCGCAACCCGACGAGGCGCTTGACAGGCCCTGGAACCGAACCCGCAACTAAAATGTATTCGTTTTGGATGGTTCCATAATGTTCGAACCCGCTCTTGGGATTTATTTTGGCGGCATCATTTTCTATTTTCAAGATGTGTTTGTTGAATTCGGTGCGGTTGTGATAGCCTAATTGTCCGGGTCTGGCAACCGTAAACTGCACGGTTCCAGGACGTAATGGAGAGATGCTTCCCACTGCGCGGATATATTTGGCTTTGGGCCTAAATGTTTTGATTCCGAATCGGGCGACAACTCCTCCAAATCCAAATCCACGCGAAACTGCTTTCACGTCGACGTCTTGGCTTTCCTTGAAAACATCTTTCACTGAAATCGTTTTCCCGAATTTTTCTTTAGCGAAGGAAAGTTGTTCCTCCACGTTTCCGGATAATGCGACTTCCGCCATTTCGGCTTTCTTTTTACCGAATTGGGTTTTTTCGGGTTGCGTGTGCACGAGCAAGCGCACGCAATAGATTTGGTTTTTCAAGGAATCAAGGGTTTCAAACGAAAGATGGGTTTTGGATGAGGGTCGATTTTTGGTTTGGGTTTCGGTTTTTGGTTGGGAAGCAGGAACGTTTTTTTTGTGTTGGGATTTTTTCTTGAAATTTTTTAGGCGTTTCATCGCGGAAGTTGAGAGTTTGTCGACCGAAAATTCGCCCAATACCCGCATTCCGTAGGCATCTTGGGAATACAATCGCACTCCCCACACGGGAAGGGGAGGACATTCGATCACGGTGGAGGGAAGTTGGATTTCCATTTTGTCGTTTTTTCCTCCCGGGTGCAGGGACTGAGCAATCAAGTGGACCATTCCGGCTTTGTAGCCAAAAAAATTGACGGGTTTCGAAGGACCGGGTAAGATGGGAAAGGAGCTGAAGCTCGGGATTTCTCTTCGGGCGCGCTTGCGCGGCCGATACGCGATGCTTCCCTTGCGAGGATTGTGTCGTGCACGTGTCATTTTTCCACTACCATCCGTGGATAGTCCAGTAAAACGAAGAGCACACGTGCGTCAGAAAAAGAGCATTTTCCGGACGGCATTCACTTTCCCGCAGGAAAGCAGTGTACCCCTTATTTCCTAAGCAAAAACCGGTGAGAAAGCTATATAAAGCGAGCGCGGGAAACCCGGGTTCTTTTACTCTTTAAGGGGTTTCATCCAGGGTTCTTCGGGCAATTCTTCGGCGGCCAGTTCTTCCAACAAAATGGGTTTGGTTTCCATGCGCATTCGAGTGAAATACCAGACCAACAAAACAACGATTAGCACGATAAGGCTGGCCCCTAATCCGCTGGCTCCGCTTAGCAATCCGGTGGTGGGAGCAAAGGGAGTGGTTCCAACAGTAGGTTGCCCCGAAGTCGGAGTGGGGGCCGGAGTGGTAGTCGTACCGACTTCTTCTTTTTCCAATCGGATTGTGTGCGAAACGATGTAGCCTGCGCTCTTCATTTGGACAATGACTACGTTTTTTCTTTGTAAAATACTCGTGGGAAAGAAAACCAGGGGTTCATCGAGTCCGGGAATTTCAATTGTGCGCGTGAATTTTTGGTTTCCCGGCTTCGTAATGAGCGTGATTTCGGCTTCTTGCGAAAAGGCTGATTTGTTTTCGAGAGTTAAGGCAAATTCTTTCGCACTCCCAAGCGTTAAAATGGGGGGAGGATTCTTTAGTTGGACCGGCGAGCCATCTAATCCTGAGAATAATAATTGGGTCGTGGCGTTGGGAATGGTGCATCCGGGTATAATGGTTTGGATTTGGAGGGTTTGGTTTTCGCTCGCATTGGAAAAATGTAGGGTGAAGAATTTGGCTTCGTTCGCGGGAATCGTGGTTTGAGAGGGGGACACATTTCCATTATTCAATCGGAATTGGATTTGAGCTTCTTGGAAAAGGGGATTGTGAAAGTACACTTCCAGCGTATTCGTTCCTTTGAGGATGTTCACGGGTTTGATTCCAGCATAGAAAGCGGTGCAAGCGGCCCCCGCGTTTCCCATGAAGGCGAATGGGATCTTCTTGTTGGGGATGATGCACGTGCTTCCGCTCGTGAAATGGCCTTTGAGGGCAAGGAAGGCGTTAGAGTCGAAGCCTTGGTTGTTGGAATAACCGGTGGCATTGAACGTGAATTCTCCGGAATCTTGGAAAGGAATTTTTTCGGGGGTGACCAAGGGCTCAAAATTCACTTGATAATTTTTGTCCACAATTTTGTATTCGTCCACGTAAAAGGTTTGGGTGAAATTGTTGAGGAGTGAAAAAGAATGGGCGCTCGTTTCCCCGGAAACAATCCGTACAAGGGGCGCGCTCACGCTGATTTCCGAGCACACCGCGGCCTCAACCCCGGTGTCTTCAACAGTGATTTGAAATTCTCCCGTGATTTCGGAGAATGAGCACGGATTTCCGTCCGAGAATTGGCCACGGATTTCGATGAAAGCGGTGTCCTCGGAATCCGAGCTTACGGAGTGTGAGTCGATATCAACGGGGTAGGTTTTGGTCGTGTTGGCGGGAATGATGCGTTCGAAGCTCGCGTTACTGAAGCGGGGATTCAAATCAACGGAAAATGCGCTCGAATCATCGAAGATGGAAAAGCCTTCAATCGTAAAATCTTTGTCTGTGGGGTTTTCGATTCGAATGGGGTGTTGTATCGTTGAATTTTCGATGAGCGAAACGTCATTCGAAGTTACCGTAATCGCGCGGCACACGTTTTGCGAGTTTTGAATCGTGGCTTGAATGGTAAAGGTCAAATCCGAAAACGAGCAATCGAGATTGGTTCCTTCGAAATCGCCCTGGATTTGGATGGTAAAATTCGCGTTGACATCCGCATTCACATCGTGCGTATCGTATTCGAGTCGCAGGACTGCCGTGCTGTCCCCATTGATTTGGTCGGGAATATCACGAATACGGATATCGAATTGGGGGTGGTTTTCGATGAGGCGAATGTCCTCGACTTCAAAATCGTGTGAGTCCTCGTTTTCGAGTGTGAGGTGTAGGCTTCGATCGATTTCATTCTCGACCAGATTGACGTGCGTTGGAGAAATTTCGATGTCATTGCAACTGGGGAGGCCGTGGCTCGAGGGTAAAAACGCTAAAACCCCCAAAAGGACCAATATCCCCCATCGAGAATGCATGTATACCTTTACGGGCAGCCCCCTCTTTAAATATTACGAATAATCGTGAAAAAGTTAATTTTTGCGGGTGGGGGGAGCGGAATCCCCTTCTTCTTGCATCATTTTCTTCAATCGTCGTAATATTTCTTCTTTTTGGGTGGTTTGGGAAGCGGGCTCGTCTTTGAGGGCGGTTTCCAATCGGATTTCTTGTTGGTAGAGTTTTTCTTTCAGTTCTTCGGGGGTCACTGCATCTTCTTCGAGTTTTTGGCGTTGGGCTTGGTGTTCGCGTTCTTTTTTGTCCAAATAATCGATGTCGGATTCCGTCAATCCCTCTACGTCTTCGAAGGGCAATCGTTCCAATGCTTCTTCTTCGGAGATTTCTTCTTCTAATTCGGTTTGGGGGGAAGCGTTTTCTTCTGCTGTTTTCTCGGGGGAGGGTTGGCTTTCTTCGACTTTGATTTCGCCTGAAATCCATGGTTTGGTGATGACGGGTTTTTCTGTTTCGCTTCTCGGTATAGAAGTGTTGAGCGGAGAATGTGTTTCGGGAAAAATCGCTGACGAACGTTCCTTTTGGCGGTCCACCCATGGAACGATTTGCTTTTCGGTTAGCCAAGGGAGCTTTTTTTCCGTTTCGGAAGAAGGGTGTGCGGCTTCTCGCGCAGTAATCATGCCCGGTTCTTGCTCCCTTCTTTGAACCCAGGGAGGGGCATCTGTGGGTATGGGACTCGAAGCAGGGGGAATACGATCTTCTTCACTCATGGGAATGGAATCCGGAGTCGGGTTCCGTGTTTCGGGGAGCGTGGATGAGCGGGTTGGAACCAGTGGAATCAATCCAAATTTTTTGGCGGAGGTTGTTTCGGGCAAGGTTGTTTTTCCTGGAATAGGGGGAATTGGCGCGTAATCCGGTCGCAGCGGGGAAACGCGGAGAGGAGTTTTTGGGAAGGTGGTGGGCGTCACGATGCGGGTTTCAGGGGAAACCGAACGCGGGAAGGGGTTTCGGAAAAAGTACTGGAAAATACTGGGCCGTTTAGGCGGTGAAGAGAGAGTGGGCCCTTTTTCTTGGGTTTGGGTCCCAGGCAAGGGAGTTCGGGAAACCGGAGCAGGGCGGTCCGTTTGGGCGGGTAAGGGGAATGTTCCCGGCGAAGGGGTTGGAATCACGAATGGGGGGGCGGAGTCCACTACTTCAGCGAGTTGTTTTCGCATGGCCGCTTGGGCCACTGGGCTCACGTACGTGGGTTGGACGCTTTTCAAAACGGGTTTTTCTACTTTCTTTTTTCCCCAAATGGCTTCGCGAATCCTCTTCACCACGGGCGGAGTGTAGTCGGGTTTTGGTAATTCTCCCTTGATTTGCTTTTCCCGGCGGATCCGTAAGTATTCGTTGATTTCGTCTACTTCCTCTGATACTGGCATACGGCTTCTCCACCTTTTCTGAGAATAAAAAAGCACTCTCGTTGGTTTTCAGTGAAACCGCAAAGGAGGGAGGCCATATTCTTTTTGTGTATGGAGAGTCTTTAAGGAAAACCATGTTCCCTATTTCGCGCTGCGCCGGCGACCAATCAAAACTCCGGCCAAAATGAGCAGGATTAGCAATCCTAATATAGGAGTGTTGGCTCCGGCAAATAAACCCAAAAAGGGCGAATTGGGGGGAAAGGGGGTGGGAGCCCCAATCAGAGGGTTCAACCATGGTTTGGGTCGTCCATCCGCTAATGCTACGATGGCGGGGTCGGGTCCCTCTTCCGCCAATTCGACGGCGGGGGGTTGGGTCGGCGTCTCGAACGTTCCGCTGCTCGGTTTTGGAGGAGACGGATTCCATAATGGATTGAACGCATAGAGGGGGGCCGAGTTGGATTCTTCCCCCCCTAGTTGAACGGGTTGCGTTCCCGTGGGTGGGTCGCATGACGCGGCATCATTCACCAAGCACGGGTCCGCCGGTAGCGCGGGGCCGGCGGGTAGGCAGTGAACCGAATCGGTGACCAAGCAAGGGTCGATAGGGGTTGGTGGAGTACAATTTACGGAATCACTCACTAAACACGGGTCTACCGGTTGAGCGGGCAGACAGTTCACCGAATCACTTATTAGACACGGATCGATATCAACGGGAGTTGTTGGCAGGCAATTTACAGAATCGTTCACCAAACACGGTTCGACTGGAACGGACTGCGGTTCTGCAAGCGATTGCTTGAGTGGAACAGGCACTGGTTCAACGTTTGTTGATTCGAGCAGAGTAGGCTCGGCCTGAACGTCAGTACTTGTCATTGTATTTTCCTCCGGAACGGGCTCGGCTTGAATAAGTTGTTCTCCCGCAATTGAGTCGTCCGCCAAACCAAAGGAAACAAAACTCGTCAACACAAAAAAAGCAACCAATAGAGATAGTATCGTTTTCTTCATCTTCTCAAACCCCCAAAAAATAGTTTCGTTTGTTTCGCTTTATAGAGCAAACCTCAAAAAAGAAACCAAACCGCACATACAACCAAACCACCCACGTAACAACGGGTTTTTAAATACAATCTTCTCCCAATTAAAATCGTCCTCCCGCTCCTCCGCCGCCTGTTCTTCCCCCTCCAAATCCTCCAAACCCTCCTCCTCCCGAAAAGCCTCCTCCTCTGAATCGGCCTCCGCCAATCCCCCCTCCAAAACCCCCGATGCGGGAATAAGTGGAACTGCTTCCTTTTGGAAAAATGGGCACTTTGGAGAAAATGAGCCAATACAAAAACAAAATCCCCGTGATGGTGAATCCGTAAAATCCCCCCAAGAGGATGAGGGTGAATATTCCAATGAAAATAGTGAAAAATACCCCTACCATGAGAAGGATGAATGTTTGCTTCAAAAAGTCTCCTTTTCCATTCTCTTGCGAAGAAAAATGGTGCCACATTTTGGCGAGCAAGAGTAAAAACAAAATCAAAACGATTCCAATCATGACAAATCCAAAGTCGAATGCCTCGAAAACAATATTTTGCGAAGGAAAAATAGTTGAAATGGGGTTTGTTTCATATTCCGCAACCACGTTTGGGTCGTTGCGTAAATATCCTTCGATGTCATCCAATCCTGCAATCAATCCTGCTGAAAATTTTCCATCTTTGAATAAGGGAACCATTTTTTCTCTGCCAATGCGCCCCAAAAGGGCATCGGGCAATGTTCCCCCCAACCCATATCCGGTTTCCATGAAATACGCCCTATCCTGCGTGGCTAAAACAATCAGCAACCCATTGTCTTTTCCTTTTTTCCCAATTTTCCACTGGTCAAAAACGCGCGTGGCAAATTGGGAAATGTCCTCCCCCTGCGTGGTGGGAACAACGAGAATGACAACTTCAACCGCGGTATCTTTTTCTACTGTTTGCAATCGTGTTTCGAGAATTTGCTTTTCTCCCGCAGACAATATCCCCGACAGGTCCGTCACGTACCCTTGCGGGCTAGGAATTTGAATAAATTGTTGTGCGTGCGCGGGGAGAAAAACCCCTAAAAGCAAGAGAATGCCAAAAAAAAGAATGACTGGACGGTTTTTCATTTTTCATTCACCCATTTTTTGTTTTTAGGTTTTTAGGGAGTGAAATCCGTTGGCACTTGCGGGGGGTTTTCCGTTCCGCTCGCGGATTCAAAAAAAGTCTTGCGTTGTTTTCCCCCCAAAAAGAAAGAGTTGGGAATGACTGAAATGTACACGTTGTATTCGCGCGCCGCGTCGTTGTAGCGCGTGCGTTCGGTGCTAATCCTATTTTCGGTCCCTTCTAACTGCACCATCAAATCCTGAAAGGCCTGCGTGGCTCTTAACTCGGGATAGTTTTCGGTAATCAATAATAGCTTGGAAATCGTGGACTCGAACTGGTTGGCCGTAGTAATCCTCTCGTTCACATTGGTTTGGGTTTGCCATTGCGAGCGGAGCGCTGTGAGTTTAGTGAGAGTTTCCTGCTCAAATCCTGCCACTCCTTTAACGGTGTTCACCAAATTGGGAACCAAATCAAATCTTCGTTGGTATTGCACTTCCACGTTGGACCATGCTCCCTGCACTCCTTGGTCTCGGGATATTTCCCCATTGTAAACTCCAATCACCCAAAATCCAAAAACCAAAACGATAACACCAATGATTCCAACCAAGGGAACCCAATTTGGTAAACCACTCGCCATGTGCTCAACCCCTGCGGATGAGAGGGAAGAGTATAACATCCTATAAAAGCATGCTTCTATTCCTCATGTTAAAATAAAAAAAAGGATTGAACGGGGTTTTCCCCCGCTCGTGAAAGGAATCGTTATCGGTTGCTCGCCAAGTTCCAAACGGCTTTCAATCCCACAATAATGGCTGCGGGTGCCATCAAGGACGCAATCAGCGAGAAAATGGTTCCGAGAGCGCTTCCTACTGCTGGAATGACTCCCCAGTTAACTGCTCCACCGGCTAGCAACGCAATGGTCGCCACCAAAAAGGACGTGGTTTCCTTGTCCGTGATGTTGAGAAAACCAATAATGACTCCCAGAATCACAAAGACCAAGGGAAGCCAACTGGCTGCTCCTCCGAAGATACTGGTACCGAGCAATCCGGCAATAATGGCAATGATTACGCCGATAATGAAAGCCCAGGACCCAATCTTTTGATCCATGTTGCAGACACCTCCTCATGTCTTGGCAAACAACGAGGTTTCCCCCACTGCAAGCCATATTCTACAAACTCGTACCACTAGGCGTTTATAAAAAAACCCCCTAAAAAAAAACCCAAATACGGGAATGAACGTAAAACAATCTTTTTTGGTAAAAAAGTATTGGTGAAAAAAGAGGCAGGGTACCTTATCAGGTACCCAGACAGTACTACTTTCCTTCTTTGAGCTCAATCTCAATGCGGCACCAACCTTTTCTAGTAGAAAAGCTTGACCAAAAGAATGTTAGGGTACCATGAATGGTACCCAGACGAACTGCTATTTACCCTCTTTTAGTTCTATCTCAATGTGAACGTTTTCGGGGATATCGACGCGCATCACCCTGCGAAGCGTGCGTTCGTCCGCTTGGATGTCGAGCATGCGCTTGTGCACGCGCATCTGCCAGCGCTCGTAGGTTTCGGTTCCGCCTCCGCATGGAGATTTGCGTGTCGGAATGGTTAATTTTTTCGTTGGCAGCGGAATGACGCCGGTGTGCTTGACCCCGGTTCGGTCCGCCACGTCCACGATTTTGCCACAAATGTCTTGCAGGGAATCGAGATTAGGACTCGTGAGTTTGATGCGTGCTTTTTGCATAACCAAACTCGCCCCGCCAAATTTTTAATCACATTTTACTCGCGCGGTGTCACACTCAACACGACACCCGCGGCAACGGTTTGGCCCATGTCTCGGACCGCGAATCTTCCCAAGGAAGGGAATTTCTTGAATTCCTCAACGACTAAAGGCTTCTGGGGAATGATTTTCACGACCGCGGCATCCCCGGTCTTCAAAAATTTTGGGTTCTCTTCCTGCACGGCACCCGTTTTGGGGTCCAGTTTCTTGAGGATTTCCGACAGCGTGCAGCTCATTTGAGCCGTATGCATGTGGAAAACGGGCGTGTATCCAACCGGAATCGCGGTCGGGTGATTCAAGACCACGATTTGGGCTTGGAACTCTTTGGCTACCATTGGAATGTTGGTAGGATGCCCCACCACGTCTCCACGGTTGATGTCTTTTCGTTCCAATCCGCGGACGTTGAATCCAATGTTGTCTCCGGGAATCGCTTGCGGCAATTGTTCGTGGTGCGCTTCAATCGATTTGACTTCTCCCTGGGCCTTGCTCGGCATGACGATTATTTTGTCGCCGGGCTTCATGATTCCCGTTTCCACGCGTCCAACAGGAACGGTGCCCACTCCCTTAATCGAATATACGTCTTGGATCGGCAAACGCAAGGGCTTATCCGTAGGCAACGCGGGAGCACTCAAGATATCCAAGCGTTGGAGTAAGGTTTGTCCTTTATACCAGGCCATGTTGGCGCTTGGCTTGGCGACGTTATCTCCCATCCACGCTGAAACCGGAATGATGGCGATTTGCTCGTCCTTGAATCCAACTGTTTTGAGCAATTTGGCGGCTTCGTCTCGCACTTTGTTGTACTCGACTTCTTTGTATTGGACTTCATCCATCTTGTTTATTGCAACCGTAATGGCTTTGATTCCCATCACTTGCGCCAAAAACGCGTGCTCTTTGGTTTGGGGTTGGATTCCTTCCTTCGCGGAAATAACCAAAACAGCGGCATCCGCTTGGCTTGTTCCGGTAATCATGTTTTTGACAAAGTCCCGGTGTCCGGGCGCGTCGATGATCGTAAAATTGTTTTTTTGTCCGGTGAATTTCTTGTAGGAAACGTCAATCGTGACGCCGCGTTCGCGTTCCTCTTTCAGATTATCCATGACATAAGCAAAAGCAAAGCTTCCTTTTCCGCGCGCTTCGGCCTCTTCCTTTATTTTCCTATATTCGTTTTCGGGCAGGGCTCCCGTGTCGTACAAGAATCTCCCTACGAGTGTGCTTTTTCCGTGGTCGACGTGACCAATGAAAATCAAATTGATATGGGGCTTTTCGGCCATATTTCTATCTCCTCCAGAACCTTTTTTAGGAAAAAAGGTTCATCAAAAAACCTCTTTCCCTTTGTTGTTTCTAACCAACACTAAAGGGATAGGCCACCCTTTCCGGCGCGGTATAAAGCAAAACCCATGGGGATGATTTAAATAGGAATAGGGAAAGAATGGGAGAAAAATGCCTGCCAAACGGCAACGGGGTCTTATATACTATCGTGTTTTGGTATCGGAGGCCATGCCAAGATTGCGTTCGTTTTTGGGAGCACCCGCTCATACTATTCGGAAGCTATTGGTGACCCCCACGCTGGAAGAAAATCGCGCCCGCAGAAGCGTGAAACTCCCACGCCTAAAGGCGTGGGCTTCTTCCGGGATTG